>NZ_AXCW01000075.1 GCF_000603945.1 Actinotalea ferrariae CF5-4 | reverse complement strand
GGGCCGCGGGCGAGCCGGCCTCGCCGCCGCACCCCCAGGGGAGGGCCTCCGGCAGCCCCGCGGGCAGCGGCCACGGGAACGCGTACGGGCGGGCCGCTCGGCCCTGAGGCACCCGCCGGGACGTCGTCGGCGGACCGCTCGCGACGGGTCGGGTCGAGCGCGCGCCTGAGAGGCCGCCGTGAGAGACCGCGGTCGGACGGCGGCCGGCACCTTCCGTCGTGTCGGTCGCAGCCCCTACCGTGAGCCTCCCGCGCCGACGTCGGCGTCGGCGTGACCAGGAGGTGGCGGGTGGTACCGAGGCAGGGCCCCGGTTCTCTCCTCATGCCGGCGGAGTGGGAACTCCACGAGCGCACGTGGATGGCCTGGCCCTCCGGGGGGTACACGCTGGGGGAGACGCCCTCGGACGCCGACGCTGCCCGGGGCGCCTGGGCGGCCGTCGCGAACGCCGTGGGGGAGCACGAGCCGGTCACCATGGTGGTCGCCGCGCACGAGCTCGGGCAGGCGGAGCGCCTCCTCTCCTCGTCCGTCGACACCGTCGTCCTCCCGCTCGACGACGCCTGGATGCGGGACATCGGCCCCACCTTCGTGCGGGCGCCCGACGGAGCCGTGGCGGCGGTGACCTGGGTCTTCAACGGCTGGGGGCAGCAGGACTGGGCTTCCTGGGAGCACGACGCGCGGATCGGGTCCGAGGTGGCGCGGCTCGCCGGGGTCGAGACGGTGCCCTCCACCCTGGTGAACGAGGGCGGCGGCCTCCACGTGGACGGCCGCGGCACGGTACTGGTCACCGAGACGGTGCAGCGCGACCCGGCGCGCAACCCCGGCTGGTCCCGCGCGGACGTCGAGGCGGAGCTCGCCCGCACCGTCGGGGCACGGCGGGTGGTGTGGCTGCCGCGGGGGCTCACCCGGGACAGCGAGCGGTACGGCACGCGCGGCCACGTCGACATCGTCGCCACGGTCACGCCTCGCGGCGCCGTCCTCCTGCACGACCAGCGGGACCCGGCGCACCCCGACCATGCGGTCTGCGCGACGCTGCGCCGCACCCTGGAGGCCGCTGCGGACGCCGAGGGCCGGCCCCTGGAGGTCGTCCCGCTCCCGGCGCCCCGCACGCTGCGTGACGCCGACGGCTGGGTCGACTGGAGCTACGTCAACCACTACGTCCTCAACGGTGCCGTCGTCGCGTGCGCGTTCGACGACCCGGCCGACGACGAGGCGGCGGCCGTCCTGGCCGAGGCGTACCCGGGCCGCGTGGTGGTCCGGGTCGACGCGCGACCGCTGTTCGACCGTGGTGGCGGCGTCCACTGCATCACCCAGCAGCAACCGGCTCGCCTGTCGACGGGTGGGCCACGCGAGGAGGAGGCGCCGTGGAGCTCGTGACGGCGTTCGACGTCCCGGACTCGCCCGCCCGGACCGGCCCGGGGGAGGGCCCCGTCGTCCGGGTCGGGGTGGTCCAGCACCGGTGGTCCCCCGACGCCGCCCGGGTCGCGGCCGACCTCGACGCGGGCGTCGCGCTCGCCGCGCGGCACGGGGCGACCGTCGTCTTCCTGCCCGAGCTCACGCTCTCCCGGTACCCGGCCGACCAGCGAGGCGGGCCCGACGCGTGCGACGCGGCGGAGGACCTGCCGGACGGCCCGACCGTGCGCCTGGCCGCCCGGCTCGCCCGCGACCACGGCGTACTCGTCCAGGCCTCGCTGTACGAGCGCGCCGACGGGCCCCGCGGCCGGGACGGCCTCGGGTACAACACCGCCGTCCTCCTCGCCCCGGACGGTGGCGTCGTCGGCCGCACCCGCAAGCTGCACATCCCGGTCACGGCGGGCTACCACGAGGACACCTACTTCCGGCCCGGGCCGGCCGGCGGGGACCCCTACCCCGTGCACGAGCACCCGCTCCTGGGCGGTGCGCGGCTGGGGATGCCGACCTGCTGGGACGAGTGGTTCGGCGAGGTCGCCCGCGCCTACGCCCTCGCCGCCGCGGACGTGCTGGTCTACCCGACGGCGATCGGCTCCGAGCCGGACCACCCCGGGTTCGACACCGAGCCGCTGTGGCGGCAGGTGATCGTCGGGCACGCCATCGAGAACGGCCTGTTCATGGTCGTGCCGAACCGGTGGGGCTCCGAGGGTCTCGTGACCTTCTACGGGTCGTCGTTCGTCTGCGACCCCTACGGCCGGGTGCTCGCGCGCGCGCCGCGCGACGCGTCGGCGGTCCTCGTGGTGGACCTGGACCTCCAGCAGCGGCGCGACTGGCTGACGCTCTTCCCGTTCCTGCGGACCCGCCGCCCCGACGCCTACGGTCCGCTCGTGGCCCCCGTGGGCGAGGGGCTCACCGCCCCGGTGCCGCCGTCGACGGCGGACGTGGCAGCGGCGCCGCACGCGGCACCGGCACCGACCCATCCGTGAGCCGTCCGGCCGCGAACCCCACCCGACCGACGACCGACCGATCGACCAGGAGCCACCCATGAGCCCGACCCGCCGTCATGTCCTCGCCGGAGCCGCGGGAGCCGCCGCCGGGGCGTGCCTGCTCGCCGCGTGCGGCGCGTCGGGCGCCGAGTCACCCTCCGGCGCGAGCCCCGAGGGCGGTGAGGACGCGGGCGACGGCGCCGGCGAGGGCGGGGGCGGCGGCGCGCTGACCGCGCTCGCGGACGTCCCGGTCGGCGGGGCGGTCCTCGTGACGAGCGCCTCCGGGCTGCGGGTCCTGGTCGCCCAGCCGGCCGAGGGCGAGGTCGTCGCGTACAGCGCGGTCTGCACGCACCAGGGTTGCACGGTCGCCCCCGACGGGGCGGAGCTCGTGTGCCCGTGCCACGGATCGGTGTTCGACCTCGCGACCGGCGACGCCCTGCAGGGCCCGGCGACGGGGGCGCTGGCACCGTTCGGCGTGCGCGTCGAGGGCGGTGACGTCCTGGAGGCGTGATCGTCTGCGGTTGCGGCACCCTCCTCGCGGTCGTCCAATCAAGAGGTCGGGGCACGGCGCCTCCGGCGACGACGAGAGGTGACGGCCATGGAGACCGAGACGATCGTGTGGATCGTGGTGGCGGTGCTGGTGCTCGCCCTGATCATCGGGCTCGCGCTGTGGTGGTCCCGCCGCAGCTCCGGGCGGCGGGTCGACAAGCAGCGCCAGGAGGCCGCCGACCTGCGCCGGCAGGCCGAGGCCGAGAAGGTCGACCTCCAGCGGCGTGAGGCCGAGGCCCAGCGTCTCGACGCCCATGCCCGGCTCGCCCAGGCGGAGGCGGACACCCGGTCCGCCGAGGCCGCACGGCTGCAGGCCCAGGCGCGGGAGCGCTCGGACGAGCTCTCGGGCCCCCGTGAGGACGTCCAGGAGCGCCTGCGCCGGGCCGACGAGCTGGACCCGGACCGACCGACGGCCGCCGACCGCGACCACGACGGCGCGGCACGCGGGACGGACGGCGTCCGCGGCGAGCACGACACGCGGCGCGGGTACGACGAGGACCGGTCCGACCGGGCGCCGGAGCCGGCGCACCGGAATCCCGACCGACGCGACGACACGGGCGGTGGCGCAGCCCGCTGACCGGTCCGCGGGAGGTCGCACGGAGCGGCGGGCCGGAGCACCGACGAAGGTCCTCCACCCGGTGAGACCAAGGTCCCCGGGAGGGGCCGCGGCGGTTGCCGACAGTAGAGGCATGGACACGCTCACCCCCCGCCCCGACCTCATCCCTGTCGACGACGAGGACGACGAGCTGCCCGAGTTCTGGGACTGATCCCCGGCCGGACAGCTCGACACCCGCCAGGAGGGCGGCACCGTCAGGTGCCGCCCTCCGGCGCGTCCGGCCCCGGTGGGCGGGCAGCGGCGGACCTGCGGGACACTGGGCACGGGCGCCCCGTCGGGGACGACGCGCGGCGCCCGGAACGGACCACGAACCGCAGGGAACCAGGGAGCACACCGGTGGACCAGCCGAGAATGAACGTCGAGTCCTTCAACCTCGACCACCGCACCGTCGTGGCGCCGTACGTGCGCCTGGCCGACCGCAAGGTGCTCCCAGCCGGCGACGTGCTGCGCAAGTACGACGTGCGCTTCGCCCAGCCGAACGTGGAGCACCTCGAGATGCCGGTCGTGCACTCCCTGGAGCACCTCTTCGCGGAGCACTCGCGCAACCACTCCGACCGCGTGGTCGACTTCTCGCCCATGGGCTGCCAGACCGGCTTCTACCTCATCCTCTCGGGGGAGTGGGAGGACGCCGAGGTCCACGACCTCGTCGCGGCCACCCTGGAGGACGTGACGCGCGCGGCGGAGGTGCCGGCCGCCAACGAGACGCAGTGCGGCTGGGGCGCCAACCACACGCTGGCCGGGGCGCAGGAGGCCGCGCGCCGGTTCCTCGCGGCCCGGGACGAGTGGAGCACGGTGACCGCATGAGCGTCCCCCCACCCCGGGACGGCCGCCTGCCCGAGGTCAAGGCCGCCGTCGTCGTCGCGATGGACGACGAGGCCGCCCCCTTCCTGGAGCGGGCGTCGCACGTCGGTGACCCGGTAGCCGTCGGCGGTGCCGTCGAGCGGACCCTCGTGGTGGAGGGGCGCACCCTCCTCCTCGTGCGCAGCGGCATCGGCCTCGTCAACGCCGCGACGGCCGTGGCCGTGGTCCTCGCGACCGTCCGCCCGCGCGTCGTCGTGAGCGCCGGGAGCGCCGGCGGGCTCGGCGAGGGGGTGCGCGTCGGGGACGTCGTGGTCGGCGAGCGGTACGTGTACTCCGCCGCGGACGCGCGTGCCTTCGGCTACGCGCTCGGCCAGGTCCCCGGGATGCCGGAGACGTACGCCGCCGACGACGCCCTGGTCGCGGCCGTGGCGGGCGCCGCCGCGACCGCGGCGGCCGACCTGGTGCTGCGGACCGGCACGGTCCTGTCCAGCGACACGTTCGTCGACGCGTCGCGGGTGCCGGGCCTGCGGTCGGCCTTCCCCGAGGCGCTCTCGACGGACATGGAGTCCACCGCGCTGGCCCACGCCTGCTTCGTGCACCGGACCGCCTTCGTGTCGGTCCGGGGCATCTCGGACCTGTGCGGCCCGGCTGCCGAGGGCGACTTCCTCACGCACGTGGACGACGCCGCGGACCGGTCCGCGCGGGTCGTCCTGGCTGCCCTCGCGGGCGCGCCGCTCCCGGGACCCGCCCTCAGGAGCTGATGTCCTTGGTGGTGAAGCGGGCCCACGCGGCCGCCGTGAAGACGGCCGTGTAGGCGAGCGCCGAGACGACGCCCGGCAGCAGGGCCTCCGTCGCGACGGGGTCCCGCAGGAGGTCCACGAACGCGAACCACCAGTGCGTCGGCAGGTACTCGTGGATCGGCTCGAGCTGGGAGAGCGCGTCGAGGATCTGGCTCGTCAGCGCCACGACCAGGACGGCGATCGTGGCCGCGAGCGGCTGCTCCGTCAGCGTGGAGATGAACAGCCCGATGGCACCCAGGGCGACCAGGCACAGGGTCAGGTATCCGCACACGAGGAGAAGACGGCCGACCCCCTCCGCGAAGGACAGGGTGGTGCCGGAGATCGTCGGCAGGGGTCCGGCACCGAAGAGCGCCACGCCGACGACGCCGCCGACCCCGGCGACCAGCAGCGTCGCGGAGGCGGCGAAGACGACCAGGGCGGCGAGCTTGACCAGCAGCAGCCGGGTCCGCTCGACCGGGACCACGAGCAGGTAGCGCAGGGTGCCCTGGTTCGCCTCGCCGGCCACGGTGTCACCGGCGATGGTGGCGACGGCGGTGGGCAGGAAGAACGGCATCTGGACGAAGAGCGCGGCGAGGGCCACGAACAGGCCGTTCACGGTGATCTGGCCGAACAGGAACGAGTCGCCGTCGCCCGAGCCGGACACGCGGATCGACACGGCGATGATGATCGGGACCGCGGCGAGCACGAGCGCACCGGCGAGGTTGCGCCTGCGCCGGTAGATGAGCCGGAGCTCGGAGCGGAAGAGCCGCCACGTGGCCCCGCGCGGGACGGCACGTGCGCCGC
The DNA here is from genome assembly GCF_000603945.1 of Actinotalea ferrariae CF5-4. Lineage (GTDB taxonomy): Bacteria > Actinomycetota > Actinomycetes > Actinomycetales > Cellulomonadaceae > Actinotalea > Actinotalea ferrariae. The sequence continues at coordinate 3,958 of NZ_AXCW01000075.1, read as the reverse complement.
CGGCGGGGGCCATTCCGGTAACGAGGTTACCGAGCCGCTCCGCGTCGCCCGCGGGGGCCGTGTGGGTGGCGCGGTGCAGGCCCGCGTCAGCCGCTGACATCGAAGCCCTCCCCGGTCAGCTCGACGAACATCTCCTCCAGGTCCGCCGTGCGGACCTCCACCCCGCGCACCGGCACCCCGGCTCCGACGAGCGCCACGACGACGTCCTCCGGGGCGGTGGTCCCCAGGGTCGCCGTGACGGCGTCCGCGTCGAGCGCGACCGCCGCCAGCCCGAGCCGGTCCAGGACCCGGGCGGCGCCCGCCGGGTCGGTCGAGCGGACCGCCACGACGGCGGCGCTCCGGGCGCGCAGGTCCGGCAGGGTGTCCTGGGCGACGAGCCGGCCGCGGTGCATGACGCCCACGTGGCTGCAGACCTGCTCCACCTCCGACAGCAGGTGCGTGGACAGCACGACCGTCGCACCCGAGGCCGCGAGCTCGAGCAGGAGGCTGCGCACCTCGCGCGTGCCCTGCGGGTCCAGGCCGTTGGTCGGCTCGTCCAGCACGAGCAGGTCCCGCGGACGCAGGAGCGCGGCGGCGAGGCCGAGGCGCTGGCGCATGCCGAGGGAGTAGTGGCGGAACCGCTTGCCGGCCGCCGCGGCCAGCCCGACGCGCTCCAGCGCGACCTCGATGCGCCGGTCCAGCGTGCGCGGGTCGGTGGTCCGGTCGGCCGCGTCGAGGCGCCGCAGGTTCTCCACCGCCGACAGGTAGGGGTGGAAGGCGGGCCCCTCGACGAGCGCACCGACGCGCGGGAGCACGTCCGCGGCGCCGTCGGGCATCGCACGTCCGAGCAGGTAGCGCTCGCCCGCCGTGGGCTGGAGCAGGCCGAGCAGCATGCGGATCGTGGTGGTCTTGCCGGACCCGTTGGGGCCGAGGAAGCCGTAGACGGCGCCGTGCGGCACAGCGAGGTCCACGCCGTCGACCGCGACCTGCCCGGACCGGAACCGCTTCGTCAGGCCGCGTGTGGCCAGGGCGAGGTCCGCGGTCGGTGCCGGTGCGGCGACGGTGTCCAGGAGCGGGGCGCTCACCCGGTCGGCCCGGTCGGCCCGGGCGACGCGGAGCGCGTCAGTGCGGCCTCGAGGGTCGTCCGGTCCACCGCGCCGACGACGACGCGGCCGTCGTCGGCCACCAGGACGCTGAGCAGCCGGGACGTGAGCAGGCGCCCCGTGCCCCAGTCGCCCTCGACCGCGGGGAGGGACTCCAGGAGCAGCGCGACCTGGGCGGTCGGCGGGACGTCGGCGTCGTCGTCACCACCGTGCCGCGGCCCGAACGACGCGCCGTCCTCGCTCTCGGGGGCGGGCATCCCGGCAGCCCCCTGGGCGAGCGCCTCGAGGGCACCCGGGGGGAGCGACGCCACGAGCACGGACGCCCAGCCGTCGCCGACCAGGTCGACCGGGGGACCGTCCCCCGGCCCGGTCGTGCCGGCGCCCGGGTCCTGGGCCCCGCCGTGGGGCGCCGTCGCGTCCTCGGCGGCCTGCCGGAGGTCGACCTCCTCGACCGTGGCCCCCGGCGGCGGGGTGAACGTGACCGTCTCCTCGTCCGGCGGGACCAGGCTCAGGCTCGTGAAGCCGACCTCGAGGGCCGGCGGCTCGTGACCGACGGCGAACACCTGGACGCGGGTGGGGACGCGGTCCGCGGCGTCGACGGCGATCCGCACGGACTCCACGAGGGAGCCGTCCGCGCGCGGCGTGAGCACGAGCTGGTGGGCCGGCCGGCCGGCGACCGTCACCGGGTCGCCCACGGTCACGTCCGTCGACGGCCCGACGGCCTCGAGCAGGAGGTCGGTCACCTCGCGCGGGGTGAGCGGCGGGACCACCGCGTCGACGCGGGCCCGCAGGTCCGCGGCCGGCGTGCCCGGGCCGTCGTCGGGCAGGAGGTAGCGCGTGGCGAGGCGGTCGTCGCTGGACCACGTCCACAGGTCCTCGCCGTCCGACACCGCGGTGAGCTCGCCCATCTCGCCGTGCAGCGAGACGCGGGAGCGGTCCGGGCCGACCGCCCAGACGCGCAGGGTGTGCTCCCCGTCCAGCAGCGACAGGGCGTCCGTGCTGCCGCCGGGGCCCCCGCCCTGCCCGGTGAGCCCCGCCAGGGACGGCAGGCCCAGGTCGGCGCGGTGCACGAGGGTGCCGGACAGACCGGCCACCTCGGCCGTCTGGAGGTCGTCGATCAGCTCGGCGGCCGTGCGCTCGGGGAGGTCGGGCTCGGCCGCGGCCACCACCGGGGCGACGAGGCCCGCGCCGACGACGGCCACCGCGAGTCCCGTGGGGACCGCCCAGCGAGCGGCACGGGACCGTGACCAGCGCGCGGCGCGCGACGGCTGCCGGGTCCGGGGGGCGGTGCGCGGGTCAGGGGCGGACGTCATGCCCCCATCCTCGCCCGGGCCGGGGGGTGCGTCGAGGTCCGCACGGACCACATCGGCCGCCCGCTCAGTCGTACCTCAGGAGGATGCGGGCGCAGGATGGGGCCATGGTGCGACGCAGCGCGGGCCTCCTGCCCTTCCGCCGTGCCGCGGACGGGCCGCCCGAGGTCTTCCTGGGCCACATGGGCGGACCCCTCTGGGCACGCCGGGAGCAGGGGGCCTGGACGGTGATCAAGGGCGAGGTCGATCCCGGCGAGGACGCGGCGGCCACGGCCGAGCGCGAGTTCGCGGAGGAGACCGGCCTCGCCGTCCCGTCCGGTCCGCGGGTGCCGCTGGGCACCGTGCGGCAGCGCGGCGGCAAGGAGGTGACGGTGTGGGCCGTCGAGGCGGACCTCGACGCCGACGCCGCCGTGAGCGGCACGTTCGAGATGCCCTGGCCGCCGCGGTCGGGGCACGTCCAGGCGTTCCCCGAGATCGACCGCTTCCGGTGGTGGCCGCTGGTGGCCGCCCGGGACGTCGTCGTCGGTGCGCAGGTCGAGCTGCTGGACCGGCTGGCCGCGGCCGTGGGCACGCTCGTGGTCCCGGGTGCTCCCGACGCGTCGGGGTGAGGCGGCGGACGGCTCGCAGCCGTCGCCCCGGTGGGACCCCTGGTCGCGTGGGCGACGGTTCAGGGTTCATGTCCGGGTGTCCCCCGATCCCGCCGACCACCGGTGTGGGCCACGGTGTCTCCGGCAGCGGCGAGCCCTCGCTGCCGGCCGGACCCACGCGACCAACGAGGACACCATGGACTGCACGACCTCTGCCGCACCCGCCCTGACGGTCGCGGGCGTCGACCGGCCCGGGGGTCGGCGCGCCCGGCGGCTCGCGGGTGCCGTCACGGCGCTCGCGCTCCTGACCGGCGCGGCGGCCTGCTCGACGGTCGACGTGGGACCGCGGACGACGCAGGACCGCCCGGTCGCCGACGTGACGTCGGTGCGTCTGGAGACCTCGGGCCGCCTCGTCGTGCAGCGCGGCGACGAGCCGTCCCTGCAGGTCACGGCCGGTGAGTTCGTGCTGGACCGGCTCACGAGCGAGGTCGTGGACGACACCCTCGTGCTCGGGGTCGACCGGACCGGCACGGGATCCCTGGGCCCGGTGGAGTACCGCCTCACCGTCCGGGAGCTCGCGGCGGTCGACGTGCGCGGGTCCGGGGAGGTGCAGGGCCACGGGGTGACCGGTGCGGACCTCGCGGTCCAGGTCAGTGGCTCCGGCGACGTCGATCTCACCGAGCTCGACGCCGACGGCGTGGAGATCCTCGTGGAGGGCTCCGGTGACGTCCGGCTGGAGGGACGGACGTCCCACGAGGCGGTCGTGCTGGACGGCTCCGGCGCGGTGGTCGCCGACGACCTCGACGCCGAGCAGGCCGACGTGACGGTGCGCGGCTCCGGCGACGTGGAGGTCCACGTCACCCGGGACCTGCGCGTCGTCGTCGAGGGGAGCGGCGCGGTGACCCACACGGGGGACGCCGAGGTCGACGCGGACGTGCGCGGCTCGGGCGAGGTCCGCGGACGCTGAGCACGGGTCCTA
>NZ_AXCW01000074.1 GCF_000603945.1 Actinotalea ferrariae CF5-4 | reverse complement strand
CGGGGTGAGCGACCCCCCGCCGCTGGTGCGGCTCCCGGACGGGACCCTCAAGCACGTCTCCCCGCTCACCGGGACCCAGGTCTGGACGGTGCCCCGCCGGGCCCACCGACCGCGGCCGTCCGCGGGCGCGGACGCCCCGCGCCGTCCGCTCGACCCGGCCCTCGCGGGGCGGCACTGCGCCTTCTGCCCCGCGCGCCGGCTGGAGACGCCACCGGAGAAGGCCCGGCTCCTGCCGACCGGGGAGGTGCTGCACCACGTGCCCGCCGCGGCGCTCCAGGACACGGTCGCCGAGCTGCGCCGCGTGCCGAACCTCTTCGAGATCCTGTCCGTCGACTACTGGCGCTCCGACCACGGGTGGGTCGTGCCGCCGCAGGTGCGCGCCCGGGCGGCGGCGTACGTGGCCGACCCCCGGGGCCGGGAGCACGTGCTCGCCGTCCTGCGTCGCCGCGCCGCGGCCGAGGGGGTCGACGACGACGCCTGGGCGGCCCTGCCCGAGGCGGTCCTGCGCGAGCGGGCGGTGGACCTCTTCGCGGGAGCCCACGACGTCGTCGTCGCCCGGCGCCATTACGTGGACGGCGCCCGCTTCGAGGACGAGCTGGCCGGGCCGGGCACGATGACGCCGGACGAGCACCACAGGTTCGTCGCCTTCACCGTGGACGCGGTGCGGTCCCTGTACGACGAGCAGCCCCACGCCCGCTACGTCGTCGCGTTCCAGAACTGGCTGCGCCCCGCCGGGGCGTCGTTCGACCACCTGCACAAGCAGGTCATCGCGGTCGACGAGCCCGGGCCGCGGCTCGACGTCGTGCTGGGGCGCCTGCGTGCGGACCCGGACGTGGTGCGCCGGCGCGTCCTGGCGCACGCGCAGGAGCAGGGGCTCGTCGTGGCGCGGACCGAGCACGCCGTGGCGCTCGCGGGCGTCGGTCACACGTACCCCGCGCTCGAGGTCTGGTCCTTGGACGACCGACTGCCGTGGGAGCACGACGACGAGCAGGTCCGGGGTGTGTCGGACCTGCTCCACGCCCTGCACGCCGCGACGGGGGTCGCGATGCCCTCGAACGAGGAGTGGCACCACCGGCCGCCGGACGCACCGGAGCGACTGCCGTGGAACGTCGTGCTCAAGTGGCGCGACGCGACCGCCGCGGGCTTCGAGGGCGCGACCGGCATCCACGTGACGACCGTGGACCCGCACGTCCTGCGGGCGGACACGGTCGCGCGGCTGCGCGAGCTCCGGGCGGCCGGCGCCGTCGCGGACGTGCGCCTCGGCGACGAGTGACGCGTGACCGACGCCCGGTGCACCGCCGCGGCGCACCGGGCTCATCGGAGCAGGCTCACCGGACCAGCGCGCCCTCGTCGATCGCGAGGTGGACGGTCTCGTCGTCGTCGACCGTGGCGACGTCGTCGCCGCTCACCCACCGGTCGCCGCCGAAGAGACCCTTGTGGATGCGCACGTAGCCCGTGCGGGACAGCCAGGACGCGGCGGAGGCCGGCGGGCCGTCGTCGTCCAGGACGCCCTCCTGCCCCTCCCCGGTGACGGCGTCGGGGTCCCCCAGCCGCACGTCCTTGACCTTGCCGAGCTTCTGGCCGTGGACGTCCACGACCGGCATCCCCTCCCGGACCAGCGTGATCGCGCGAACCGGGTCACCGAAGGCGTCGGCGCTCATGGCTCCTCCTCGGGCTCGTCGTCGCCGTCGACCGTCGGTCCGGTGACCGCTGGTGCGGTCGGCGGTGGTGCCGCGGGGACGCCGCACCTGCTCCCAGTGAACGCCGCCCCTGCTCCCACGGCACGTCGGGACGTTCGGACCGCTCGCGGGGGCGGGCGGAGGGGTTCGGTGGGAGGTGACCTGTCACACCTCGGGGGAGGAGTCGTCATGGACGTCGAACGCGTGGAGCTCGGACCGGCCCGTCTGGTGGGGGTGCAGGAGACGGTCCCGATGGACCACCTCACGGAGTTCTTCGACCGCGCCTTCGGCGCCGCCGCCGGAGGGCTCGCCGCACAGGGCGCGCCCCCGACCGGCCCGGCGGTGGCGCTGTACCGGGGTGACGTGACCGAGGTCGTGGACCTGACGGCGGGCTTCGTCGTGCCGCTCGACGCCCCTGCCCCCGGCGACGGGCTCGTCGACGTGCGGCTCCCGGAGGGGGCGGCCGTGGTGACCGTCCACGTGGGTCCCTACGACACGCTCGAGCAGACGTACGCCGAGCTCGGCCGGTGGATGGCAGAGCGCGGCCTGGCCGCCCGCGACGTCATGTGGGAGGAGTACCTGGACGGACCGGCCGGCGAGCCGGACCCGGCCCGCTGGCGGACGCGCGTCGTCACCCCGATCAGCTGAGCCGGCGACGCCGCTCGCGCCCGAGCCGTCGCGCCCGAGCCGTCGCGCCCGAGCAGTCGCACGCAGAGCAGTCCCACGTCGACCAGTCGCACGTCGAGCAGTCGGACACCCAGCGGGGCACACCGAGGACTACCTGCACACCTGGGCCCGACCACGAGGGCCGGGCCCAGGTGCCGTCACCGCGGGGTCACCAGGTGGCGTCGCCCCGGATCACCGTGTCGGAGCCGCCGTCGACGAAGACGACCTGCCCGCACAGATGGGTGTTCTCCTCGCTGACGAGCCAGGCGAGGAGCCGCGCCGGCACGTCGGGCCCCATGAACCCGTTGAGCGGCATGGGCACCATGGACAGCAGGCCCTGCCGCTGCTCCTCGGTCGCGGTGAGGTCCGCCGTCATCGGCGTCTCCACGACCCCGGGGCCGATGGCGTTGAGGGGGATCCCGGCGCCGGCCCACTCCGGGGTCGGGGCGGTGCGACGCAGCCACCGGCACAACGCGGCCTTGGTGCTGGAGTAGACGAGGTTGCCCTGGTCCACCTCGAGGAGCTGCTTCACCCGCTGGAGCGCCGCGGCCTCGTCGCGGGCGAGGCAGAGGCCGACGAGCTCGTCGTCGGCAGGCAGGAAGCTCGCCATGGAGGCGGTGGCGACGGCACGCGGCGCGTCGGAGCCGACGAGCAGAGGACGCAGGACCTCGAGGGTCGCGACGGCACCGAAGAAGTTGACGGCGACCGTCTGCGGCGTGGGCGTGGCGAGTCCCGCATTGGCGACGACGGCGTCGATGCGCCCGCCCGTGAGCTCGCCCACCCGGGTGGCGAGGTCCGCGCGCCCCTCCTCCGTCGTCAGGTCGACGACGACGTCCGCGTCGTGGATGTCCACGCCGACGACACGGTCGCCGCGTGACTCGAGCAGCTCCTTCGTGGCCCGGCCGATGCCGGACGCCGATCCCGTGACCACCACTGTGCGCATGATCGCTCCTTTGCCATCAGCCGGTATCCCGACGCTAGGCGGGCGGAGGAGCGCCGTCGTCGGACCTACGTCCTCGCGGGCGGCGGCGTGGGTCAGGGGCGGTGCCGATCAGGGGCGGTGCCGATCAGGGGCGGTGCGGATCTGCGTCGGGCCGATCAGGGGTGCGGCGGATCACGGGCGTCGTGCCGGCCCTCCGCGCGCAGCCAGCTCGGCGAGGCTCGTCGCGAGCCGGTCGGCGAGCCCGGGCGCGCCGTCGGCGGGGAGCTCGTCCACGTCGAACCACGCGACGTGCTCGCTCTCGTCGCTGACGGACGGGACCGCGTCGGCGGCCGCCAGCGCGACGTAGCCGACGTCCCAGTGCGCCCGGCAGCGCCCGAACGCGCCGCTCAGCTCGTGCCGGTCCAGGTCCGTGGGCAGCACGCGGCCGTCGGGCCCGCCGACGAGGCGCAGGTCCGCGATGCCGCTCTCCTCGCGGGCCTCCCGGAGCGCCGTGGCGGCCACGGAGGCGTCGTCGGGCTCGGTGTGTCCCCCGGTCTGCACCCAGAACCGGCCCTTGCGGTGGAAGCACAGCAGGACGCGGCGCAGGTCGGGGGACAGGACCCAGCACGAGCCCGTGACGTGCTCCGGGCCGCCGTCCCGGGCCAGCGCGGCCGGTCCGTGCTCGCGGACCAGCTCCCGGTAGCGGGCCACGAGCTCCCGCTGCCTCGCGTCCGCCGGGACCCAGTGGTGCAGGTCGGCGAGGAGCAGGGCGGCGGGGGAGGTCGGCACCGCGTCAGGGTAGGCGTCCGCGGTCGCCCGCTGCGGGCGTGCCCGTCCGACGGCGCCTGCGCCCGGACGGCGGTCCGCCGCGCTCAGGCGGCCCGGCGCCGCGACGTCAGCCGGGCGACCAGCCACCACGCGACGAGGCCCAGCACGAGGGCCACCGCGAGGTTGAGGAGCACCCCCAGGACGCCGACGACCACCGCGAACGCCCAGTCGAGCGGGCGGCGCAGGTCGCGCAGCAGCGTGATGTGCAGGAGGCCCGCCACCGTGAGCAGACCCGCGAGCACGGGCAGCGGGAACGCCTGGAGGGCCGGCCCGAGTCCGGCGCCCACCCCGAGGGCGAGGCCGATCAGGACGGCCCCCATGGCGATCGACGCCCCGCCGGTCCGCGCCCCGAACGCGCGGTGCGCCGTGAACCCGCCCGCCCCGTGGCAGACCGGCATCCCGCTCACCGCCCCCACGCCGAGGTTCGCCAGCCCGAGGCTGACGGCCAGCCGGTTGGGTGTCACGCGGCGTGCCGCCGTCCCGTAGTAGCCGCGGGCGGCCTCCGCCGCGCCCACGCACGAGTTCGCGAAGGTCAGCGGCACCTGCGGCAGCGTGAGGGTCACCGCGGCGACGGCGACCACGGACCAGGACAGGTCGGGCAGCACCACGGGGGCGGGTCCGAGGGCGACGCCACCGGGGGCGGGACCGGTGAGGAGGACGACGACGACCCCGACCGCGACGAGCACCAGGCTGACGGCGTAGCGCCGCAGCAGCCCGGCGAGCACCGCCACGAGCAGCGCACCTCCCACCAGGTACGCGACGGGACGCGTGTGGTCGGTGAAGGTCGTCGGCGGGGCGGTGACGAGCCCGACGGCGACCTTGAGGAACAGCAGCCCGACGGAGAGCTGGACCGCCCGCACCAGCGGGAGGGGGAACACCCGGGCCGCCCGGTCCAGGAGCCCCGTGCCGCCCAGGAGGAGGAACACCGCGCCCATGAGGAGCGCGCCGGCCGCGATCTCGTCGGGGCCGAGCTGCGCGGCGATGGCGATGGCGCCGAACGCCTTGAGCGGCTGCACGGGGACCGGCACGCGGTAGTACCAGCCCGCGACCACGTAGAGGATCCCGGCCGGCAGGAGCGCGGCCGTGGCGGACAGCCCGTTGACCACGACCATCGCGACCGCGATGGGGACCAGGACGCCGACGTCGCCGACCGCGCCCGCGAGCTCCCGGACGTCGAACCGCGCCCGCAGGAGACCGTCACCCCGGGTGCGCGCGTCGTGGGCAGGCGCCCCGAGGGTCGGCGCTCCGTCGGCGCGAGGGTGGGCGCGCAGGTCGTCGGGCACGGTTCTCCAGGCTGTGAGGTGGGCGTCGGCGCCGCGGTCAGCGTACACGGCACTACCGTGCGTCCATGCGACTGGGTGTGCTCGACGTCGGTTCCAACACGGTCCACCTCCTCGTCGTCGACGCGCACCGCGGCGCCCCGCCGGTGCCGCAGTCGTCGACCAAGTCCGTGCTGCGACTCATGCGGTACCTCGGCCCGTCCGGCGAGATCAGCGAGGAGGGCGTCGACGCCGTCCTCACGGCGGTCCGCGACGCCGCGGTCCACGCGGAGGCCGCGGGTATCGACGAGCTCCTGCCCTTCGCGACGTCCGCCCTGCGGGAGGCCCCCAACGGGGAGGAGGTCCTGGACCTCGTCGAGTCCGAGACCGGGGTGCGGCTGCAGGTGCTCTCCGGCGACGACGAGGCCCGCATCACCTTCCTCGCCGTGCGTCGGTGGTACGGCTGGTCCGCCGGCGAGGTCCTCCTCCTGGACATCGGCGGCGGGTCCCTCGAGCTCGCGGCGGGAGGCGAGGAGGAGCCCGACGTGGCGGTCTCGGTCCCGCTCGGGGCCGGCCGCTCCACGATCGGCTACCTGCACGACGACCCGCCGACGGCGAAGCAGATGAACGAGCTGCGCGAGCACGCCACCGCGGTGCTCAAGAAGGCCGTCAAGGCGTTCTCCGGGACGCCCGACCCGGAGCACGTCGTCGGGTCCTCCAAGACCATCCGGTCGCTGGCCCGCCTGGCCGGCTCGGTGGCGGACGGCGTCGGCGCGCAGGACCGCCGGCTGCTCACCCTGGACCAGCTCGAGGACTGGGTGCCGCGGCTGGCCAAGATGCCGGCCGAGGCACGCCCGGCCCTGCCCGGGATCACCCAGGACCGGACCTTCCAGATCGTCGCCGGCGGCATCGTGCTCGCCGAGGCGATGCGGGCCTTCGGCGTGCGCGAGCTCGAGGTGTCCCCCTGGGCGCTGCGCGAGGGCCTCATCCTGCGGTACCTCGACCGGCTGGCGTAGCGGGCGCAGCCTGCTGCAGGACCGGACGTGTCGTCGCGCACCCCGGGGCGGTGACGCGGGTACGGTGAGAGTCTTGCTGGCATGACGGCCAGGAGTCGGATCGCCGCGGCCTCCCGCGTGCTCGCGGGTGCGGCGACGCTCGTCGTCGCCGCGGTGGTCGCGGTCGTCTCGTGGCGTGACGCAGGTGCCTTCGTCTGGGCGCTGGCGGGCGTCCCCGTGCTTGCGGTCACACCCATGCTGGCCCTGACCGCCCGCGGGAGGCCGGCGCGGCCGGCGACGACCGTCGCTGCCGTGGTCGTGGTGGTGTGGTTCCTCCTCACCGGACTGGGCACGGGCTCGTACTTCGCACTGCCCGGAGCGCTGCTCCTCGTCGCCGCACTGCTGACGTGGGCCTGGCCACCCCCGCCGGCCGGTCACCCGGTGAGCCGTCCCGCCGGACCCTGACGAGAAGCCGTCGTCCTCGCCCGACTGCAGCGGGACAGGCACGTGGCCGACCCCTCCTGGCCGAACCCTTCTAGCCGACCCCCGTCCGGCGATCCGAGGACGTTCGTCCCTCACGCGGCGGGTGCCCCCGGGCGTTCCCTGGGGGACAGGGGTGGAGACCCCGCCCTCTGCGGTCGACGGCGACTGGAGGTCACCATGAAGGCTCTCGTCTACCACGGCCCGGGCTCGAAGGCCTGGGAGGACGTCCCGGACCCGCACATCAAGGCTCCGACCGACGCCGTGGTGAAGGTCGACACGACGACCATCTGCGGCACCGACCTGCACATCCTCAAGGGGGACGTCCCGAGCGTGGCCGAGGGCCGGATCCTCGGGCACGAGGGCGTCGGGACCATCGTCGAGGTCGGCGCGTCGGTGCAGAACCACAAGGTCGGCGACCGCGTGATCATCGCGTGCATCTCCTCGTGCCGCGTCTGCGTGTACTGCCGCAGCGGCAACCCCTCGCACTGCCTCGCCGACGAGGGCACCTCGGGGCTCGGCTGGATCCTCGGCCACCTCATCGACGGCACGCAGGCCGAGCTCGTGCGGATCCCCTTCGCCGACAGCTCGCTCTACGCGCTGCCCGAGGGCGTGCCCGACGAGGCCGCGATCCTGCTCTCCGACATCCTCCCGACGGGCTTCGAGATGGGCGTGCAGTACGGCGCCGTGAAGCCGGGCGACACCGTCGCCGTCGTCGGCGCCGGGCCGGTCGGCCTCGCGGTCATGGCGACCGCCGGCCTCTACGGCGCGGCCCAGGTCATCGCCATCGACCTGGACGAGAACCGGATCGAGAAGGCGCGGAGCGTCGGCGCGACGCACGGCGTGAGCGCGGGGGCGGCGGACTGGAAGGACCAAGTGCTGGCGCTGACGGACGGCTACGGCGTCGACGTCGCCGTCGAGGCCGTGGGCATCCCCGCGACCTTCCGGATGTGCACCGACATGGTGCGCCCCGGCGGGCACGTGGCCAACGTGGGTGTGCACGGCCACCCGGTGGAGCTGCCGCTCCAGGACCTCTGGATCGCCAACCTCACGATCACGACCGGCCTGGTGAACACGACCACGCTGGCGATGCTCCTCAAGCTCGTGAAGCAGGAGAAGCTGCCCGTCGAGGCGTTCGTCACGCACCGGTTCGGGTTCGACCAGGTCCTCGACGCGTACGCGACGTTCGGCGACGCGGCCGCGACCAAGGCGCTCAAGGTCGCGATCGGCCACTGAGGCCGCACGCGTCCCGGCGCACCGACCACGGTCCGGTCGTCCTTCGGGGGGAGGGCGACCGGACCGCGCCGTGCCCGGGGTGCTCGGCGCAGGTCGGCAGTGCTCGGCGCGGGTCGGCGCTGCTCGGCGGTGTGCAGCCTGCCCCGGGAGCCTGCTGGCCGGGAGGGTCAGTCGGCGCAGAGGGCGAGCACGGCCGACCGCAGCGCGGGGGGCACGTCCACGTGGTCGTCGAGCCAGGCGAGGATCGCCCGGGCCGACTGCGGGGTCCGCTCGTAGCCCTGCACGAACGACGCGAGGTGCTCGGCGGCCAGCGGCAGCCGCTGCTCGGCGCGACGCTCCGGTGCGAACGGGTCCGCGGGCGCCGTCATCGGCGGCTCGAGCGTGGCGGCGATCTCCAGCACTCGGTCGACGGCGTGCTGCTGGACGAGCCGGGCGGCGGCGAGGCGCTCCCCCCGGTGGTACCGACCCAGACCGACGTACAGGTTCGTCAGCGCCTCGCCGGTGGACCACGCCACGTCGGCGGGTGCGGGGGCCGGGGCCGGCCGCGACGGGTGGAGCAGCGAGCGGTCCACGTCGTCGCGCGCCCAGACGACGTGCCCGGGCGTGAAGGGGATGCCCGGCAGCTCCTGCGGCTCGAAGACCGCGAACTCGCAGAAGACGCCGTCGGCGTAGAGGAGCTTGTACCCGTCCGGGGTGTTCCGGAAGGCGTGGTCCACCGGTGCGATCGCCGTCAGCCAGGTGAGGTCCTCGAGCATCGCGGCCTTCGCACCCGGCTCGACGACGGCGAAGAAGTCCAGGTCGGACCACCGGTCGAGGCGGTCGCGCTCGACGCCCACCGAGCCGAGGCCCAGCAGGGCGAGACCACGCCCGTCGGTGGCGAGGGAGCCCGCGATCTCCTCGAGGCGGCGCAGCAGGCGACGCACCGCGGCGTCGTCGGCCGCGGTGGTCGTCCCCACGGGCCGGGCGCTCAGATGCTCGGCTCGTCGGAGCCGGGCAGGTCGACGCGGAAGCGCCGGCCGGTCAGCTCCTCGACGGTGATCGCCACGAACTCGTGCTTCTCGGTCCCCACCCACGGGTGCAGGGGGAGGCCCTCGGCCTCCTCCGCCGCGGCGCCGGTGAGGTGCCGGGTCAGCCCGCGCGCGACGACGCTCACGGCGTGGTCGGCCTCGACGTCGTCCACCTCGAACGCCACGCGGTGGTTGACCGTGGTGCCGAAGAGCTTGTTGCCCTCGGCCGTGCGGAAGACGACGCGGTCGCCGTCGACCACGAAGTTCACCGGGACGATGAAGACCTCGCCGGCGACCTGGTAGGCGAGGCGGCCGAGGGCCTGGCCCCGCAGGACCTCCCACGACTCCGCGTCGGTGAGGGGTTGCACCTTCTCCGTCGGATCCATCACGCCACCTCCCAGGTCGGTCCTCCCCACGGTAGGGGGCGGAGGGCGCCGCGGCGCGAGACCTCCGTCGGGTGCGCCGCGCGGACCGGGGCGGTACGACGCGACGGCGGCCCGCGGCCCCGTCCCCGGGGCGGCGGTGGTCCGTGATCGGCGGGTGCACCACGATGGGGGGCGTGACCACCACGGATGCCGTCCCCCGCCGCCTGCGCTGCGCCCTCTTCGTCGACTTCGACAACGTCTACATCGGGCTCCGGCGCCTGGACCCGGTGGCGGCGGAGGCGTTCGCGACGCACCCGGGCCACTGGCTGTCCGGGCTGGAGAGCGGCACGGACGACGACGGCGAGTTCTCGCGCCGGTTCCTCGTCCGGGCGTGCTACCTCAACCCGTCGGTGTTCTCGCAGTTCCGCCCCAACTTCACCCGGGCGGGCTTCAGCGTCGTGGACTGCCCGTCGCTGACCCAGCAGGGCAAGAGCAGCGCGGACATCAACCTCGTCCTCGACGCCGTCGACGCGCTCGCGGCCGACACCTACTACGACGAGTTCGTCATCGTCTCCGCGGACGCGGACTTCACCCCGCTCGTGCACCGCTTCCGGGCGGCGGACCGGCGCGTCACGATCATCACGGCCAGCCCCGCGGCGAGCGCGTACCGGGCGGTCGCGGACACGGTCATCACGGCCGACGCCCTGACGGAGCTCGTGCTGCCGCCGACGCCCGAGCGGCTCGCGGAGACGGCCGCGACCATCGTCTCGGCCCCCGTGCCGCCCGCCGCCCCGGAGGTCCCCGCGGCGGCCGGCGCAGGGGGGGCCACCACGACCGCCCCCG
>NZ_AXCW01000073.1 GCF_000603945.1 Actinotalea ferrariae CF5-4 | reverse complement strand
CGCCTCGGGGGCGTCGTCGGCGGCCCGCACGGCCGCGGCGACCGCCCGCGCGGTCAGGGTGCGCGGCGCGGTCACGTCCATGTCGGGCGTCACGGACAGGCACCCGAGCGCGGGTCCCAGCAGCGCGAACGGCGCGAAGCCGGCGACCAGCCCGTCGCCGACGCCGAGCCCGTAGCGGGCCGCGAGGACGTCGCGGACGGCGGCGAGCTGCTCGTGCCGGTAGACGACCCCCTTGGCCGGCCCGGTCGACCCGGACGTGAAGAGGATCGCGGCGACGTCGTCCGGCGCGGGCTCCGGCGGCAGCTCGGTGACCCGGCCGAGGTCGACGACGTCGGCGAGGCACAGCTCGACGCCCAGGGCCGTCGCCGCGGCGGCGGACAGCGGCGTCGTGGAGATCCGGGTGCCCGGCCAGCCCAGCGTCCGGGCCGCGGCGAGGCCCTTGACGGCACCGATGACGTGGTCCGGCTGGGCCCCCCGGACCGCGCGGGTCAGCCCCCGCACCCCGAGCCCGGCGTCCGCCACGACGACGACGGCGCCGATCCGCAGGCACGCGTAGAGCACGGCGGTGAGGTCGGCGCCGGGCGGGACGAGCAGCGAGACCCGGTCCCCGTGCCGGACGCCGACGGCGTGCAGTCCGGCCGCGATCTCGCGGACGCGCCGGGACAGCAGGCGCCAGCTGACGGTGCGGGGCGTGAGGCCCGCTGCGCCCTGGGTCCCGTGACGGCCGAGCCGCTGCGCGACACCGTCCGCGAGCCCGCGCAGCGCGGGACCGGACCCCGGCGGCGCCATCTCGACCAGTGCGGTCGCCGTGCTGTCCGCGAGGTCGTCCAGGCGCTGCCACAGAGGCGGCCGCTGCCCCGGCGCCGACCAGCTCCGCGCCCGGACGGCGGTCACCCCCGCGAGCGCGTCGACGTCGGCACGGGGACTCACCAGGTCGGGATGCCCGGACGCCCCGCCGGCGCCCTCGGAAACGTGGCCGCCCACAGCGGGCTGCGCCCCCGCGTCGTGCGCGGGCCGGCCCACCGGCTCGCCGTCGGCCTGGCCGATCGGCTGCTCGCCGAACGCCATGGGCTGCGGCCGGACGACGGCGTCGTGCCGGGCGCCGAGCCAGGTGAGCGTCGCGCCGGCGTGGTCGACGTCCTCGGCCAGGAGGTGGCTCGCGCCCTCGAAGCGGTGCACGTCGGCGCGCGGGAGCCGGTCGATCAGGTCGTCGAGGTAGCGGTCGCCGAAGACCGGGTCGCGCGGGCCCCAGAGCAGCAGGGCGGGGACGTCCAGCCGCCGGACGCCCTCGGCGACGCGGTCGAGCTCGGCGGAGCTCGGGTGGTCCGGGCTCGCCGGGATGTCGGCGACGAAGCCCCCGATGCCGCCACGCCGGTCGGCGGTCGCGTAGGGGGCGCGGAACGCGTCGCGCACCTCGGGGCTCAGCGGGGGCCGTGCCAGGGCGAGGGTCGTCTCCAGGAACGCGGGCGTGGTCACCGTCGAGGGGCCGAGCACGCGCAGCGCGGCGCGCAGCGGCGCGGGGATCGGCTCGTCCGCGGGGTGGTGGACCGCGGTGTTGTGCAGCACGACGCCGGAGAGCAGGTCGCGGTGGTCGACCGCCCAGCCGAGCGAGACGACGCCGCCCCAGTCGTGCCCGACGGTGACGACGGGCCCGTCCAGCCCGAGGGCGTCGGTGAGGTCGCCGAGGTCGCGCACCCGGCGGCGCAGGGTCCGGACCTCGCCCGTCCGCTCGGAGAAGCCCATCTCGAGCTGGTCGACCGCGACCACCCGCCACGCCGGGCCACCGTGGGCCGCCTGGCGCAGGGTCGACGCGAGCAGGTCACGCCACAGGTAGGACCAGGTCGGGTTGCCGTGGACGCACAGCAGCGTGCCGACCGGCTCGACGCCGAGCTCGGCCAGGCACCCGCCGGTGTCGAGGACGTGCCAGGTGCGCTCGGGCCGCGGGGCACGCCGGAGCGGGTCCAGCCGGTCGCCGCCGTCGACGGGCGTCGGGGGGACGCGGCGCTCGCTCGGGGTGCCCAGGGCGTCGTCGTCGGCCTCGGCGTGCGTCTCGGAGCCCCAGCCCTGCTCGCCCGCGAGCGGCGTCTCGGGGACGGCGACCAGGCGCGACCACGCGGGGTCGAGCCCGGCCAGGCCGGTGGCCGGGAGCGCGGCGGGGGCGACGCCGAACCTCACCAGGCGAGCTCGAGCATCGCGGTGTTCAGGCCGGAGCCCACGCCCATGAGCAGCACACGGTCGCCGGGGGCGAGGTGCGGTGCCTCGTGGGCGAGCGTGATGGGGATCGACGCCGGGCCGACGTTCCCGAAGCGCGGGTACGTCAGCGGCACCCGCGACCGGTCGAGCTTCGCGGCCTTGATGATCGCGTTGGTGTGCACGTCGGACACCTGGTGCAGCACGTAGCGGTCCATCGCCGACCAGTCGAAGCGCTCGCGGGCTTCGGACCACGCGGACATGACGAGCTTCATCCCGCCCTTGAGCAGGGCCTTCGCGTCCGTGTACATGCCCGTGACGCTGCCCACGCACAGGTCGTGGAACTCCGTCGCGGCGCGCGTCACGCCGCCGAGGATGCGGTGGCCGGAGGGGTGCAGGTCGGCGCGCCCCAGGACGGCGGCGACGGCCCCGGAGCCGAGCGTCAGGGTCGGGAACTCGCGCAGGAAGTCCGCGCGGGTCGCGCCGGGCCGGTTGAGCCGGTCGATCGTGTTGACCTGGATCTCGTCGGCGTCCTCGCCGTCCACGACGACGGCGTAGTCGATCTGGCCCGCGTCGATGAGCTGGCCCGCCAGGCTCATGCCGTTCACGAACCCCAGGCACGCGTTGGCGATGTCGAAGTTGACCGCCGACGGCGGCAGGCCCAGCCCGTGGTGCATCCGCACGGCGACGGACGGCTCCAGGTGCGGACGCGTGACGGAGGTGTTGATGAGCAGGCCGACGCGGGAGCGGTCGACGCCCGCCTCCGCGAGCGCCTTCTCGCCGGCCTCGATCGCGGCGGTGTCGAAGGACTGGCCCTCGGCCCAGTTGCGCCGCTCGTGGACGCCGGCGATGCGCTCGAGCAGCCCGGTCGGCAGGCGCAGCCGCTGGAGGGTGGACGCGAGGCGCGCGTCGAGCTCGGCGGACGTCGTGACGCGCTCGGGGGTGACCGCTGCGAGGGAGAGCAGGGCCACGTTGCTGTGCACGGTCGTCGCGTTGCCGTTCACACGGTCCCCTTGCTCGTCGGGTCGTCGCCTTCGCGGGCGCACTCAGGTGTCGGTCGTGCTGCCATGCCGGGCCAGGCCTGGTCCGTCATCCTCCCCCGGTTCCCCAGGAGCGGCACATGCTGGGTGCCCGCCCGGGGGCCGGCGCGGACGCCGGACCCAGCCTGGCCGACATCATCGACGCTGGTCACAGGTTCAGGACAGCGGCTGCGCGGAGAGCGAACAGGACCGGCCCCGTCGGCGGCCGACCCGGATGCACTCCGACGCGACACCGTGGCGACCTCCCCGCACCCGGCGCGGGGACGTCGCCACGATGACCCAGACCCGGAGGCCGCCTCAGACCGGCGCGAGCGGGCGGTGCTCGCCGTCCGGCAGCCGCACCCGGATCTCGTCTCCCGCGCGGACGACGCCGCCGCGACGCACCACGGCCATGACGCCCGCCTTGCGGACCAGGGACCCGTCAGCGCGCCGGGACACCATCCGGCCCATGAGCCCGACGCCGAGTGCGTCGATCTGCTTGCACGGGTTGCGCAGGCCGGTGACCTCGACGACGGCGTCCTCGCCGAGCTCGAGCAGCGTGCCGGTCGGCAGCGCCAGGAGGTCGACGCCCAGCGTCGTGACGTTCTCCCCCATCGCGCCGGGGGTGACGCGGTAGCCGTCGTCGGCGACCTCGTCGAGCAGCTCCGCGTGCAGGAGGTGGACCTGGCGCAGGTTGGGACGCTCGGGCTCCTTGCGCCGGTCGTAACGGTGCATGACCGTCGGGCCGGCGTGCGCGTCGCCGTCGACGCCCCACCCCTCGACGAGCGTGATCTCCTCGCGGACCACCTTGCTGAAGCGGTGCGCGTCGTCGGAGGCCACGGCGACGACGACGGGCGAGCGGTCGTGGGGATCGAGCGGCATGGGCCCCAGGCTGCCAGCACCAGTGACCGCGCCGGAACCCCGCCCGGGACGGCCGTCGCTGCCCGTCCCAGAGCGGATCGTGGAGCTTCCCCCGCGGCAGACGCGGGCAGCACTCCACGGTCCTCGGCAACGATCCATGCCGCTATCTAGGTTGACGACCAACCTAGGGCGGTCCATCCTCGGCTCATGGGTCTGGCCGACACCTCCGAGAGCCTGCAGCGGGCGCTCCTGCCGGTCGCGACCCTCCGCCTGGTCGCGCACGCACCGCAGCACGGGTACGCCCTCATCGCCGCGCTGCGGGCCGCGGGCTTCACCAAGGCCCAGGGCGGCACGCTCTACCCGCTCCTGCGCGCCATGGAGGAGGACGGGCTGGTCGCGTCGCGCTGGGAGGTCCCGGCTACCGGGCCCGCGCGCAAGGTCTTCGAGGCGACGAGCCGAGGGCTCGCCCGTTCGGCGGCCGACGAGGACACGATCGAGGAGTCGCTCCGCACCGTGCGGAGGCTCGGAGCACCAGGGGGATCGACGACATGAGCTACCGCACCGAGCTGACGTACGCCCTGCGCCTGCGCAACCTCGACGAGGGCACGATCGCCGACATCGTGCAGGAGGTGGACGCGCACGAGCGCGAGCACGGCGACCCGCGCGACTTCTTCGGTCCGCCGGAGGCCTACGCGGAGCAGTTCCCGGCCCGCCCGCGCAGCCGGCGCAACCTCGCGCCGATGTACGTGGGGGTCGCCCTGGGGGTCGCCTGGCTGGTCGGGGTGCTCGCCCTGACCGCGTCCGGCCTCCTGGAGCCGCCGTTCCGCCGCGACGCCTTCGCCTTGTGGCCCGCACTGCTGCTCATGGCGATCGGCATGGTGGTCAACGTGGTCGTGCTGCGGACCCGCCCGCTCCGCTTCGCTCCGCGCTGAGCACAGGGCACCTGCCGGTGACGGCAGCACTACGTGGAGAGTTCCCCGCGGCGGACGCGGTGAAGGCTCCACGATGACGGCGGCGCGGAGTCGGGATATCCGCGGGCTTCACCGTGCTGCGTCGGCGAGAATGGTCGCCCGTGGGTGAGCCCGAGCAGGAGCAGCAGCCGACGTCGGAGGACCGACGGCGGCGCTCCGGCTCGCGCGGACGCGGTCGGGGACGCGGACCTCGCCGTCCGGAGGCAGCGGCCGGTGTCGCTGCCGTCACCCCGGACGCCAGCCCCGAGGCTGCTGTCACCCCCGACGCCGGCCAGGGCGCGCAGGTGCGCGGGGACAGCCTGGGCTCCGACCGGCGCGGCACCGGCCGACGACGCCCCCGCGACGACGTCCGCGCCGCCGTCGGCCGCGCCACCCAGGACGCCGCCCGGGAGCAGTCGCGCCGCGAGCGGCGGGCCGAGAAGCGCCGCGCCGTCGTCGTCCCGCCGATCACTTACCCGGAGGAGCTGCCGGTCTCGGCGCGCCGCGCGGACATCGCCGCGGCCATCCGCGACCACCAGGTCGTCATCGTCGCCGGCGAGACCGGGTCCGGGAAGACGACGCAGATCCCGAAGATCCTCCTCGACCTGGGCCGAGGCCGGGACGGCCAGGTCGGGCACACCCAGCCCCGCCGGATCGCGGCGCGGAGCGTCGCCGAGCGGATCACCTATGAGCTCAGCGGAGATCACTCCGTCGCCCCTGGCGCCCTGGGGAGCATCGTCGGCTACCAGGTCCGCTTCACCGACCAGTCCAGCGAGGAGACGCTGGTCAAGGTCATGACCGACGGCATCCTGCTGGCGCAGATCCAGCGCGACCCGCAGCTGCTCGCCTACGACACGCTCATCATCGACGAGGCCCACGAGCGCAGCCTCAACATCGACTTCATCCTCGGCTACCTCACCCGCCTGCTCCCCCGGCGCCCGGACCTCAAGCTCGTCATCACCTCGGCGACCATCGACTCGGACCGCTTCGCCCGGCACTTCGCCGGCCCGCCGACCGCCGAGCACCCCGACGGCGTCCCCGCGCCCGTGGTCGAGGTCAGCGGCCGCACGTACCCGGTGGAGCTGCGCTACCGCCCGCTGTCCCCGGACGCCGACGTCCCGGAGGGGTCCGACGACGACGTCCTGCGGGACCTCGAGCCGGCGCCGCCCGCCGCGAAGGCCGGCAAGGCCGGAAAGGCCCCCAAGGGCAAGGGCGGCGGCACCAGGAGCACCCCGCGCGCCGACGAGGACCGCGACCTCATGACCGCGATCTGCGAGGCCGTCGACGAGCTCGAGCGCGAGGGGCCGGGCGACGTCCTCGTGTTCCTGTCCGGCGAGCGGGAGATCCGCGACGCCGAGGACGCCCTGCGCGGGCACCTCGGCCCCCGCGTCACCGACCCACGCCACCCGCGCGCCGTCGAGCTGCTCCCGCTGTACTCGCGCCTGTCGGCCGCCGAGCAGCACCGCGTCTTCGCCGCGCACTCCGCCCGCCGCGTCGTCCTCGCGACCAACGTCGCCGAGACGTCGCTGACCGTCCCGGGCATCCGGTACGTCGTCGACCCGGGCACCGCGCGCATCTCGCGCTGGTCCAAGGCGACCAAGGTCCAGCGCCTGCCGATCGAGCCGATCAGCCAGGCGTCGGCGAACCAGCGCTCCGGGCGCTGCGGGCGCGTCGCCGAGGGCGTCGCGATCCGGCTCTACTCCGAGGCCGACTTCCTCTCCCGCCCCGAGTACACGGAGCCGGAGATCCTCCGCACGTCGCTGGCGTCGGTGATCCTGCAGATGGTCGCTGTCGGCGTCGCGCAGACCCCCGACGACGTCGCCGCGTTCCCTTTCGTCGACCCGCCCGACACCCGCGCGATCCGCGACGGCGTCCAGCTGCTCACCGAGCTGGGCGCGCTGGAGACGGTGCCCGCGGAGCGAGGCGGAGGGACGCACCTCACCGACGTCGGCCGCGCCCTCGCCCTCCTGCCGATGGACCCGCGCCTCGCCCGGATGATCGTCGAGGGCGGCCGGCGCGACGTCGCGCGCGAGGTGATGATCATCGCCGCCGCGCTGTCGATCCAGGACCCGCGCGAGCGCCCCGCGGAGCAGCGCGCCCAGGCCGACCAGCTCCACGCCCGGTTCGCCGACCCGACGTCGGAC
The DNA here is from genome assembly GCF_000603945.1 of Actinotalea ferrariae CF5-4. GTDB lineage: Bacteria > Actinomycetota > Actinomycetes > Actinomycetales > Cellulomonadaceae > Actinotalea > Actinotalea ferrariae. The sequence continues at coordinate 8,480 of NZ_AXCW01000073.1, read as the reverse complement.
TTCCTGTCCTACCTCAACCTGTGGAACTACGTCCGCGAGCAGCAGCGCGAGCTGTCCGGCTCGGCGTTCCGGCGGATGTGCAAGGCCGAGTACCTCAACTACCTGCGGATGCGGGAGTGGCAGGACGTCGTGGCCCAGCTCAAGGAGATGGCCAAGCCGCTCGGCATCACGGTCCGGCCCCCCGCCCGGGTCAGCGACCGGACCGACGACGCCGACCCGACCGCGCCCGGTGGGCTCCGTGGGGCCGATGGACCCGGCGCCCTGCGGCTCGCGTGGGACGCCGACCGGATCCACCAGGCGCTGCTCGCCGGGCTGCTCTCGCACATCGGGGTGCAGGAGGTGACGGAGGTGCGCGTCGGGGCGCCCGCCGCCAAGGACCGCCGCGGCGACCGGCCCGGCCGCAAGCCGCAGGCCCGCAACGAGTACCTGGGTGCCCGCGGGGCGCGGTTCGCGATCTTCCCCGGGTCCCCGCTGTCCCGGAAGCCGCCGGCGTGGGTCATGGCCGGCGAGCTCGTCGAGACGTCGCGGCTGTGGGCGCGGGACGCCGCCCGGATCCAGCCGGAGTGGGCCGAGGAGCTCGCCCCGCACCTGGTCAAGCGCACGTACTCCGAGCCGGCGTGGTCGACCAAGCAGGGCGCCGCGACCGCCTTCGAGAAGGTGCTCCTCTACGGCGTCCCGATCGTCGCGCGCCGCAAGGTCCTCTTCGCCAAGGTCGACCCGGAGCACGCGCGCGAGCTGTTCCTCCGCCACGCGCTCGTGCAGGGCGAGTGGACGACCCACCACCGGTTCTTCCACGCCAACCAGGCCACGCTCGCCGAGGCCGAGCAGCTCGAGCACCGCGCGCGCCGCCGCGGCCTCGTCGTCGACGACGACGTCCTGTTCGACTTCTACGACGAGCGCGTCCCGGCCGACGTCGTCTCCGCCCGGCACTTCGACCAGTGGTGGAAGACCGCGCAGCGCGACCAGCCGGACCTGCTGACCTTCGGCCTGGAGATGCTCGTGACCGAGGAGGCCGCGGGCGCCGCCGCCGACCTCGCCCAGTTCCCCGCCGTGTGGAAGCAGGGCGACCTCCGCCTGCCGCTGACCTACCAGTTCGAGCCCGGCACGGAGGCCGACGGCGTCACCGTCCACATCCCCGTCCAGGTGCTCAACCGCGTGCGGCCGGAGGGCTTCGACCGGCTCGTCCCCGGGATGCTGACCGACCTCGTCACCGAGACGATCCGGGGCCTGCCCAAGCCGGTGCGCGTGCAGCTCGTGCCGGCGCCGGACGTCGCCCGCGAGGTGGTCGCGTGGATCCGCGAGCACGAGCCGTCGTGGGCGGACGTCGTGCGGGCGGCGGACATGGCGCCGTCGTTCGCCGCGACGTTCAGCCGCGCGGTGCGGGCGCTGCGCGACGTCGAGGTGCCCGACGACGCCTGGCGCAACGCCCGCCTCCCGGCGCACCTGCGCATGACCTTCCGGGTGTTCGAGGAGCGGGGCAGCGGCGCTGTCGTCCTCGACGAGGGTACGGACCTGCTGGCCCTCCAGCGCCGCCTCGCCGCCCAGTCCCAGAGCGCCGTCCGCACGGCGGTCCGCGACGCCGTCCGCGCGGCCGTCGCCGAACGCGACGCCAAGGCCGCCGACGGCGCCGCGGGCCGGGCTGGCGGCGCCGGGTCGCCGTCGTCCGCCGAGGTCGGCACATCGGAGCGAGGTCGGCCGTCCGGGACACCGACCTCGCGCGGAGGTGCCGACCTCGCCGCGGGGGCAGGGGCGGGGCTGCCCACCGACCTCGAGCGGGACGGGATCGCCACCTGGCCGGCCGACCTGCCCGACGGGCGGCTGCCCGAGGTGGTGACGACCGCCGTCGGCGGGATGACCGTCCAGGGCTTCCCGGCGCTCGTCGTCGAGCGGGGCTCCGCGATGGGCGGCGGCACGGGCGGTGTCGCGGGCAAGGCGGCCCAGGGCCGAGCCGGTGCCCAGGGCGCCTCGACGGCGAAGAACAACGCCCGGCCGACGGTGGCGGTGCGGGTGCTCGCGGACCCGGCCCAGCAGCGCCGTCGGCACCCCGAGGGCGTGCGGGAGCTGCTGCTCGGCGAGCTCGCGCTGGCGACCGGGAGGATCACGAGCCGCTGGACCGCCGCGGAGTCGCTCACCCTCGCCGCGAGCCCGTACCGGTCGACCGACGCGCTGGTCCTCGACCTCCAGCGCGCGGCGCTCGACGCGATCCTGGGCGCCGTCGTCGGCGGGGCCGGGACCGTGCGGGACGCCGACACCTACGCCCGCGCCCGCACCGCGGCCCGCGACGCCCTGGAGGACCGCACCTACGCGATCGCCCGCGACATTGCGGCGGTGCTGTCGGCGGCGCGCGAGCTCGACGTCGCGATCCGCGGCACGTCCAGCCTCGCGCTGCTCAACACGCTCACGGACCTCAAGGACCAGCTCGCCGGGCTCGTCCACGACGGGTTCGTCTCGCGAGTGGGCGCGGAGCGGCTCCCGCACCTCGTCCGCTACCTGCGCGCGGCGCTGCACCGGCTGCGCAAGGCCGCAGAGAACCCGGCACGCGACGAGGGCCTGGCCTGGCAGGTCCGCGAGCTCCAGGACGAGTACGACGACGCCGTCGACGCCGCCCGCGACGCGGCGCCGGACACGGCCCGCGACGAGCGGCTGGTGCAGGTCCGCTGGCTGCTCGAGGAGCTGCGCGTCAGCCTCTTCGCCCAGCAGCTCGGCACGCCGGTGCCCGTCTCGGCCAAGCGCATCCGGACGGCGCTCGCCGGCTGACGACGACGGCGCCGCGCGCCGGCCGCCGGGCGCCCGGCCCCGTTCGGCGGGGAGCCCGTGCACCGATCGACGGCACGGCGGCTCCCCCACGACGGAGCCGGATTCACCCCCGACCTCACCCGGCGCGGCTCTTGTCCGGTTCCACCGGCTTCGTCGTAGCGTGTCGCCATGGCGGACACCCTGGATCTCGCCCGGGTACGAGAGGCCCTGGCAGCGCCCGCAGCCGGCGTCGACGCGTCGGTCCTCGTCGCTGTCCACGACGGCCTGCTGTCCATGCCGGTCGCCGCGGAGCCGGGCCGGCGCGACCACGACGACGAGGCCCCGCGCCTCGCCGTGAGGCGGCGCACCGGGTTCTGACGCCTCGCCGCGACCCGCACGGTCCACGACCGGGCCCGGGGAGAACGACCTTGGTTAGGGTCGGGTGATGCAGGGGGACAGCTCGACGCAGGTCCAGCTCGAGGACGAGCACGACGACGCCGGCGGCGCACGGAGCCGCCCGACGCCCCGGCCGACCCACCGGCGCTGGTGGCCTGTCGCGGCCCTCGGCCTGGTGGTCGTCGCGGCCGCGGCCTACGCCGTCGGTGACGAGCGCCGCCGGACGGCCGACCTCGCCCGGCACGCCGAGGTCCACGGCGTCGTCGGCTCGCTGGCCGAGCCGCTCGAGGAGGCCTGGCGCGCCGACGTCCGGGGCGACGCGGTCAACCAGCTCGCCGACGTGCTGCTCGTCTCCGAGACAGCGGCGGAGGGACCCAGCGCGCTGAGGGCCCTGGACCTGGCCACCGGGCGGGAGCGGTGGCGCCTGGACGGCCCCCCGGGCGCCTGGCCGGTGCAGTGCCTCGGCGAGCTGGCCGGCACGGACGGACCGCTCGCCCTCTGCGCCGTCACGCTGACCGCGGACCAGCCCGTCGGCGAGGCGGTGGCAGACCTCTACCTCGTCGACGTGGCCTCGGGCGAGGCCGAGCCACCAGGGGTCCTGGGCGGGCGACCGTGGAGATGGACCCCGGTGAACGAGGTCGACGGCGACCTCCTGCTGGTGATCGAGGACGAGCCCGGCGCCCCGGCAGTGATCAACCGCTACGACCCGGAGCAAGGGGCAACAGTGTGGTCCGTCCCGCTGCCCGACGGCGTCGGACTCGGCCTGACGACGCGGATGGGTGCGATCGGCGACGTCGTCGTCGTCAGCGACGCAGACACCACGGCGCTGCTCGACGGCGACGGCCGGGAGCTCCGGACCCTGAACCGACCGGCCTCTCCTGGGCGGGCACCCGCCCAGCTCCCGCTCGCGGGGTCCGCGGAGCACGGCGTCGGGATCTGGCAGGAGCCCGACGTCGGCGCGTGGTTCAGCCCCGAGGGGAAGCGCACGGCCGAGCTGCGAGGCCGGCCGGTCGAGCTCGACGTGCTGGGCGCCGCGGAGCCGCCGGTCCTCGTCCTGCGTCGTGACGGCGCGCTGGTCGGCGTGGACGTGAGGACCGGGGCGGAGCTGTGGGACCGACCCGTGGAGGGCCGCAGCCGCGTCGTGCTGGACGGTCGGCTGGTGCTGTCGACCCGGGACCGGCTCGAGGCGGTCGACGTCGAGACCGGCGAGACCCTCTGGCAGGTCGAGCTCGGCCCGACCCTGGATGGGGCGACCGCGCCGACGATCACCGACGGCGTCCGCATCGCCCTCCCGGGCGAGCGCGACGGCCGGACGACGATGACGGCCTTCGACCTCGCCTCGGGCCGCGTGGTCTGGGAGTCCCTGCTGCCCGCAGGGACGAGCCGGGTGGAGCGCCTCGGCAGCGCGGTGTTCGCCTGGGCGCCGGACCGGCGAACCCAGGAGCTCGTCCTGCTGCGGTGACCCCGGCGCGGCCCGACGCCCGCCTGAGCCCGGGCCCGGGCCCGTGCCGTCGGCCGCGCTCCACAGGACCACAGGCGTCGCGTCCCTGCACAGCCCCCCGGTCCCGACCGCAGCGGTGTCGGCGGTCTGCAGCAGACTCGGCACATGCCGACCACCTCCCTGTCGCCGCCCGGCCACCCCTCGCCGCCGGGCGGGGCCGCGCCGCCCGCCCTCAGCCCGTCCGTCCCCCTCACCGGCCGGTGCTTCGGCGACGGCGACCCCCTGTACGAGGCGTACCACGACACCGAGTGGGGGGTGCCGGTCCGTGGCGACCAGGCCCTGCTGGAGCGGGTCTGCCTCGAGGCGTTCCAGTCCGGCCTCGCGTGGATCACCGTGCTGCGCAAGCGCCCGGCGTTCCGAGAGGCGTTCGCCGGTTTCGACCCGGAGCGTGTCGCCCGGTTCGACGACGACGACGTCGCGCGCCTCCTCGCGGACGCCGGGATCATCCGGAACCGGGCCAAGATCGAGGCGAGCATCGCCAACGCGCGGGCCGTCCTCGGGCTGTGGGACGCCGGGACCACGCTCACGGACCTGTTGTGGACGCACGCCCCCGAGCAGCGGGTGCGCTCGCCGCGGCCGCTGACGTACGCCGAGGTGCCGTCCACCACCCCGGAGTCCCGGGCCCTCGCGACGGCGCTCAAGGCCCACGGCTTCCGGTTCGTCGGGCCGACGACCGCCTACGCCGCGATGCAGGCCTGCGGGCTCGTGGACGACCACCTGGCCGGGTGCCCGGTCGTCACCGGCGGGGCCGTCGGCTGACCGCCCGTCCACCCCGCGGCCGACCCACCGGCTGACCCAGCGGTCGACCGACCGGTTCACCCGGCGGCGAGCTCCTTGAGGTTGCGCAGCCGGACCGCCCACCGCTCCTTGTGCGCGGCGACCTCCTCCGCGGAGGCCAGACCGCGGTGGGTGATGGTGACCCTGGTGCGGGGACCGGTGCGGCCGTCCGGGAGGGCATCGGTGCTGAGCAGCACCCGGGCGCCGTCGTCGAGCGCCATCCGGATGGTCCGGCCGGAGGTCTCGCCGGTGACCTCGACCGGCACGTCCAGCCACCGCCCGCGCCGGTCGGGCTCCGCGCACCACGCCCAGACGGTTCCGGCGGCCACCGGCACCGTCACGCTGGAGCTCGCCTCGAAGGTGCCGTCCGGACGCTGGCCCGGCGCCCGCAGGCCACGGGCCTGCTCGTAGCCGACGGTGATCGACTGGCACCACCACGCGTCGACGTCGTGCTCGTCCCGCAGCCACCGTGCGATCACCGCATGGCTCCAGGCCGTGGCACCGACCCCGTCCAGCAGCGCGAACCACTGCTCGCGCGTGCGTCCGGTCCGCGCCAGGACCGCCTCGTCACCGACCGCGTGCTCGTGGCGCTTGACCGGGTCCTTGACCATCACCTGCTCCTGTCGTCGGCTCCACGCCCGACCGCCGTCCGCACCGCCAGGGCCTCCACGATGGGGACGTCGGCGTCGAGCCACGGCACGTCGAACCACTCGCCGTGGTCGAGCCACCGCAGCGCGTCGTGCTCGACGAGCGGCTCCGGCGTCCCGTGCGTCACGACCGCCGGCCACAGCCGCATGACGTGCCGGTCCGAGATCCGCCACCCGCGCGGGTCCGGTGCGACCAGCTCCCGGCCCAGCTCGACGCGCACCCCGAGCTCCTCGACGAGCTCGCGGTGCAGGGCCTCCTCCGGGGTCTCGCCGTGGTCGACCTTGCCGCCGGGGAACTCCCACCGACCAGCCAGGGTGATCGGCCGCGACCGGCGTGCGGCCAGCAGCCGTCGGGGCGACGTCAGGTCGTCCACCAGCGCGGCCGCGACGACGACCACGGGGAGAGGACGCTCGGACATGCACGAATTCTCGCAGGTCGACCGGCCGGCCGTCCGCGGCCCGGCACCCTTGCGGAGGAGACGCGACGCCTCGCCGGACCGAGCCCGGTCAGGCCGGGAGCTGCCACGCCCCACGGTGCTGCGCGGCGACCTCCTCGGCGACGGCGTACGGGTCCTCGTCGGGCGCGGCCCCCAGCAGGGCACCGAGGCGGCCCGGGCCTCGCACGGTGAGGACGTACAGGTCCACCGCGCGACCGCGGAGCGCCTCCGCGACGACCAGCCGGTTCAGGCGGCACGCCTCCTCGGACGTGCTCCGCTGCGCGTCCCGTCGGCTGATCTCCCCGAGCCCCCGGGGGGAGAACGTCCGGGCCAGGTCCGTGGACCCTCCGACGTACCGTGGGGTGCCGTCCTGCACCAGCGCGAAGACCCCGGGTCGACCGGGGAGCCGGCGCTCCGGCTCGACCCGTCCGAAGGGCCCTTGCGCCCACACCGGGTACCGGTGCTCGACGGCCGCCATCCCCTCCAGGGGCGCCTGGGTCAGGACCTGCCCGTACTGGTCACGCTCGACCAGGAGCACTCCCGCGTGGTCGAACGGGCGACGGCCCAGGATGATCCGCTGCGGTGCCCAGTGCTCGTCCGCCGGAGCGGGCACGGCCGGACGATCCACGCTCACCTGCCAACGACCGGGGGCCGGACGGGCCCGGGGGGACGACCACTGGCATGGACAGTACCGGCGACCGTCACCCGAGTGGCCCACCGGGCCGCTGCACCCGACCGGGCGTGGCCCGGTGGGTGCTCAGTCGAGGGTCAGCGCAGGCCGAAGGCGCGGGCGCACGCGACCGCGTCGGCGCGCGTCGAGACGCCGAGCTTCTTGTAGACGCTGCGGACCTGCGACTTCACCGTGTTGCGGGTGACGAACAGCTTGCTGGCGATCTCCTCGAGGGTGACGTCCTCGTCGAGGTTCGACAGGATGACGCGCTCGCGACGCGTGAGGGGCTCGCCGAGACGCTGGGTCGGGACTCCGGCCTGGATCGACATGGTGACCTCCTGGGGGCGACGGCACGGGCTGCGCACCGTGCGTGCTCGTGGTGACACCAGGTGAGAGCACGCAGCCCTCCACGCATGACGCGGTTTTCACCCCCGACATCGCGCTGGAGCCGTTGCACGGACCGTCGCGGCAGGGTAGGAGCACCCGGGTTTCTGACAAACGTGCAGGTCAGCGATTTTCTCCAGGCCCCAGGTCGATCTGGCGACATTCACCCGGACGGAGCAGCGGTCCCTAGGACCTCAGGCCTGGACGAGCGCCGCGTACTCCTCCGCCGACAGGAGCCCGGCGGCGTCGGAGACCTCGACCTTGAACAGCCAGCCGCTGCCGTACGGGTCCGAGTTGATCAGCGACGGGTCGTCCGCGACCGCGGCGTTCACCTCGGCGACGGTTCCCGAGACCGGCGAGAAGATCTCGGAGACGGACTTGGTCGACTCGACCTCGCCGCACACCGACCCGGCGGTCACCTCGGCGCCCACCTCGGGCAGCTCGACGTAGACGAGGTCGCCCAGGGCGTCGGCGGCGTGCCGCGTGATGCCCACGGTGACAGGGGTGCCCTGCGCCACCCACTCGTGCTCGGCGGTGTACTGCAGGTCGGTGGGGATGGCGTCGCTCACGTCGGCTCCAGTGCGGTCGGTGCGGGTCTGGGACGGGTCGGGTCGGCGGGGTCGGTCGGTCACTCGGGACGACGGTAGAAGGGCAGGGCCACCACGCGCACGGGTTCGGCCCGACCCCGCACGTCCACGGTGAGCTCCGTGCCCACGCCGCTCACCTCGGGCGTCACGTACGCCATGGCGATGGGGTACCCGAGGGTCGGCGACGGGCCACCCGAGGTGACCACTCCCACGCGGTGCTCCGAGCCCGGCAGCCGGACCTCGTACCCGTGCCGCGCGGCCCGGCGCCCGAGCCCCTGGAGCCCGACGAGGACCCGCGAGGGCTCGGACCCGGCGCGGGCCGCGAGCGCCTCCCGCCCGACGAAC
>NZ_AXCW01000072.1 GCF_000603945.1 Actinotalea ferrariae CF5-4 | reverse complement strand
GCAGGGGCGCGCCGTCGTCGTCGGTCTTGTCGAGCTTGACCACGCGGCCCAGGCCCGCGTCGTGCGGCGTCGTCGTGCGGTCGAGCTCGTGGCCGTAGAGCGGCATCCCGGCCTCGAGGCGCAGGGAGTCGCGGCAGGCCAGGCCGGCCGGGACCAGACCGGCCGGGCGACCCGCGGCGAGCAGCGACTGCCACAGCGCGACGGCGTCGGCGGCCGCGACGTAGAGCTCGAAGCCGTCCTCACCGGTGTACCCGGTGCGGGCGACGAGCGCCTCGACCGTGCCGCCGTCGACCGCGAACCGCGCGCGGGTGCAGGCGTAGTAGCGCAGGGCCAGGAGCGCGGACCGGTCGTCCTCGACGACGAGCCCGCCGACGATTCCCTCGGCCGCCGGGCCCTGGACGGCGACGAGCGCCGTCGTCGTCGCCTCGGGGCCGGCCGGGTCCTCCGGTCCCGTGCCCACGGTGCCGTCGACGCCGTGCTCGGTGCACCGCCGCTGGAGCTCCGCCGTCACGACGGTCGCGTTCGAGGCGTTCGCGACGACGAGGAAGTCCTCCTCGCCCGTCCGGTAGACGATGAGGTCGTCGATCACGGCGCCGTCGGGCTGGCAGATCATCGTGTAGCGCGCCCGGCCGACGGCGAGCCCGCTGATGTTGCCGACGAGCGCGAGGTCGAGCGCGCGGGCGGCCTCCGGACCGGTGACGCTGATCTGGCCCATGTGGGACAGGTCGAACAGCCCCGCGGCGGTGCGCACCGCCTGGTGCTCGGCGAGGTCCGAGGTGTAGCGCAGCGGCACCGACCACCCGGCGAAGCCCGTCATCGTCGCACCGAGCGCGCGGTGCTCGGCGTCGAGCGGGGTGAGCCGCAGGACCTCGTCCGCGGAGGCGTCGTCGGTCGCGGGGGAGTTCTCGTCGCTCACACGTACTCCTCGATCGGCGGGCAGGCGCACACCAGGTTGCGGTCCCCTGCAGCCTGGTCGATCCGACGCACCGGTGGCCAGTACTTCGCGCCCCGGAGTCCGGGGACGGGGAAGGCGGCGACCTCACGGCTGTAGGGCAGGTCCCAGCCGTCGGCGACGACGGCGGCCGCGGTGTGCGGGGCGTTCCGCAGCGGCGACCGCGCGAGCTCCCACTCCCCCGCCTCGACCCGCGCGATCTCCGCCCGGATGCTGATCATCGCCTCGCAGAAGCGGTCGAGCTCGCCCAGGTCCTCGCTCTCCGTCGGCTCGACCATGAGCGTGCCGGCGACGGGGAAGCTCAGCGTCGGGGCGTGGAAGCCGTAGTCCATGAGCCGCTTGGCGACGTCCTCGGCCGTGACGCCCGTGCGCTTGGTGATCTCGCGCAGGTCGAGGATGCACTCGTGCGCGACCCGCCCGTTCGGGCCCGTGTAGAGCACGGGGAAGTGCTCGCGCAGGCGCGTGGCGACGTAGTTGGCCGACAGGACCGCGACCTCCGTCGAGCGGCGCATGCCGTCGCCGCCGAGCAGCGCGACGTACGCCCAGGAGATCGGCAGCACGCCCGCGGACCCGTGGGGCGCGGCGGAGACCTGCGTCGCGCCCCGGCCCGGCAGGAACGGCACGAGGTGCTCCGCGACCGCGACCGGGCCCACGCCCGGGCCGCCCCCGCCGTGCGGGATGGCGAACGTCTTGTGCAGGTTGAGGTGCGACACGTCGCCGCCGAGGTCGCCGGGCTGGGCCAGGCCGACCAGCGCGTTGAGGTTCGCGCCGTCGATATACACCTGGCCGCCCGCCTCGTGGACGAGCGCGCACACCTCGCGGACGTGCTCCTCGTAGACCCCGTGCGTCGACGGGTAGGTGATCATGATGGCGGCGACCGTGTCCCGGTGCTGGTCGAGCTTCGCACGCAGGTCCGCCATGTCGATCTCGCCGTCGGGCGCCGTGCCGACGACGACGACGCTCATCCCCGCCAGCACCGCGGACGCGGCGTTCGTGCCGTGCGCGCTCGCCGGGATGAGGCAGACGGTCCGGCCCTCGTCGCCGCGAGAGCGGTGGTAGCCGCGGATCGCCAGGAGGCCCGCGAGCTCGCCCTGGGAGCCGGCGTTCGGCTGGACGCTGACGGCGGCGTACCCGGTGATCTCGGCGAGCCAGCCCTCGAGCTGGGCGATCATCTCGGCGTAGCCCTGCGCGTGGTCGGCGGGCGCGTACGGGTGGAGGTTCGCGAACTCGGGCCAGGAGATCGCCTCCATCTCGACCGCGGCGTTGAGCTTCATCGTGCAGGAGCCCAGCGGGATCATCGTGCGGTCCAGCGCCAGGTCCTTGTCCGCGAGGCGGCGGAGGTAGCGCATGAGCGCGGTCTCGCTGCGGTAGCGGTGGAAGGTGGGGTGGTCGAGGAACGGCGTCGTGCGCTTGAGCTGGTCGGGGATCGCGGTGCTTGCGTCCGCTCCGGCGCGGGGGGACGGTGCTTGCCCTCCCGCTGCCGCTCCTTCGTCGCGGCCGCCTGCCAGGCCCACCACGGGCTGCGCACCGTCCCCCCGCGCCTGCGCTCCGAGGAGCGCGGCGGTCACCGCTGCGACGTCCGTCTCGCTCGTGGTCTCGTCGGTGGTGAGGCTGACGTGGTCCTCGTCGACGCGGCGGATGGTGTAGCCGGCCGACAGTGCGGCGGCGACGGCCTCGTCCGCACGGCCCTGCGTCTTCACCAGGACCGTGTCGAAGAAGGCGTCGTGGACGACGGTGAGGCCGCCGGCGTGGAGGGTGGCGGCGATGGCGGTGGCGCGGGCGTGGACCGTCTCGGCGATGCGGGTCAGGCCGTCGGGGCCGTGGTGGACGGCGTACATGGCGGCGACCACGGCGAGGAGGGCCTGGGCCGTGCAGATGTTGCTCGTGGCCTTCTCGCGGCGGATGTGCTGCTCACGGGTCTGCAGCGCCAGGCGGTACGCCGGGGCGCCGTCGGCGTCGGTGGAGACGCCCACCAGCCGGCCGGGGAGGCTGCGCTCGAGCCCACCGCGGACCGCCATGTAGGCGGCGTGCGGGCCGCCGTAGAAGAGCGGGACGCCGAACCGCTGCGCCGTGCCGACCGCGATGTCGGCGCCGAGCTCGCCCGGGCTGGTCAGCAGGGTGAGGGACAGCAGGTCGGCGGCGACGGTGACGAGGGCGCCGCGCTCGTGCGCCTGCTCGACGATCGGGCCCAGGTCGCGGAGGCGTCCGGAGGTGCCGGGCTGCTGCACGACGACGCCGACGACGTCGTCGGGCAGGTCGGTCGGCAGGCCGTCGGTGAGGTCGGCGACGACGAGCGGCAGGCCGAGCGCCTCGGCCCGGCCGCGCACGACGGCGAGGGTCTGCGGGTGGCAGTCCGCGTCCACGACGACGGCGCCGTCCGGCTTGCCCTTGACCGCGCGCCGCATGAGCAGGACGGCCTCGGTGACGGCGGTCGCCTCGTCGAGCAGGGACGCGCCGGCGACGGGCAGGCCGGTGAGGTCCTCGATGACGGTCTGGAAGACGAGGAGCGCCTCGAGGCGGCCCTGGCTGATCTCCGGCTGGTACGGCGTGTAGGCCGTGTACCAGGCGGGGTTCTCCAGGACGTTGCGGCGGATCACCGGCGGGGTCACGGTGCCGTGGTAGCCCATGCCGATCATCGCCGGGAGGGCGGTGTTGCGGGCGGCGAGCGCGCGCAGGTCGCGGAGCACCTCGGCCTCGCTGCGCGCGGGCGGCAGCTGCAGCGGCCCGGGCTGCCGGATGCTCGCGGGGACGGCCTCGTCGACGAGCGCATCCAGGGACGGGGCGCCGACGGTCTCGAGCATGCGGTCGAGGTCCGCGGCGCGGGGGCCGACGTGCCGGTCGACGAAGCCGTCGGCGGCAGGGGTACGGCTGCTGTTCACGGGAGCTCCCCAGGGCTGTGCCCGGCGCGCGCCGGGACGAGGGTGTGGGTTCCCCGCTCTGTCATCCACGGCGGGGCCGCGACCTGAGAGTTTTGCCGGTCCGCCGTGGCCGGTCTGCGTGTCGCAGGGGCCCGGGGCGCGCCGACTTGCACCGTCGGTGGGGCGACGTCGTCGGACGCCTGCCCGCTTTCCAGAGTTGCCTCACCGTGGCGGTACGTGGGCCTGAGAGATTCCCGGGGAGGTTGCTCCTTCGGCGCCGGCTGCCTGGCTGGGCAGCGGGCTCTCCCGTCACGGTTCGAGCAGCGATTCAGTTGTGTGACTCGGGAGCAGCGTACTCGCCGTCCTGGCGGCCCCAGCGGCGCACGGCGGACCACACCAGCGTGCCCGCACGACGAGGCCTACCCGTCACGACGGGTGCCGCGCGAGTCCCACATGAGCCAGATCGTCGCGCCCGACACGGCGAGCGCAGGGATGACGACAACCCCTGGCGATCACGCCCGCCGTCCGACTCGTTCGGCGCGACCGCCGCATAGACAGCACCGAGTCCCCGACCGAACAAGGCCCGGATCAACCGTCGTTCGTGACCCCGACCCGGGCGTGGTCGCGCGTCGATCCTGGACATCAAATCTCCCCCTGGTCGTCATCGGTGTCCTGGCGCAGGGCGGCGGGCGTCAGCTCGTGATCGATGCACGAAGCTCGTCCCACTGACCCGATTCGAACTCCGTCCGATACAGGAGGACCCAGTCCTGGCCGATGGCGATGGGACCTTCCCCGCGGAGGGACGTCACCATCATCGCTACTAGGAAACTTCACGCAGGAT
>NZ_AXCW01000071.1 GCF_000603945.1 Actinotalea ferrariae CF5-4 | reverse complement strand
CAGGGGGAGGTGCGCCGGTCCGGCCGGCGGCAGCAGGGCGCGGCGGCCCGTCCTCGACGAGCACCACCTCGACGTCGGCGGTCCGGCCGGCGTCGCGCAGCCGCCGACGCATGCTGCGAGCGTACGGCGCACCCCTGCGGGGCGCCTGAGAGCCGGGCACGCACCGCCCGCGGCTCAGGGGCGGAGGCCGACGAGCCCCCCGACGCCCTGCACGACGAGCACGTCCCCCACGACCTGCAGACCGTCCGCGGGGCCGGGCAGGGGCACGCGCCAGACCTCGCTGCCGTCGCGCAGGTCGAGAGCGACGAGCGCGTCCGGGCCGAGGACGGCTCCGCGGACCCGAGCGGGGACCACGACGGAGCGGCCGTCCGTCACGGCCGCCCCGGTCGTCACGTCCAGGCCCTCCGCCACCCACAGGGACGTCCCGTCCCGGACGTCGACCACCTCCAGGCGTCCCTGCGTCGCGAGCACCAGCCGGTGCTCGACCTGCACGAGCGGGGCGCCGGGGTCCGTCGGGCCGGTGCCCGCCTCCCCGGCCCGTCCGGTCCGCCCCCGCCAGAGCTCCCGGCCGTCCCGCACGTCGTGCGCCACCAGGACCCCGTCGTCCTCCACCAGCAGCAGCGCCGGCGTGCGGGGGTCGAGCACCCGGGGGCCCGCGAACCACGCCTCGACCTCCAGCCGCAGGGAGCCGTCGCGCTCCGTCACCACGGTGGTCGCCGGCCCGGTGAAGGACAGGACGACGTCGATCCCGGCCCCGTCGACCAGGTCCGCCACCCGGAGCACGGCCTGCTCGGTCGAGGCCTCCGGCACCTCCGAGCCGTCCTCGAGCGACAGCGTCGTCACCGCGTCGCCGGTCTGGACCACGACGCCGCCCTCCGTGACCAGCATCCCGAAGCCCCGCTCACCGGCGGAGGCGACCTCGTCGGCGCGCCAGCGCCAGCGGTCCGCGTCCGCACCCGGCTCCCACCGGACGACCTCCAACCTGCCGGCGGCGTCGTACCCCGCGTGCAGGACGTCCCCGTCGACCGTCTCGACGAACTGGGCCTCGGTCGGCACCGTCCGCTCCGCCCGGACCGTGCCGGTGCGGGCGTCGCGGACCTGGAGCGTCGTGGTGACCGGCCGGTCGGCCCGGATGTCCGTGGCGGTGCAGAGGACCTCCTGCGCGGGCTCCGCCGTCCCGACGCCCCAGAACCAGGGGAACGCGTCCTCGCGCACGAACCGGCAGCCGCCCCACCCCGCGTCGCGGGACGCGTCGACGGTGCGCCACAGCACCTCGCCGGTGGCTGCGTCGACGGCCGCGGTGACACCCCCGCCGTCCAGGCCGTGCACGAGCAGCACGCTGTCGCTCGCCTCCTGGACGAAGCCGCCCGGCAGGGACCAGACCTCCTCCGGGGCGACGTCGGCCCGCGGCATCACGCCCGGGACCGCGGCGAGCGCGGCGCGGTCGGCGCGGTCCTGCCAGGCCTGGACGCCGGTCGACGCGGTCACGACGAGCAGGGCGGTCGTCGCGGCGCCCACGGCGGCCCGACGTCGCGACACCCGGCGAGCGGGTCCGGTCCCCTCGCCGGGCGCCGACCCGGCCGACGGCCCCCCGTCGAGGCCGTCGTCGGTGCCCTCGTCGAGCACGACGTCGACGTCGCCCTCGCTGACGTGGCCCCGCCCGCGCACCATGGCACGACCCTAGGGCGGCGCGGCGTGGCGCGACCAGGACCGCGCCGACCAGGACCGGGTGGCGCCGTCCGACACGTCACCCGCGCGGCGCTCAGCCGTCGGCGCGGGCCCCGGCGTGCAACGCCAGCGCGGAGTCCCCGTCCAGGGCGACCTCCACCGTGCCGTCGTCGGCGACGGTGAGCTCCTCCCCCGTGCACGCCCCGTCCACGAGGGCACCGGAGACCACGTCGCAGTAGGTGCCCGGCGGGAGGGAGGTGGTGAGCGTCTCCGCCATCGCGGCCGCGTTCCCGTTCACGACGACGAAGCCGCGGTCACCCCGGCCGAACGCCACGGCACGGCGTCCGACCCACAGGTCCGTCACGGGTGCGGCGCCGACCTCCGCGCGCCAGCCCACGAGCCCCGCCACGGGCGTCCACCGGTGCTGGCACAGCCAGGTCCCGGGCGGGTCCTGCGGCGCCTCGCCCCAGGCGGGCGGCGCCGCTGCGCACCGGACGTCCTGGACCGCGCCGTCCGGGTCCTGCACGGGACCGGCGTCCCGCGTGCGGAAGGCGTAGCCCGAGTACACCACCGGCGTGCCGTAGTCGGCGGCGAGGAGCATGACGACGGCCTGCAGGTAGTCGGCGTCGTCCTTGTAGCTGAGGGTCGAGCCGTTGCGCTCCGTGTCGTGGTTCTCCACGAAGACGACGGCCTGCTCCGACGGCAGCGCCGTCGAGGACTGGGGGTACTCCAGCACGCGGTCCAGCGAGCCGCCGCCGACGAGGGCGGCCAGCTCGCGGCCGTAGAAGAAGTCCGTCACGAGGCCGTTGGGCAGGTAGTCCTCCGGGCGGATGGGCTCCTCCGTGGCGCCGATCACCTCCTGGAAGGCCCACACGTCCTCGGGCAGACCGGCCAGGACCGCCCCGACGTCCTCCGCCGGCATGTGCTTGGCGGCGTCGATGCGGAACCCGGCGACGCCGAGGGACACGAGGTCCGCGAGGTAGGCCCCGATGCGCTCCCGCACCCGGTCCGTGCCCGTGGCGAGGTCGGCGAGGTTGACCAGCTCGCACTGCTGCACCTGGCCCGCCGAGCGGTACTGCGCGATGTCGTCCCCGGCGGCCAGCCCGCAGTGGTGGAAGTCGCCCTCGGCGTCGGAGTACAGGCCGGGGTACTCGTAGTGCTCGTAGGGGCTGCCCGCCCAGCCCACCCCCGGCTCGTCCTGGCCGGTCATGTGGTTGATCACCGCGTCCGCGACGACCGCGACACCCGCCTCGTCGCACGCGGCGACCATGGCGGCGAACTCGTCCCGCGTGCCGAGCCGCGACTCCAGGCGGTAGGACACGGGCTGGTAGGCGGTCCACCAGGGCTCCCCCAGGACGTGCTCCTGGGGTGGCGAGGTGAGCACCCAGTCGTAGCCCGCGGGCCCGAGGAACTCCCCGCACTCGCGCCCGATGGACGCCCACGTCCACTGGAAGAGCTGGACCCCCGTGCCCGGGCCGGCCGGCTCCGGCACCGGCGCGGGCGTGGTCTGCTCGGGCACCCCGGTCGCGTCCGGCGCGTCACCCGCGGCCGTGCAGCCGGCGAGCGCCAGCCCCCCGACGACGACGGCGCCGAGCGCCCGGGCGGTGCGGCGCCGGGCGTGGGACGGGAGAGGGTCGTGCGGCACGGCGGGACCACCGATCGTCCGGGATGAGGGCCGCCCGCAGGCTACCGACACCATGCGCGTCGGCGGGCCGGACCTGCCGCTCAGCCGCCGGAGACGCTGAGCTCGGCCTCCGCGAGCGCCTGCCGGAAGCCGTCGCTCAGCTCCCGGGAGTCGAGCCACCCCTCGGGCAGCGCCGGCCGCTTGGGGGACCCGGCCCGTCCCCGCTGCCCCTCGGCCGCCTCGCCCGGGTACGGCTGGTCCAGGTCGAGCTCGGCGAGCAGGTCGTCCAGCTGCGCGAGGGACTCCACCAGGCCGAGCCGGGCGCGCAGGGCGCCGCCGACGACGTAGCCCTTGAGGTACCAGGCCATGTGCTTGCGCATCTCGCGCATCGCCTTGCCCTCCTCGCCGAACTCCTCGACCATCAGCTCGCCGTGGCGGCGGACGACCGCGGCCACCTCCGCCAGGCCCGGCCGGACGCGCGCGTCGGACCCGTGGAAGGCCGCCGCGAGGTCGGCGAAGAGCCAGGGCCGGCCCTGGCACCCGCGACCGACGACGACGCCGTCGCAGCCCGTGCGGCGGACCATCTCCAGCGCGTCCTCCGCGGACCAGATGTCGCCGTTGCCCAGGACGGGCACGTCGGTGACCGTCTCCTTGAGGCGCGTGATGGCGTCCCAGTCCGCCGTGCCGGAGTAGTAGTCGGCGGCGGTGCGGGCGTGCAGGGCGACGGCGGCGACCCCGAGGTCCTGCGCGACGAGGCCGGCCTCCAGGTAGGTGAGGTGGTCCTCGTCGATGCCCTTGCGCATCTTGACGGTGACGGGCACACCGTGGGGGCTCGCCGCCTCGACCGCCGCCCGGACGATCCCGGCGAAGAGGTCCCGCTTCCACGGCAGGACCGCGCCACCGCCGCGGCGCGTGACCTTCGGGACGGGGCAGCCGAAGTTGAGGTCGACGTGGTCGGCGCGGTCCTCCTCGGCGAGCAGCCGGACGGCCGCCCCCACGGTCGCGGGGTCGACCCCGTACACCTGGACCGAGCGCGGTCGCTCGTCGGCGTCGTGCCGGATGATCCGCATCGACTCCGGCGTGCGCTCCACCAGGGCGCGGGACGTCACCATCTCGGCGACGTACAGCCCGGCCCCGTGCTCGCGGCACAGCCGGCGGAACGCACGGTTCGTCACCCCGGCCATCGGCGCGAGGACGACGGGGGTCTCGACCGTCAGCGGGCCGATGCGCAGGGGCGGGAGGACGGCACCGGTCGCGGCCGCGCCGTCGGCGGGCGCGCCGGTCCGGGGGGTGGTCGTGGTGGGCACCGCACGATTGTCCCCCATGCCCCTGCCATCATCGGCGGATGTCCTCCTCGACGGCACCGCACCGGGACGCGTCGGTCCCCCACGACGACCCCCGCGAGGCGCCCGGCCGCCGCCCCGCCGTCGTCCTCGCCGCCCTGCTCCTGCCCGCGGCCCTGCTCACCGTGCTCGGCCTGGTCCTGCTGTGGCCCTCCGGTGAGCGCCCGGAGACCGGGATCGTCGTGGTCGACGCGGAGTACCCCTCCGCCGAGGTGGTCGGCACGCGGGAGGAGTCCTGCGGCGGGACGAGCGAGGACCGCCTCCCCGACGGGACGGTGCCCGAGCAGGTCCGGTGCGTCAGCGTCGTGGCCCGTGTCCTGGACGGCGAGGCCGCGGGGACCGAGGTCGAGGTGTGGTCGCTGCCGGCGCTCACGTCGGCCGACCTGCCCCCGGGGACGCGGGTCGTGCTCGAACGGTACCTCGCCACCCCGACCGAGCCGGAGGCGTGGGCCTTCCACGACGTCGCACGGACCGCGCCGCTCGGGGTCCTGGCCGCCGCGTTCGCCGTCGTCGTGGTGGCCGTGGCCGGCCTGCGGGGGCTGCGCGCGATCGTCGGCCTCGCCATCGCGTTCGGCGTCGTGGCCGTGTTCGTGCTCCCCGCGCTGCTGGAGGGACGGGACCCCCTCGCCGTCGGCCTCACCGGGAGCGCCGCGATCATGTTCGTCGTCCTGTACCTCGCCCACGGCTTCTCCCTGCGCACGACGACGGCGCTGCTGGGCACCTTCGCGGGGCTCGGCGTCACCGCCGGGCTCGGGGTGCTCGCCGCGTCCGCGGCCCGGCTCAGCGGCGTCACGACCGAGGAGGAGTACCGCCTGGCCCAGCTGACCGGCCAGCTCGACGGGTCCCAGCTGCGCGGGCTGTTCCTCTGCGGGGTCGTCCTGGCCGGGCTCGGCGTGCTCAACGACGTGACGATCACCCAGGCGTCGGCCGTGTGGGAGCTGCGCGCCGCGGACCCGGGCGCCGCCCCGCGGTCGCTGTTCCGCGGCGGGATGCGCATCGGACGGGACCACATCGCCTCGACCGTCTACACCATCGCCTTCGCCTACGCGGGAGCCGCCCTGCCGGTGCTGCTCCTGCTCGAGGTCTACCAGCTGCCGTGGGCGCTGACGGTCGGCAGCGGGGAGTTCGCGCAGGAGATCGCGCGCACGCTCGTCGGCTCGATCGGGCTGGTCCTGGCCATCCCGCTGACGACGGCGATCGCCGCCGTCGTCGTCACGCGTCTGCCGGTCCGGCAGGTGCGACGGGAGGGCGCGGCGCACGCCCACGTCGCCTGACCGGCTCGGTCGCGACCGCGCCCGCGGTGACGACCAGGGCGGCCAGGGCCGTGGTGAGCGGGATCGCGGCGACGAGGCCGATGGACCCGACGAGCGTGCGGACCACCTCCTCCGCGATCTCGCCGGCGGTGAGCGTCCGGGTCAGCGGCTGGTCGTACAGGCTGATGAGCAGCATGATCGGCAGCGCCGCGCCGACGTAGGCGAAGGCGATCGTGTAGACGGTCGAGGCGATGTGGTCCCGGCCGATGCGCATGCCGCGCCGGAACAGCTCCCACCGCCCGAGGCCCGGGGCGATCGCGCGCAGCTCCCAGACGGCCGAGGCCTGGGTGATCGTCACGTCGTTGAGCACGCCGAGGCCGGCGAGGATGATCCCGCAGAGCACCACCCCGCGCATGTCCACGTCGGGCGCCAGACCGGGTAGGAGCAGGGCGTCCTCGCTGGTCAGGCCGGTGAGCGACGCGGCGCGGGTCGACCAGGAGGCGAGCACCGCGGTGAGGGCGACACCGAGCACGGTGCCCAGCAGCGCGGTCGTCGTCCGGGCGTTGAGGCCGTGGGCCAGGTAGAGGGTCGCGAAGAGCGCCGCGGAGGCCGTGACGAGCGCGACGAGGAGGGGCGGCTGCCCGGCGAGCAGCGCGGGCAGGGTGAACAGGGCGATGAGCCCGAGCGAGACGACCAGGCCGACGATCGCGGCGATCCCCCGCCAGCGCGCCACGAGGACGACGAGCAGCGCGTAGGCGACCGCCAGCAGGCCGAGGGGCGCGTCCCGCACGAAGTCGACCCAGACGAGCGGCACCTCCTCCGACCGGATGGTCAGCAGCAGGACCCGGTCCCCCTCGGCGACGCCCGCGGCGAGCGCCTCCGGGGGGACCTGCGCGAGCGCGAAGCCGCTGCCCTCGACGTCCACCTCCAGCAGCCGCGCCTCCGGCAGCACGCGCAGCACGTCGGCCTGCACGTACGACGAGCCCTCGGCGGCGGTGGGGATGCGGTCCGGGCGCTGGTCCGCCGTCGGCCACAGGGTGACCAGGCCCACGACGGTGAGCACCACGACCGGCAGGAGGCACAGGGCGAGGACCCACCGCACGCGCGTGCTCGCGCGCGGCGGGTCCCCGTGGAGGTGACCGCCGTGCGCGAGCGCGCCGTCGCCGTCGGCCTCCGGGCTCACGCCCCGACGAGCCCCGTACCGAGGTAGGCGGTGACCTGGCTCAGGCCGACGCGCTCCTGGGTCATCGTGTCGCGCGAGCGGATCGTCACGGCCTGGTCCTCGAGGCTGTCGAAGTCGACCGTGATGCAGTACGGCGTGCCGATCTCGTCCTGGCGGCGGTACCGGCGACCGATCGCCCCGGCGTCGTCGAACTCGACGTTCCAGTACCGGCGCAGCTCCGCGGCGAGGTCCCGCGCGACGGGCGACAGGTCCTCGTGGCGGGACAGCGGCAGGACCGCGGCCTTGACCGGGGCCAGGCGCGGGTCCAGGCGCAGGACCGTGCGCTTGTCCACGCCGCCCTTGGTGTTGGGCGCCTCGTCCTCCGCGTAGGCCTCGATGAGGAACGCCATGAGCGACCGCGTCAGGCCGGCTGCCGGCTCGATGACGTACGGCACCCAGCGCTCGTTCTTCGCCTGGTCGAAGTAGGACAGGTCCTGGCCGGAGTGCTCGCCGTGGGTCCTCAGGTCGAAGTCCGTGCGGTTCGCGATGCCCTCGAGCTCGCCCCACTCCGAGCCGCTGAACCCGAAGCGGTACTCGATGTCGACCGTCCGCGTGGAGTAGTGCGAGAGCTTCTCCTGCGGGTGCTCGTACAGGCGCAGGTTGTCCCGCGCGATCCCCAGGTCGACGTACCAGTCGGTCCGCGTGTCGATCCAGTACTGGTGCCACTCGGCGTCGGTCCCCGGCTCGACGAAGAACTCCATCTCCATCTGCTCGAACTCGCGGGTGCGGAAGATGAAGTTGCCCGGCGTGATCTCGTTCCGGAACGACTTGCCGATCTGACCGATGCCGAAGGGGGGCTTGCGGCGGGCCGTGGACATGACGTTCGCGAAGTTCACGAAGATGCCCTGCGCGGTCTCGGGCCGCAGGTAGTGCAGCCCGGACTCGTCCTCCACCGGGCCGAGGTACGTCTTGAGCATCATGTTGAAGTCGCGCGGCTCGGTCCACTGACCGCGCGTGCCGCAGTTCGGGCACGGGATGTCCGCGAGGCCGTTCTCGACCGAACGGCCCTTCTTCTCCTCGAACTCCTCGATGAGCTGGTCCTCGCGGAACCGCTTGTGGCAGCTGAGGCACTCCGTCAGCGGGTCGGTGAAGACGCCGACGTGACCGGAGGCGACCCAGACCTGCCGCGGCAGGATGACCGAGGAGTCCAGGCCGACGATGTCCTCCCGGCCGGTGACCATCGCCTTCCACCACTGCCGCTTGATGTTCTCCTTGAGCTCGACGCCCAGCGGTCCGTAGTCCCAGGCGGAGCGCGTCCCGCCGTAGATCTCGCCCGAGGGGAACACGAACCCGCGGCGCTTGGCGAGGTTGGTGATGGCGTCGAGGCGGGACGGCGTGGCGGCCACGGTGAGCTCCTGGTCGTGTACGGCCCGCGCGTGGCTCGCGCGGGCGGGACGGGCGGCGAACGCCCCAGGCTAGCGCCCGACGGCCGGGCCCACCGTGGTCGCCGGGCCGCGTCGCCGCCGGCGTCCGGGCGCGCGTCCGACAGATCGCGCCTCGATCGCGAGCGACGGG
>NZ_AXCW01000070.1 GCF_000603945.1 Actinotalea ferrariae CF5-4 | reverse complement strand
CCCCCGCCGCTCCCCCCGCCGAGGCGCCAGCGGTGCGCGCCTCCTGCCCGCCGCCGTCGTCGGCGCCCTCGCGCTCAGCGCCTGCAGCACCGCCGAGGAGCCGGAGCCCGCCGCGGACCCGGCGCCCGCCGCGTCCGCCGCACCCGCCGAGGAGGCCGCCGTCGCCGAGGTCGAGCCGCTGCGCGTCCTGGCGTCGTTCTACCCGCTCGTGCACGCGGTCGAGCAGGTCGGGGGCGACCTGGTCGAGGTCGCCTCCCTGACGCCCGCCGGCGCGGAGCCGCACGACCTCGAGCTCTCCCCCGCCCAGCTGCGCGAGATGAGCGAGGCCGACGCGGTCGTCTACCTCTCGGGCTTCCAGCCCGCGGTCGACGACGCGATCGCGTCGCGCCAGCCGGGGAACGTGCTGGACGTGTTCGACGCCGCGGACCTGCAGCCCGCCCCCGAGGAGCACGACCACGCCCACGAGGAGGAGGAGAAGCAGGAGCCGGCCGAGGAGGAGCACACCGCCGACGACGGCCACGACGACCACTCCGGCCTCGACCCCCACTTCTGGCTCGACCCCACGCGCCTGGCGGCCGTCGGGGAGCAGATCGCCGCGGCCCTGTCGCAGGCGGCGCCCGAGCACGCGGAGACGTTCGCGGAGAACGCCGCGGCCTTCACGGCGGACCTGACCGCCCTCGACGCCGCGTTCACCGACGGCCTGGCCCAGTGCGAGCGCGACGTCGTCATCACGGGCCACACGGCGTTCGGCTACCTGGCCGACCGGTACGGGTTCACGGAGATCGGCGTCGCCGGCATCGACCCGGAGGCCGAGCCCTCCCCGGCACGGCTCCGCGAGATCGCCTTCGAGGTCCGCGAGCACGGCGTGACGGCCGTCTACACCGAGAGCGCCGCGAACCCCGCCGTGGCCGAGACGCTGGCCTCCGACCTGGGGCTGGAGGTCCTCGTGCTCGACCCGATCGAGACGCTGGCGGACCCCGCCAGCGACTACCGTGGCGTCATGGAGTCCAACCTCGAGGCGCTGCGCACCGGTCTGGGGTGTGGGTGACCGAGGTCCTGGCAGCCGCAGGGCTGCGCGTCACCCTCGGTGGCGCCACGATCCTGCACGACGTCGACCTCACCGTCAGCGACGGTGAGGTCGTCGGTCTGCTCGGGGCCAACGGGTCCGGGAAGTCCACCCTGGTCCGGGCCCTGGTCGGCGTCGTCCCGGCCGAGCGCGGCACCGTGCGCCTCCTCGGCGAGCCGCTCGGCCGGCGCACGCCCTGGGACCGGATCGGGTACGTCCCGCAGCGCGTCGCCGTGGCGTCCGGCGTCCCGGCGACCGCCCGCGAGGTCGTCGTCTCCGGGATGCTGCACGGACGGCGCCTGGTCCCCCCGCGCCACGCCGGTCGCCGCGCGGCCGAGGCGCTGGAGCTCGTCGGGCTCGGCCACCTCGCGCACCGGGCGTGCCAGGAGCTCTCCGGCGGCCAGCAGCAGCGGGTCCTCATCGCCCGCGCGCTCGTGCGCCGGCCGGACCTCCTCCTCCTGGACGAGCCGGTGGCCGGGGTGGACCTGCCGAGCCAGGAGGCCTTCGCCCGGGCCCTGGCAGACCTGCGCACCTCGGGGACGACGGTCGTCGTGGTGCTCCACGAGCTCGGCGCGCTGGCACCGCTCGTGCGGCGCGCGGTCGTGCTGCGGCACGGCAGCGTCGTGCACGACGGCGCCCCGCCCGCACCCGCCCCGGGGCACGCCGCCCCGAGCCACGACCACGTCCACCCGCACGGCGGCGAGGACGCGAGCCCGCCGGACGCCCTCGGCCTCTCCACGGTGGGGTGGTCCTCGTGACGGTCTGGGACGAGCTGGTCGGGATGCTCACGGACCCCTTCATGCAGCGCGCCCTCGTGGTCGCGGCGCTGGTCGGCCTCACGGCGCCGGTCATCGGCACGTACCTCGTGCAGCGCCGCCTCTCCCTGCTCGGTGACGGCATCGGGCACGTGGCACTCACCGGGGTCGCGCTCGGCTGGCTCGTGGGCAACACCCTCGAGCTGACCCGCCAGGACGCCCTGGCGCTGCCCGGCGCCGTGCTCGCCGCGATCCTCGGTGCGGTCGCCATCGAGGTCGTGCGCTCCCGCGGCCGCACCAGCGGGGACGTCGCGCTCGCCCTCCTCTTCTACGGCGGCATCGCCGGAGGCGTGCTCATCATCGGCCAGGCGGGCGGCACGAGCGCGAACCTCGTGGGCTACCTCTTCGGGTCGATCTCGACCGTCTCGTCCGGCGACGTGTGGCTCACCGTGGCCCTGTCGGCGCTGGTGCTGGTCGTCGGCGTCGGCCTGCGCACCGCCCTCTTCGCCGTGTCGCAGGACGAGGAGTTCGCCCGGGCGAGCGGTCTGCCCGTGCGGGTCCTCAACCTGCTCATCGCGGTCGTCGCGGCCCTGACGGTCACCGTCGCGATGCGCGTCGTCGGGCTGCTGCTCGTGAGCGCGCTGATGATCGTCCCGGTCGCGGTGGCCCAGCTCGTCGCGTCGTCCTTCGCCCGCACCATGGCCGTGGCGATGACCGTCGGCGTCGTGGTGACGGTCTGCGGCCTCAGCATCACGTACTGGGAGGACGCCGCCCCCGGCGCGATGATCGTGGTGCTCGCCATCGGGCTGTACGCCCTGACCGCCCTGCTGCGGCCGCTGCTGCGCCGCCGCCGCACCCCGCTCCGCGACCCCCACCCCCAGCTCGACGACGACGTCCAGATCACCGCAGCGAGGACCGCCTGATGCAGCGCATGACCCGGCAGCGCACCGCCGTCGCCGACGCCCTGTCCACCGTGGAGGACTTCCGTAGCGCCCAGCAGCTCCACGAGCTCCTGCGGGACCAGGGCCACGGGATCGGGCTCGCGACCGTCTACCGCACGCTCCAGTCGCTCGCGGAGGCCGGGGACGTCGACGTGCTCCGGACGTCCGACGGCGAGTCCGTCTACCGCCGGTGCGAGCGCCGCGAGCACCACCACCACCTCATGTGCCGGTCGTGCGGCACGACGGTCGAGATCGACGGTCCCGCGGTCGAGACGTGGGCCGCCCAGATCGGGTCGCGCCACGGGTTCACCGACATCGACCACACCATCGAGCTGTTCGGCACCTGCAGCGCCTGTGCGCGGGGGGGCACCGCGCCCGCCGTCGTCGCGACGGACGGCTGACGTGCCGAGCTGGCTCGAGGGCTGGCCGTTCGTCTGGCTCTACCTCTTCTTCGTCCTCGGCGCGGCGCTGCGCTCCCAGGCGCTGTACTGGCTGGGCCGCGGCGTCGCGGCCGGCACCCTGCGCGCCCGCCGGGCGGCGTGGCTGGACGGCCCGCGGACCCACCGTGCCGTCCGGCTGATCGAGCGCTGGGGCATGCCGGTCGTGCCGCTGTCCTTCCTCACCGTCGGCCTCCAGTCGGCCGTGCACGGGGCGTCGGGCCTGCTGCGCCTGCACTGGCTGCGGTACACGCTCTGGTCCGTCCCGGGCTGGCTCGTCTGGGCGCTGGTGTGGACGGGTGGGGGCACCGTCGCGGTCTACGGGGCGCTCGCCCTCGCGGCCCGCTCACCCTGGGCGCTGGTCGGCGCGCTCGTCCTCGCGGGGGCCGTGGCGGCCGTCCTCCTCCTGCGCCGCCGTCGGCGGCGAGAGGCGCTCGACGCCCTGCAGGGGCTGGTCGACCAGGCCCCGGAGCACACGCCCCGAGCCTGAGGGTCAGCACCCCCCGCGCTGCGGGTCGCGGCTCAGCCGCGCGCCGAGACGCAGAAGTGGTTCCCCTCCGGGTCAGCCAGGACCACCCACGCGAACTCGGGCATCTCGTGCCGGGCGACGAGCTGGGCGCCGGCGAGCAGGAGGCGCTGGACCTCGTCCTCGCGGTCCAGGGCCTCCAGGTCGAGGTGCACGCGGTTCTTGCCCGGCGTCGGGTGCTCGACGCGCTGGAACCCCAGGGCTGGACCCGCCGGGGTGGCCACGACGACGAAGTCCCCGTCGTGGTCGGCCGCCACGCGACCCTCGAGCCGGTCCGCCCACCACGCGGCCAGGGCGCGTGGGTCCAGGCAGTCGAACGTGACCATGCCGATCGTCAGGGTCGTCATGGGGCCGACGCTACCGGGGGTCGGGCGCCTCGGTCGTGGTGCGCGCCTGGTCGACCGCCCCGCCGTAGCGCCGGTCCCGGTGCGCGTAGTCCTCGACCGCCCGCCACAGGTGCCGCCGGTCGACGTCGGGCCAGTACTCCGGCAGGAAGACCATCTCGGCGTAGGCGGCCTGCCAGATCATGAAGTTGGACGTGCGCTGCTCGCCGGAGGTCCGCAGGAACAGGTCGACGTCCGGCAGGTCCGGCTCGTCGAGGAAGCGGGCCACGGTCCGCTCGTCGACACGGTCCGGGTTCAGGCGGCCGGCGGCGACCTCCTGGGCGATGGCGCGCGCGGCGTCGGCCACCTCGGCCCGGCCGCCGTAGTTGACGCACATCGTGAGGGTGCACAGGTCGTTGTCCCGCGTCAGCTCCTCGGCGGTCTGCAGCTCGTCGACGACCGACCGCCACAGTCGGGGCCGGCGTCCGGCCCACCGCACCCGGACCCCCCAGGAGTGCATCGTGTCCCGCTGCCGGCGCAGCACGTCCCGGTTGAAGCCCATGAGGAAGCGGACCTCCTCGGGCGAGCGCTTCCAGTTCTCCGTCGAGAACGCGTACGCCGACACGTGCGTCACGCCGATCTCGATCGCACCGGCGACGACGTCGAGCAGGGCCGCCTCCCCCGCCTCGTGGCCGGCGGTCCGGGGCAGACCGCGCTCGTTCGCCCAGCGCCCGTTGCCGTCCATGACGATGGCCACGTGCCGGGGAACCAGCTCGGCCGGCAGGGCCGGCGGGCGGGCGCCCGACGGGTGCGGCGGGGGCGCGACGACGTCGGTGCGCCGGGCCGCGGTGCGGCCGGGCCTCCCGTTCCCCCGGCTCACACGCGCTCCACCATGCGCAGGGACCGCACCTGGCGCTCGAGGTGGAACTGCAGGAACACCGCGACCAGGCCGCTCGCCTCGGCACGGTGGCGGTCGACGCTGGCGTCCGCCGTCGGCCAGTCCCCGGTGAGCAGCGCCGCGAGGAGGACGAAGGTCTCGGGCGCCGGGGACGCCGACCCGGGCGGCCGGCAGGCGCCGCAGACCGCGCCGCCGGACGCGACCGCGAACGCGCTGTGCGGACCGGGCGCCCCGCACCGCGCGCAGTCGGTGAAGGACGGCGCCCAGCCCGCGACCGCGAGCGCGCGGAGCAGGTAGGCGTCCAGGACCAGCCCTGCCGGGTGGGCCCGCTCCGCCAGCGCCCGCACGGCCCCGACGAGCAGCAGGTACTGCTGCACCGACGGCTCCCGCTCGGCCTCGACGAGCCGCTCCGCCGTCTCGAGCATCGCCGTGCCGGCCGTGTACAGGGTGTAGTCCCCGCACACGGCCCGGCCGTACGGCCCGAGGGTCTCGACCTGCGTGACGATGTCGAGGTTGCGCCCCTGGTGCAGCTGGGCGTCCACCACCATGAACGGCTCCAGCCGGGAGCCGAACCGCGACGACGTCCGGCGCACGCCCTTGGCGACCGCGCGCACCTTGCCGTGGTGCCGCGTCAGGAGCGTGACGATGCGGTCCGCCTCACCCAGCTTCTGGGCGCGGATGACGATCGCCTCGTCCCGGTACAGCGTCACGGCGTGACGGCCCCCCGCGACGACGCCCGCTCGGCCCGGTTGACCGCGGAGATGATCGCCTTGAACGACGCCGTCGTGATGGAGGGGTCGATGCCGACGCCCCACAGCACCGTGTCACCCACGAGGCACTCGACGTAGGCCGCGGCGCGGGCGTCGCCACCGGTCGCGAGGGCGTGCTCCGCGTAGTCGAGCACCTCGACCTGCTCGCCGAGCGTGGCCAGCGCGCGGACGAAGGCGTCCACCGGGCCGTTGCCCGAGCCCTCGACCGTGACCTCGGAGCCGCGGTCCACGAGGTCCACCGACAGGGTGTCCGCGGCGCCCTCCCCGCTGGACGTCCGGCTGCCCCGCAGGGCGAGGCGGCCCCACGGCGCCAGGTCCCCACCCGGCTCCACCGGCAGGTACTCGTCGGTGAAGATGCGCCAGAGGTCGTCGGCGGTGACCTCGGAGCCGTGCGCGTCGGTGTACTCCTGCACGACGCGGGAGAACTCGATCTGCAGCCGTCGGGGCAGGTCCAGGTTGCGCTCGCTCTTGAGCAGGTAGGCGACGCCGCCCTTGCCCGACTGGGAGTTGACCCGGATGACCGCCTCGTAGGAGCGGCCGAGGTCCTTGGGGTCCACGGGCAGGTACGGGACCGCCCACTCGAGGTCGTCCACCGCGACGCCCTGCGCCGCCGCGCGCGCCGCCATCGCCTCGAAGCCCTTCTTGATGGCGTCCTGGTGGGAGCCGGAGAAGGCCGTGAACACGAGGTCGCCGGCGTACGGGTGCCGCTCCGGGACGGGCAGCTGGTTGCAGTGCTCGACGGTCCGGCGGATGCGGTCGATGTCGCTGAAGTCGATCTGCGGGTCCACGCCCTGGCTGGCGAGGTTCATGCCCAGGGTCACCAGGCACACGTTCCCGGTGCGCTCCCCGTTGCCGAACAGGCAGCCCTCGATGCGGTCCGCGCCCGCCATGTACCCGAGCTCGGCCGCGGCCACGGCCGTCCCGCGGTCGTTGTGCGGGTGCAGCGACAGGACGACGTTCTCGCGGTACCGCAGGTGCCGGCTCATCCACTCGATCGAGTCCGCGTAGACGTTCGGGGTCGCCATCTCCACCGTCGCAGGGAGGTTGATGATGACCTTCTTCTCCGGCGTCGGCTCCAGCACGTCCAGGACGGCGTTGCACACCCGGACGGCGAACTCCAGCTCCGTGCCCGTGTACGACTCCGGGGAGTACTCGTAGAAGACGTCGGTGCCCGGCACCATCTCCTCGTACTTCTTGCACAGCCGGGCGCCGGTCACCGCGATGTCGACGATCCCGTCCTCGTCGGACCGGAAGACGACCTCCCGCTGGAGCACCGACGTGGAGTTGTACAGGTGCACGATCGCCTGCTTGGCGCCCGCGATGGCCTCGTAGGTCCGCTCGATGAGGTGCTCGCGCGACTGGGTCAGCACCTGGATGACGACGTCGTCGGGGATGCGGCTCTCCTCGATGAGCATCCGGACGAAGTCGAAGTCCGTCTGGGACGCCGAGGGGAAGCCGACCTCGATCTCCTTGTAGCCCATCTGCACCAGCAGCTCGAACATCTGCAGCTTGCGCTGGGCGTCCATGGGCTCGATGAGCGCCTGGTTGCCGTCCCGCAGGTCCACGGCGCACCACCGGGGGGCCTGCTCGATCCGCCGTCCCGGCCACGTGCGGTCGGGCAGCTCGACCCGCAGCTGCTCGTGGAAGGGGCGGTACCGGTGGACCGGCAGCGGTGACGGCTGCTGCGCCGTGCGCTCCTCGTAGGAGGCGGTGGTGCTGGCGACGAGGTCGCGCTGCCCGCCCGTGGGGTCCGCGGCACCGGGCGCCGCGGCCCGGTCAGTGCCGGGCACGCCCGAGGTGCTGTCCGTGCTGCTCGTGCTGCTCGTGCTGCTGCTCATGGTCGTTCCTCCGCTGGGTCTGTGGCGCTGTGAGCGACCGGCACGACGACCACCGCGACGAGGGACCGGTCGTGTCAGACCTCGCCGCGGCGACGAAGGAGGAGCTCCTGTCGGAGAAGGTGCACCCGGTCACTGTACCTGTCCGGAGGGACGGATCCGCCGACGGCTCACCCGAGCTCGTCGACGCACCACTCCTCGCCCGCGGTGCGGTAGCCGCACGTGTCGCCGAAGGCCTCGTACTCGCTGCCGACGGGCGACACGCGGAAGAGCTCGTCGCACGCACCCCAGTCCTCCCCCTGGCAGTCGTCCCAGAGGGCGTCGAGCGTGGGGTCGTCGCCGTACGTCGTCGGGTCGCCCGCGACACCGGTCCCGCCCGCCCACTCGACGCAGGAGGGCTGCCACCCGTCGGTGCGCCCGCCGCACGTCTCGCCGAAGTCCTCGTACTCCGACCCGAGGTCAGCCGCCCAGTAGAGGTCGTCGCACGCCGTCCAGTCCTCGTCCGCGCACCGGTCCCAGAGCGCGTCGAGGACGGAGTCGTCGCCGTACGTGCCGCCACCGAGGCCCGAGTCCTCCAGCACGTCCGGCGCGCTGCGGAGCGTCTGGACGAGGAAGGCCACCGCCACGACCCCGAGGACGACGACGCCGCCCACGACCGCCAGGACGATCCACAGGCCGGTCCGACCCCGCTTCGGGACGGGGACGCCGAGCGGGACCCCGCCGTAGCCGGCTCCGCCGTAGGGAGCACTGCCGTAGGCGGGAGCACTGCCGTAGGGAGCACTGGCGTAGGGAGCACTGCCGGGGGGAGCACTGCCGTAGGGAGCACTGCCGTACGGAGCACTGCCGTACGGAGCACCGCCGAAGGGCGGGGCGCTCGAGGTCGGGCCGGTGGTGGACGGTGCGCCGAACGGCGGCGGCGACCCCGGCGCCCCGAACGGCGGGGCCGTCGACGCACCGAACGGCGTCGTCGGGGCACCGAACGGGGGCGCGACGACGCCGCCCGGGGGCACGTCCGTCGCCCAGGTCCCGGGACGGGCGGCGCCCGTCAGGTCGCCCGGCTCCGCCCAGGGGGCGTCGGGCTCGACCCTGGCGGCGTCCGGCTCCGTCCCGGAGGCGTCCCGCTCGCGGCGCTCCCGCAGGGCCGTGTCGACGCCCGGCTCGCCGAGCGAGGCGAGCCAGTCCAGGAGACCCGGGTAGGCCGACGGGTTGAGGGCGACCACCGGCCGGAGGTCCTCCCGCAGGGCGGCGATGTCCGCGAGCACCTGCTGCGGGGTGGCGGGGTCGGCCGCCTGCTGCCGGGTGTAGTCCTCGGGCGCCGTCATCGTCGTCTCCCCTGCACCTTCGCCCGGTGCGTGTCCCTGGTCGTCCAGCAGGTCGCCCTCCCGGCGACCGGTGGCGAGGCGGCCGTCCCCACGGCGCCGCGGGAACACTATCGACGCCCGGGCCCCGTCGGGGCGCGGACCGGTGAGGTTCACCAGAACGGCGGGAACACGCCCCAGTAGGCGAGCAGGAGCAGCAGCATGACGGACCCGGCGACGGCGGAGGCCAGGGTGGCCTCCCCGGAGGGGGACAGCGCCGCGGGGACCCCGCCGCGCCGTCGGCCGTCGAGGATCCGGTAGACGAGCACGACCCCGGCGACGACGGTCGCGATGCCGGCCAGGCGCAGCGTCAGCCAGCCGCCCTGGACGACCAGCGGGTTGGTCCGGTAGTTCTGCGCCAGGTTCGCCACGACCAGCAGGTACACGACGAGGAGCACGAGCGTCCCGGCGCACCCCGCGGCCATCACCACCAGCGGCGTACGCACCCCGGGGCCCAGGACGGGTGCGCTCCGACGCCGGACCCGGCGGATCCCCCACAGCGTCGGGCCCACGAGGAGGGCAACCCCCGCGGCGACGATGCCGGCGACGAGCAGGTCGCCCTCAGCGAACCAGCGCGGCCGGTCCACGGGTGCCGCCACGAAGCGCTGGTACGGCTCCGCGCCGGCGATCCGGGGCGGCGCGTCCGCCGAGCCCGGGAGGCCGTGCACCCAGGCGGCCAGGTCCCGGGCGAACTCGGGGACCAGGCGCCGGTCGACCTTGATGCCGTGGTCGGCGCCCTCGTAGTAGCGGACCGTCCAGTCGTCGTTGCCGGCGACCGCGAGGTCGTCGAGGACCTGCAGGGCGCCCTGGACGGTCGGCATGGCCGCGTCGCCGGTGCCGTAGACGACCAGGACCGGTTGGCGGAGGCGCTGCTGGAGCGGCTGGACGTCGAAGTCGGCGTAGGAGAAGCCCCCACCGGGGAAGTCCATCCCCACCATCCGCGGCACCGCACGGAGGAGCTCCACCGGCACGCCGGTGGCCCGCAGGTAGGAGTCGACGGCGAACGCGGCCTGCTGCCGCGGCGGCACGACCGGCGCGGCGACGAGGACGACGAATGCCACGGTCGGGTTGTCCGCGGCCATGACGGGCACGATCCAGGCGCCCTCGCTCTCGCCGTAGACGCCGACCCGGTCGGGGTCCACGCCCGGCAGTCCCCGCAGGAGCTCGACGCTGCGGAGGTAGTC
Organism: Actinotalea ferrariae CF5-4; assembly: GCF_000603945.1. Lineage (GTDB taxonomy): Bacteria > Actinomycetota > Actinomycetes > Actinomycetales > Cellulomonadaceae > Actinotalea > Actinotalea ferrariae. The sequence goes on along the minus strand of NZ_AXCW01000070.1, from coordinate 2,384 downwards.
GTTGGCCATCGCCACGTAGCTGCGGTCCCGCGTCGAGTACGTGTCGAGGCGCTTGTTGGGGACGAGGGTGACGATCCCGGCGCTGGCCAGCGCCTCGGCCTGGGCGACGAACGCCTGGTCGTACCGCCCGGTCCCGGCACCGTGGACGAAGACGACCCCGGGACGGTCGCCCTCGGCCCCGACCGGCTCGCGGACCATCGCCTCGACCTCGGCGCCGGCGAGCTGCACGGTGACGACCGACGAGGTCACCTCGTAGGTGCCGACAGGGTCGGTGGGCGGCACGCCGCCGATCCTGGTGTCCCGCGACTCGACGTCGATCGTCCGCGTGAGCGGCACCGGGTCCCAGTCCGGCCCGGACACCTGCCCCACCAGCGCCAGGACCACCACGGCCGCGGCGCTGCTCAGGGCGATCCGGTACCGCACGCCGGGAGTCTAGCCACGCCGCCCGACCCGCCCGGCCGGACCCGCCGTCCCGGCCCGGGCTCAGAACCCGAGGCGCCGCAGCTGCTTGGGGTCGCGCTGCCAGTCCTTGGCGACCTTCACGTGCAGGTCGAGGTAGACCTTCGCCCCGAGCAGCGCCTCGATGCCCCTGCGGGCCGTCGTGCCGACGTCGCGCAGCCGCGAGCCGCCCTTGCCGATGATGATCGCCTTCTGGCTGTCGCGCTCGACGAACAGCTGGACGCGCACGTCGAGCATCGGCGGACGGCCGTCGCTGCCGTCCCGGCCCTCCCGCGTCGCGATCTCGTCGACCACGACGGCGAGGGAGTGCGGCAGCTCGTCGCGGACGCCCTCCAGGGCCGCCTCGCGCACCAGCTCGGCCACCATGACCGCCTCCGGCTCGTCGGTGAGCTCGCCGTCGGGGTAGAGCGCCGGCCCGGGCGGGAGGTGGCCGATGAGGACGTCGAGGAGCGTGTCCACCTGGTAGCCGTCCACGGCGCTGACGGGGACGACGTCGGCCCAGTCGCCCAGCTCGGCCACGGCCATCAGGTGCTCGGCGAGCCGTCCCCGGCCCACCGTGTCGGCCTTCGTCGCCACGGCGATGACCGGGGTGCCCGCCCGACCGCGCGCGAGGTCGGCGAGCTGCTGGGCGATGAACCGGTCCCCCGGCCCGACGCGCTGGTCGGCGGGCAGGCAGAAGACCACGACGTCGACCTCGGTGAGGGTGTCGCGCACCAGGTCGTTGAGGCGCTCGCCGAGGAGCGTCCGGGGCCGGTGCAGGCCGGGGGTGTCCACGAGGACGAGCTGGGCGTCCGGACGGTGGACGATGCCGCGGATCACGTGCCGCGTCGTCTGCGGGCGGCCGGACGTGATCGCGACCTTCTGCCCGACGATCGCGTTGGTCAGCGTCGACTTGCCGGCGTTCGGCCGGCCGACGATGCACGCGAAGCCCGAGCGGAACGCACCCGCGCCGCCGACGCCGCCCGGCCCGCCCGTCCCGGGCGCGCCGTCGGTGGGGGTGTCGGGCCCGCTGGCTCCGGTGGTCATCGTCGTTCTCCCTGGTCGGTCGAGGTGCGGTCGTCGTCGGGCTCGGCGCGGCGCACGAGGAGCGTCGCGACCTGCCGGCGCCGTCCCTGCACCCGCTCCGCGGTGATCGCCAGGCCGGCGACCTGGGCGCTCGACCCCGCGAGCGGCACCTTCCCGAGGGCCTTGGCGAGGAGGCCACCGGCGGTGTCCACCTCGTCGTCGGTGAGCTCCAGGTCGAAGAGCTCGCCCAGCTCGTCCACCGGCAGCCGCGAGGGGACACGGTACGTGCCGTCGCCGAGGTCCTCGACCTCCGGCCCCGAGCGGTCGTGCTCGTCGGTCAGCTCCCCGACGATCTCCTCCAGCGCGTCCTCGATGGTGACGAGCCCGGCGACCCCGCCGTACTCGTCGACCACCAGCGCGATGTGGGACGACGCGCTCTGCATCTCGCGCAGCAGGTCGTCCACCGCCTTGGACTCGGGCACGAAGACCGGCGGGCGCACGAGCGGCTCGACGGGCTCGTCGTCCACGTCGCGGCCGGTCATGTGCCGGTGCCGCAGCAGGTCCTTGAGGTAGAGGATGCCGACGAGGTCGTCCACCGACTCCCCCACGACCGGCACCCGCGAGTAGCCCGAGCGCAGGAAGAGCGACAGCGCCTTGCGGACCGTCGTCCCCGCGGGCAGCACGATCATCTCCGTGCGCGGCACCATCACCGAGCGGACCCGCGTGTCCCCCAGCTCCAGCACCGAGCGGACGAGCGCCCGGTCCTCCTCCTCGATGCTCCGGGCCTCGTCGAACCGGTCGACGACGTCGCGCAGCTCCTCCGCCGAGCGGTCCGGGACCGGCGAGGCGCCGAGGGCCAGCGGCCGGACCGGGCGGCTCAGCGCGCGGGCGGCCAGGAGCACCCCGGCCGCGGCGCGCAC
>NZ_AXCW01000069.1 GCF_000603945.1 Actinotalea ferrariae CF5-4 | reverse complement strand
CCAGGATCCGGGGACAGGCCCCGGGCTCTTCGGCGCGGCGTGGGTCGCGGTGCGCCGTGCGCGGTTCGTCGCCCGGCACGACCTGGTGCAGGTCGCCGTCGTGGCGATCCTCTGGACGGCCGTCGAGCAGCTGCGAGGGCGGGTGCCCTTCGGTGGCTTCCCCTGGGGACTGCTGGCGTTCTCCCAGACCGACGCTCCGCTGATCCCGCTCGCGTCGGTCGGCGGCACGACGGTGGTCAGCGCAGTCACCGCCGCGATCGGCGCGCTCCTCGCCGTCGGTGCGACGCGCTGGAACCGGGGCGCCCCGGCCGGGCGGATCGCGACACCGCTCGCGGCCGCCAGCGTGCTCGCGCTGACCCCGGCACTCCTGCCCACGCCCACGACGGCGGAGGCCGGGACCCTGGTCGTGGGCGCGGTCCAAGGCAACGTTCCCACCCGCGGCGCCGATGCGACCTCGCAGGCGCGAGCGGTGGCCGCCAACCACGTGACCGGCACCCGTGCGCTGCTGCGCGAGGCCGGGGTGGGAGCCCTGGACCTCGTCGTCTGGCCGGAGAGCGCCTCGGACATCGACCCCCGCACGGACGACGAGCTCGCGGAGGCCATCGACTCGATCGCCCGCGAGACGGGCGCCCCCATCCTGCTCGGCACCCAGCGGTACGCCGACCGCGTCCGGTACAACGACTACCTCGTGTGGACACCTGGCTCCCGTGGCACGGACGCGTACACCAAGCAGCGGCCCGTGCCGTTCGGGGAGTACGTCCCGTACCGCGACGTCTTCCGGCGCCTCTCACCCGATGTCGACCGGGTCACCACCGACATGGCCGCCGGCGCCGCGACGGGTGTGCTGGACGTGCCGATCGCCGCGCTCGGTCGGCCGGTCCGGGTCGCCACGGCGATCTGCTTCGAGGTCGCATACGGCGACCTCATCCGCGAGTCCGTCGTCGCCGGGGGGGAGCTCATCGTCATCCCGACCAACAACGCCTCCTTCGGTCTGACGCAGGAGTCGACCCAGCAGCTAGCCATGTCGCGGTTCCGCGCCGTCGAGCACGCCCGGGCGACCGTCCAGGTGTCGACCGTGGGCGTCAGCGCCGTGATCGCGCCGGACGGTGCGGTCCTGGATCGCACCGCGCTGTTCACCAGCGACCAGATGGTTGCGGACCTCCCGCTCCGGACGACCCTGACCCTGGCGGACCGCCTCGGTGCCTGGCCGGCGGGGATCATCGACGCCACCGCCCTGACGCTTCTGGCGACCACCGCGTTCGGCCGGCTACGACTGCGCGGCAGAGCGTGACGACAAGCGGGGCCCCCACGTGTCAAGCGAGTCCGATCGTGGGGCGTTGGGGTCCCCGCTGCCGGGGACGCTACTTGTGGTGAGAGCCGTGGGCCGGTGAGTCCACCGTCACGGGTCGCTCTTCCGCGCCGCTGATCAGAGGTCCGACAACGAAGGACGAGACGAGAAAGAGCGCCGAGAAGAGAAGCAACGCCAGGCCAGGGGCCCACCAGCTGCGGAATCGACGCCTCAGCCTCAGCAGCAACGGCACGGACGCGACCAGCCCGAGGACACCGAAGAGCACCGTGCCGCCCGCGCCCGCGACCAGGGCCGTGCCGACGAGCGGTCCGGCGTGATGCAGGACGTGAGGAGCCACACCGCTCGCGGCACCCAGCACACCAGTGACTGCGGTCGACACGGTGCGGCGCGGCTCCCGAGCGATGGCCGCACGCGGTGGTTGCAGAGCGTCCTCGACCGTCATGGCTCCATCGTGACGATCTGTTGTGAAGGGCAGACTCACGGGCGCTCAAGGTGGTGTCAACTTCGACCGCCCTACGTTCCGCGCTCGACTTCGGGGCCAGAGGCCGGGTGACGTCCCGCTGGGTGGTGGAGTTGCTCGACACCGTGCGGGTCAGTGCGTTGATCATGCCGTGAGCAGTTCGGGGGTGTCGACCTCCTGCGCGGTCAGGGCGGTCATCGCCGCGAGCTGGGCCTGGAGCGTTCGGACAGGTAGCGGCGGTCGGTGGCGGCCCATTCGTCGTGGGCCTCGACCAGGACCGCGCCGGCCAGGCGCAGCAGCGCTGCGGGGTTGGGGAAGACCCCGACGACGTCGGTGCGCCGCTTGACCTCCTTGTTCAGCCGCTCCAGGGGGTTGGTGGACCAGACCTTCTTCCAGTGCGGCACGGGGAACCCGGTGAACGCCAGGAGGTCCTCGCGGGCGTCGGTGAGCATCGCGGCGACCTTGGGGTGGGAGCGGCCCAGCATGGTCGCGATGACGTCGAACTGCTCGTGCACGTGCGCAGCGTCGGGCTGGGCGAAGATCGTGCGGATCGCGGCGGCGACCATCTCCGCGTTGGTCTTGGACACCGCGTCCAGCACGTTGCGGGTGAAGTGGACCCGGCACCGCTGCCAGGTCGAGCCGAGCAGGACCGAGGCGATCGCGGTCTTCAAGCCCTCGTGGGCGTCGGAGACGACCAGCTGCACCCCGCGCAGGCCGCGGGCCTTGAGCGAGCGCAGGAAGCTGGTCCAGAACGCCCCGCTCTCGCAGTCCCCGACGTCGAACCCGAGCACCTCCCGGTGCCCGTCGGCGCGGACCCCGGTCGCGATCACCACCGCCTGGGACACCACCCGCCGCCCGACGCGGGCCTTGCAGTACGTCGCGTCGACGAACACGTAGGGGAACGCCGCCTCGGCCAAGGACCGGTCCCGGAACGCGGTCACCTCCTCATCCAGGCCCGCGCAGATCCGCGACACCTCGGACTTGGAGATCCCGGAGTCCGCGCCCAGCGCCTTGACCAGGTCATCGACCTTGCGGGTGGACACCCCGTGCAGGTACGCCTCCATCACCACCGCGAACAGCGCCTGGTCCACCCGCCGGCGCCGTTCCAGCAGCGAGGGGAAGAACGACCCCGTGCGCAGCTTCGGGATCCGCAGGTCCAGGTCCCCCGCGGTCGTGGTCAATGTCCGCGCCCGGGACCCGTTGCGCTGGGTGGTCCGCTCGCTCGTGCGCTGCCAGGGTCCCGCGCCGATCACCGCGGTCGCCTCGGCATCGATCAGCTCCTGGTACAGACGCTCGGTCGCGGCCCTGACCCGGTCGCTGACGTCGGTGTCCTTCAGTGCGGCGAGCAGCTCCAGCAGGGCAGACTGGTCCATAGCCATCGTGCGATGTGTCCTTCCGTGAGTTCCCTAGTCCGGTCTCACTGACCATCGCACGATGGCCTCCTTCGTCTACGGCACCACGACGAAGAAGATCGAGAACTACACCACCCCCAGGGACGTCACCAGAGGCCGCATCGCGCTGCAACAGCGAGTCAACGGCTACCCGCGGTCCCTTCATCGAACCTTCATCGAGGTGGCGACTCCTCGGCGTGCGGGCCGTCGAGCGTGTCCATAGCGTCGAGAGATACCCGGTGGCACATCGCGGCCGCCGTCCGACCGACCCGAGGAGACACGATGAAGACGACCGAGATGATGGGGACCTACCCAGCCGAGATCAACCTCGACCGCCAGCTCCTGGCGCGCGTTGTCGATGCGCTCGTGGAGTGCTCGCAAGCGTGCACCGCCTGCGCCGACGCGTGCCTCAGCGAGGAGATGGTCGCTGATCTACGCAAGTGCATCCGCACCAACCTGGACTGCGCGGACAGCTGCGCGGCCACCGCACGCATCCTGTCCCGGCACACCGGTTACGACGCCAACCTCACCCGCGCGCACCTCGAGGCCTGCATCGCCGCCTGCCGCGCATGCGGGGACGAGTGCTCCCAGCACGCCGAGATGCATGAGCACTGCCGAGTCTGCGCCGACGTGTGCCGCGCCTGTGAGGACGCCTGCACCGAGCTGCTGAACGCCCTCTGACGGCGCACGGAGGTGCCCGCGCCCCGGGGGCACGGGCACCTCCTGGTCGGCTGCGACAAGACTGAAGGGACAGTTTTATGCACGCGAATGAGGACAAGCAGGTCGAGCAGGACCAGCAGCAGGATGCGCACGACCAGCGGCGCCACATGCGGATGATGTACCTGCGTTTCGCGGCGATGATCCTCACCGGGATGGTCGTCATGTACGCGACGATGTTCGTCGGCACCTACCAGTGGGACCACGTGCGGTGGAGCGAGTCGCGGCTCTTCATGGCGCTGACCATGGGTGGGGCCATGGGCCTGGTGATGTTCGCCTGGATGCTTAACATGTACAAGAGCACCAAGGCGAACGTGGCCGTCGTCGTCGCGAGCGTCCTGCTGCTGGGTGCCGGCGTGGTGCTGGACCGCAGTCAGGTCACCGTGCAGGACCAGTCGTGGATGAGCGCGATGATCCCGCACCACTCCCTGGCGATCACCCGCTCCGAGCGGGCGCAGATCGATGATGTGCGGGTGTGCGAGCTGGCAGTGGAGATCAGCGAGGCGCAGCGCCGGGAGATCGACGAGATGGACTGGCTGATCCAGGACATCGAGCGCAACGGTCCGGCGACGACGGTCGAGCAGGCTCAGGCGCGTCAGGTCCCGGAGTTCCCGGCTTCGGCCGAGCGCACCTGCCCAACGGACTAGGCTCCCCCGTTCCACAGAGCATCTCTCCGACCGAGAAGTGTTAGGCCGAGCTGCCATGTCCTGGTGGCTGGCTCAAGTCGGCGGGGTCACCAGGTCCAGCCGTCGCTCGCGACCATCGTGGCCAGGCTGCGCCGGCGGTCCGCCGCCGCGACCGCCGCCATCCGCAGGTGGGCTTCGTCGACCACGGGGATGCCGGCGCTCCGTATCACCGACACGTCGGGTAGCGGCGGTGGCCCGTCGACCTGCACCGGCATGCTCGAGGTAGCCATGACCGCCTCCAGGTACCGGTCCACGGCACGACGGGTCGGTGCCACGGCAGCCGCCTCCGGGCGCGCACCTTCGTCGACGATCTCTTGCAGCAGGAACAGCATCTCGTCCAGGTGCGCCAGGGCCAGTGGCGCGGCGGTCGCCCTGGTGCGGCTGTGGTAGTAGTGCAGAACGGGGTAGGCCAGGTGCTGCTCGGCGCCGGTGGCCAGATCCTTGGTCACGTTGACCAGTCGCTGAACGAACGCAGACGAGAACTCCTGGCCGTCCCACCCGCCGGTCACCATGGCTGCCGGGTGTGAGCCGAGGGTGCCGATCTGGACCGCCAGAGCTCGGCGAGCGACGACCGCCGAGACGACCGAGATCAGGTAGGTGATGGCCAAGGTGATCACGAACAGCCCGGTGAAGCTGGCGGCGGCCGTGAGAACTCGGGTCGCACTCGTGGTGGCGACGAAGTCGCCGACGCCGAGGGTGAAGATCGTGAAGCCGGTGTAGTAGACGACGTCAGCAACACCTGCCGGCTCGCGGGTCGTCGCGTCGACCACGCCTGCCGTCAGCATCACGAGCGTCCATCCCAGCCACAGTAGAAGGACCCAGACCAGCACGGTGGTCACCAGCAGCACCGGGCCGGCCCGCTGCAGCAGCGACGGAACGCCGCTCCGGTGCAACCGTAGGAAGCCTCGCCAGAGCAGCTCCGCCACCCGGCGCGTCAACGGCCCCGCCCCGCCGCTGACCGTCACGGTCGTGGTCAGTGCATCAAGCGCGACCAACAGCACGACGGCGGATCCGGCCACGCGCAGCAGGACGTCCTCCACGGTCCAGCCCCTCTTCTCGCAGGACGAGCAGTTGCTCACGTCGCGCTCCTAGCATCGGCGACGACGGCAGGCCCGTCACATCGACAGGGCCGGGTCCGGTCGAGGAGCACGAGCCGTCTTCGCCGCGGGCGATCCCCGGCACCCAGGTATGCGGACACCGAACCCTTGTCTTCATCGGACCTTCATCCATTCGTTGTGCGTTCAACACGTGGGGAGCGTTACCTGGATGGCATACCCACCTGGGGTATTGGAGGTCGTGCTGTGAGAAGGAAGAGCTACAGGGTCTGGGGCCTGACGTGCAGTGCCTGCCTGGCCCTGTTGATGGAACGGGTTCGTTCATTGGCCGGCGTGCGGTCGGTCGGGGTCGAGCTGGTCGCCGGTGGGGCGTCCCGCCTGGTTGTCCTCGCCGGTTCGACCCCTGAGCGGCAGGCCGTGCAGGCAGCGGTCGAGGACGCAGGGTTTTCATTGACCGCCCCGGATTCGACCGTGTCTGCGGAGGTGTTGAGATGAGTGGTTTCGAGCTGTCAGTTGTCGTTGGTGGCGTCGTTCTTACGGCGCTGTTCGGGTGGTACTTCTTCGGTCCGAAGAAGTCTCGTCGTGCTGACGTCGCGGACGGGTTGCAGCAGGTCGTGGTCACGGTGCGCGGCGGCTACAGCCCTGACCTCGTCGAGGTGGTGGCCGGGGTTCCGGTGCGCCTGGTGTTCGACCGGCAGGAGAGCGGTGACTGCTCGTCTCGAGTGGTGTTCCCGGACTTTAAGATCAACCAGAGTCTGCCCGCGAACGCTACGACTGCCGTTGAGTTCACGCCCACTGTGCCGGGGGAGTACGGCTTCGCGTGTGGGATGAACATGCTGCACGGGCGGGTGCGGGTCGTGGGCGAGTCGCCCGAGCAGGGGACCGGTGGTGGTGTTGCGGTCGCGGAGCGACCGACCGGCCACGACAACGCCCTCGATGACGGCGCCTCCGCGCGCGGTCCGGCCGGGCAAGAGTCGTCGCGCCCGGAACCGGTCAGGCCGCCGCCCGGTGAAGCCGAGGACGGGGACGCGGAGGAGCGGGAGCGGGCCGCAGAGATCGCAGACCTGCGTCGCCGGGTACTCGTGGGAACCGTGCTGACGTTCCCGGTCCTGGTTGCCGTCATGGCGATGGAGCTCTTCGCCGCCGCGTGGGTTCCCGAGGTGTTGCTGAACCCCTGGCTGCAGCTGGTACTCATCGCCCCGGTGATGCTTTACACCGGCTGGCCGATCCACAAGACCGGCTGGCTGGCGCTGTCGCACCGCACCGCGGACATGAACTCCCTGATCACGCTCGGAACGATCGCGGCCTTCGGCTACAGCCTGGTGGTGACGTTCACCCCTGGTCTGCTGCCGGTGGAGACCCGTGAGGTGTACTACGAGGCGGTCGGGGTCATCATCACGCTGATTCTGCTGGGCCGGTTGCTGGAGACCAAGGCCAAGGCCGGCACCGGGGAGGCGATCCGGACACTGATCGGCCTGCAGCCGCGCACCGCACGAGTGATCCGTGACGGCGAGGAGCTGGAGGTGCCGATCGACGAGGTTCTTGTTGGTGACGTGGTGGCGGTCCGGCCCGGGGAGAAGCTGCCCGTGGACGGGGAGGTGGTGGAGGGGACCTCCGCGGTCGACGAGTCCATGGTGACCGGTGAGCCGATCGCGGTGACCAAGGGCCCGGGTGACGCTGTCATCGGCGCCACCATCAACCAGACCGGGGCGTTCCGATACACCGCGACCAAGGTGGGTGCGGACACGATGCTGGCGCAGATCATCAGGTTGGTGCGGCAGGCGCAGGGCTCCAAGGCACCGATCCAGCGGCTGGTGGATCATGTGTCGAGCTACTTCGTCCCGGCGGTCATCGGCATCGCGATCTGGACGTTCGTGATCTGGGCGTTGGTGGGCCCACCGCCGGCCTCGGTCTTCGCACTGGTCGCTGCCGTGTCGGTGCTCATCATCGCCTGCCCCTGTGCTCTGGGGCTCGCCACGCCGCTGTCGATCACGGTCGGCACCGGAAAGGGCGCCACGGCGGGCATCCTCATCCGCTCTGCCGAGGCGCTGGAGACGGCCCACAAGCTCGACACTGTCGTGCTGGACAAGACCGGGACCATCACCAAGGGCGCCCCGGCGCTGACCGACGTGCTGCCCGCGGACGGGTTCACCGACGTGGAGCTCCTCACCCTGGTCGCGGCGGTGGAGCGCTCCTCCGAACACCCCCTGGCAGCGGCGATCGTGGCCGGGGCGCTGAACAGCGGGATCCAGCTGCCGGAGGTGAGCGCATTCGACTCGGTGACCGGTCAAGGAGTGCGTGCCCTGGTCCAGGGTCGCGAGGTTCTAGTCGGGAATCGGCGCTTGCTCGACAGCGTCGGCGTCGCTGCCCGAACCCGCGACGCGGACCGGCTCGCCGCCGACGGCAAGACGCCGATACTCGTGGTCATCGACGGGCGGTTCGCCGGCGTGATCGGTGTGGCCGACACCCTCAAAGCGGGCTCGGCGGCCGCCGTTGCGGCGCTGCAGCAGCGCGGCATCGACGTGATCATGATGACCGGGGACAACCGGGCCACCGCGGCGGCGATCGCCCGTCAGGTCGGCATCGGGCGTGTGGTGGCCGAGGTCATGCCTGAGCACAAGGCGGCCGAAGTCAAACGGCTCCAGGGTGAGGGTCGTGTGGTCGGGATGGTCGGGGACGGCATCAACGATGCACCTGCCCTCGCCCAGGCCGACGTCGGGTCGGCGATCGGCACCGGCACCGACGTGGCCATCGAGTCCTCTGACATCACCTTGATCTCCGGCGCGCTGTCCGGCCTGGTCACAGCCGTGGACCTGTCCCGGGCCACCATGCGCAACATCCGCCAGAACCTGGTCTTCGCGTTCATGTACAACGCGATCGGCATCCCGATCGCTGCCGGTGTCCTGTACCCCGCGTTCGGTTGGATGCTCAGCCCGATCATCGCCGCGGCTGCTATGGCCTTGTCCTCGCTGTCAGTGGTCACCAACGCCAACCGCCTGCGCACCTTCACCCCACGTCCTCTCCCCGAGTCCGTCCATGTCGCCGCCACCGACCCGGTGGTGGAGATAGGGAAAGACGACGACGAACGAACGGAGCACGCCATGTCCGAGAAGCACCAGAAGGTCACCGACCCGGTCTGCGACATGAGCATCGACCCTGCGTCGGCGGCCGGCACCGCCGAGCACGAGGGCGGGACATACCACTTCTGCTCCCAGCACTGCGCGCAGACCTTCCGCGCCGACCCCGCCCGGTACGCCACCGCTGTGGCGCCCTGAATCCGACGAACCCCCCGGGGGCGCCACCGAAACTGGCAGCGGCGGCGTCCCGGGCACCTTCTGGCAGGAGGACCTGATGACCGACACCGACTCCAAGCAGGACCTGCTCATCCGGTTGCGCCGCATCGAGGGTCAGGTCCGGGGGATCGCCCGCATGGTCGAGGAGGACAAGTACTGCATCGACGTCCTCACCCAGGTATCGGCCGCTTCACGGGCGCTGCAAGCCGTGGCCCTGGGACTGCTCGCGGATCACATGGGCCAATGCCTGGTCGACGCCGCACAAACCGGCGGACCCGAGAAGGACGCCAAACTCAAGGAAGCCGCCGACGCGATCGCCCGCCTGGTCCGCAGCTAGAGCGATAGAACCACTGCGGAGCCGTCGACCACGGCACAACCTCGGCCGCGATGCCCATTCAGAGAACACACGATAGGGAACAGGTACTGGAGGCCAGGATGAACATCAAGGTTGCTGTCAACGGCTACGGAGTGATCGGCAAGCGGGTCGCGGATGCTGTCCGCGTCATGCCTGACATGGAGCTGGTCGGGGTGGCGGACGTCGCCACGGACTGGCGCGTGCGCACCGCTGTCGGGCTCGGCCTGGACGTGTTCGCTGCCACCCCGGGCGCGGGCACCGCGATGCGGGCTGCCGGGATGCCGGTGGCCGGCACCCTGGCCGACCTGCTCAGCCAGGTGGACGTGGTGGTGGACACTACGCCGAAGAAGGTCGCGGCCCTCAACCTCGAGGCCTACCGGGCCGCCGGGGTCAAGGCCGTCTTCCAGGGAGGGGAGTCGCACGCCACCACCGGCCACTCCTTCGTCGCCCAGGCCAACTACGCCACGGCGCTCGGCCGGGACGCGACGCGGGTGGTCTCGTGCAACACCACCAGCATCGTGCGCATCCTTGGTGCCCTGCAGGACTCCGAGCTCCTCGCCCGGGCCCGCGGGGTTCTGATCCGCCGGGCCACCGACCCGGGCGAGTCCCACCAGGGCGGCATCATGAACACGCTGGTGCCCGAGAGCTCCATCCCTTCCCACCAGGGCCCGGACGCCCGCACGGTGCGGCCCGACCTGGACGTGGTGACCATCGCGGCCAAGGCCGCCCACACCCAGACCCACACCCACTTCTGGACCCTGCAGCTGACCCGACCGGCCAGCCGCGAGGAGGTCCTCGAAACTCTGCGCGCCGCACCCCGGATCGCCTTCATCCGCATGGCGGACGGGCTGACCGCCTCGAACACCACGGTCGAGCTGATGCGCGACCTGGGCCGGCCACGCGGGGACATGTGGGAGGTCGCAGTGTGGGAAGACGTCCTGACCGTCGAAGGGGACGAGGCCTACCTGACCTACCAGGTCAACAACGAGTCCATCGTCATCCCCGAGACGATCGACGCCATCCGGGCGCTGGCCGGAACCGTGACCGACGGCCCCACCTCGATCGCCACGACCGACGAGGTCCTCGGAATGCGCCGCGACTTCCTGCCCGACGCCCTGCGCGCGGTACCCGCCTGACGGGACATGACGGGCCACCCCCCGCGCCCGGCGCGGAGCACCATCGATCGGCCACGAGGCCGGGCAAGGAAGTCATGATCATGAAGCGTCAGTCCACTGTGCTGGAGGTGGGCGGTCTGCACTGGGCCACCTCCGAGCCGGTCATCGAGAAGACCCTCATGCGCCAGGCGGGCGTGCTGGCCGTCGAGGCCAACGCCGTCTCGCAGACGGCGACGGTCACCTACGACCCGGACGAGACATCCGTTGCGCAGCTGGTGAGCTGGGTCAACGACTGCGGGTACCACTGCGCCGGGCAGTCGGTACCGGGCCACCTGTGCCACCCGATGGCGGAGCCGGCCTCGACCGAGGCCCGGCCCCCAGACGACACCCGCACCGGGGCCGAGGGCCATGGCACGCACGGGGACACCGGGCACGGGGACAAGGACGGCGACGCGCCGACCGAGCAGTCCGCGCAAGAGGCGATGGGTCACGGCGGGCACGGCGGGTCGATGGCGGACATGGCCCGGGACATGCGTAACCGGTTCCTGGTCGCGGCGGTTCTGTCGGTGGTGATCTTGTTCTGGTCGCCGATCGGGCGCGAGGTCCTGGGGTTCACCGTTCCGGCGCCCTTCGGGCTGCGCGATGAAGTGTTCTCGCTGGTCTTGTCTTTGCCGGTGGTCTTCTACTCGGCGTGGATCTTCTTCGATGGCGCCTACCGGGCATTGAAGGCCCGGACGCTGGACATGATGGTCCTGGTCGCTGTGGCCGTCGGTGCGGGCTGGCTGTACAGCCTGGTGGTGACGTTGACCGGCGGGGGAGAGGTCTTCTACGAGGCGGTTACGGTCCTGACCACCTTCGTGCTGCTCGGGCACTGGTTGGAGATGCGAGCCCGGGGTGGGGCGAACGACGCCGTGCGCACGCTGCTCGAGCTCGCGCCGTCCCAGGCGGTCGTGCTCCGTGACGGCGAGCCGGTGGAGGTACCGACGTCGGAGGTGGTCGTCGGTGACCTGCTGCTGGTGCGTCCGGGCTCGAAGATCCCAGTCGATGCGGTGGTGGAGGAGGGGGAGTCCGAGGTCGACGAGTCCATGGTGACCGGGGAGTCCATGCCGGTGGACAAGGCACCAGGGGCGGAGCTGATCGGGGCTTCGATCAACACCACGGGGACCCTGCGCGCCCGGGCCACGAAGGTCGGCGCCGACACGGCGTTGGCGCAGATCGTCAAGATGGTCCAGGAAGCCCAGAACTCCAAGGCCCCCGGCCAGCGCCTGGCCGACCGGGCCGCGTTCTGGCTGGTGTTCGTCGCCCTGATCGGTGGCGGGGCCACGTTCGTGATCTGGATGCTCGCCGGCGCCGGTATTGCCCTGGCGATGCTGTTCGCGATCACAGTGGTGGTCATCACCTGCCCGGACGCGCTCGGTCTGGCTACGCCTACCGCGATCATGGTCGGCACCGGGCTGGGTGCGCAGCGCGGGGTGCTGTTCAAGAACGCCACAGCCCTGGAGGGGACCGCGCGGATCGACACGGTCGTGCTGGACAAGACCGGCACCCTGACCAAGGGCGAGCCGGAGGTGACCGACGTCGTCGTGGCGGGCATGAGCGAGGAGGAGATGCTCGCCCTGGTCGCTGCCGTCGAACGGGAGTCCGAGCACCCCCTGGCCCGGGCCATCGAGACCCACGCCGCTCGGCTAGGCGTGCCCGGGCGGGAGGTCAGTGAGTTCCTCAATGTGCCGGGCCATGGCGCGACGGCAGTGGTCGACGGGCGGCGGGTGCTGGTGGGCAACCTCCGCCTCATGGCGAAAGAAGGCGTCGACCTCGGCGACCTGGCTTCGAGGCGGGACGAGCTGGCGGCGTCCGGTCGCACCGCGGTGCTGGTCGCCGTCGATGGACGTGGAGTGGGGGTGATCGCCCTGGCCGACGCCGCCCGCGAGACGGCCGCGGCCGCTGTCGCCGCGCTGCACGAGTCGGGGATCGAGGTGGTCATGCTCACCGGAGACAACGAGGCCACGGCCCGGCGCATCGCCGAACAGCTCGGTATCGACACGGTCATCGCAGAGGTCCTCCCTGGGGACAAGGCGGAGAAGATCGCCGAGCTGCAGCAGGCCGGCAAGACCGTGGCGATGGTCGGCGATGGCGTCAACGACGCTCCCGCGCTGGCCAAGGCGGACATCGGCATCGCGATCGGCGCGGGCACGGACGTGGCGATCGAGACGGCCGACATCGTCCTGATGCGCTCGGACCCCCTGGACGTGTCCGTGGCGCTGCGTATCGGCAGGGGCACCGTGCGCAAGGAGCGGCAGAACCTTGCCTGGGCGATCGGCTACAACGCCATCGCGCTGCCGATCGCCGCCGGGGTGTTCTACCCCGCCTTCGGGCTGATGCTGCGTCCGGAGATCGCGGCCCTGTCGATGTCGGGCTCCACGGTCATCGTCACCGTCAACGCCCTGCTGCTCAAGCGGCTCAGGCTGCCGGCACAGCACCTCCCCGGCGCGCCGAAGGGCGTCGTTGAGGAGCCCGAGCCGACCGCGCCGGTCCCGGCAGGCATCCGCTGACATGCGAGCAGGAGTGCACCACGCGGCGGCGGCCCCCAGCGTCCGGGCCTCCCCGGAGGGTGGGGCGATGACGACGAGCCCGGATTGGGGTCGCACGCTGTGGATCACCGCGGCGTGGGCGGTGTGCTTCGTCCTGATCGACTGGGGGCTGCGCGATGCCCCGCTGCTGTGGTTCGCAGCCCTGGGTGCCCTGGGTGCCCTGGGTGCCGGGGTGGTCCTGCTGGCCCTGGGTGTCGCCTGGTTCACCGAGGTCCGCCGCAGCCGCCTCGACACGCTGACAACGTGGACGTTCCTGACGCCCTTGCTCGGCATTCTCCTGGCCGTCGTCGTCCTGGGTGAGCGCCCCGGCGGGTGGACCGCCGTGGGCCTGACCGCGGTGCTGGCGGCCATGTGGACCCCCCGATGGCGATCCACTGCTTCGACGCCGCCATCGCAGTTTCTGCCCGGCCCCACCACTGACCCGCTGGAGAACTTGAGCCCGACCTGAGGCGGCACGGGACCGGCGAACCGATCGGAGGAGACCGTGAGACATCCGACGCCAGAGATTGCCGGTTCTGGGCACGCACCTGCACCGACCGGGGCTGTCCCGCCGCAGGAGGCCGTGATCTTCGACATGGACGGTGTGGTCACCGACACCGCCACATTGCACGCCGAGGCATGGCGACGGCTCTTCGACAGGGTGCTCGCCGATCCACGCGCCACGGGTGCGGCCGCCAGGAAGCCGTTCGACACGGACGCGGACTACCGGCGCTATGTCGACGGGCGGGCCCGGGAGGACGGGGTCGTTGCCTTCCTCGCCGCCCGTGGGGTTGACGTCCCACTGGGGACGCGACAGGACGCTGCGGGTGAGTGGACGGTCCACGGTCTGGGGATGAGGAAGAACGAGATCTACCTCGACCTGCTCGCCGAGCGAGGCGCCAGGGCGTTTCCCGGCACGGTCGGGCTGCTGGAGCGGTTACGGGCCGGTGGTGTGCCGGTCGCGCTGGTCACGGCGAGCCGCAACGCTCAGGGCCTGCTGACGGCCGCTGGTCTGTCCGGCGCATTCGACGTCGTGGTCGACGGTGAGCGTGCCGGCGAACTCGGCTTGGCGGGCAAGCCCGACCCGGCCACCTTCCTCCAGGCGGCGCACGAGCTGGGGGTACCCCCGGACCGTGTTGCGGTCGTGGAGGACGCCGTCTCCGGCGTTCAGGCTGCCACTCGGGGGGGCTTCGGGCTGGTGGTTGGCGTGGCCCGGGCGGGGCAGCGGAGCGAGCTCGAGGACGCCGGCGCTCATCTGGTCGTGGAGGATGTCGCCCAGCTGGACCTCGGTGCCCTCCGGGCCGACCCATGGACGCTGGTGTACGCGGGCTTCGACCCCGCCCACGAGGGTCATCGCGAGGCGTTGACGACCCTGGCCAACGGCTACCTCGGTACCCGGGGCGCGGCACCAGAGCGCGTCGCAGACGGGGTGCACTACCCCGGGACCTGCCTCGCCGGTGTCTACAACCGGCTGGTCTCCACGGTCCACGGCCGCCAGGTGGAGGACGAGCACCTGGTCAACGCACCCAACTGGTTGGTCCTTGACCTCGCCACTGAAGGACCGTGGTGGTCCGTCGGCGGCCTGACGGCCACCGACGAGCGACGCGAGCTCGACCTGCGCCGCGGAGTGCTCACCCGAACCGCGGTGCTCACCGACGACACCGGGCGCCGGATGCGTCTGCGGCAGCGGCGCATGGTCTCCATGGCCCGCCGGCACGTCGCGGCGCTGGAGACCACCGTGGTGCCCGAAGGGTGGAACGGGACTCTGCGGGTGCGCTCCGGGGTCGATGCCGGGGTGGTCAACTCCAACGTCGCTGAGTACTCCGCCCTGGCCAACCGTCACCTGCGCACCACCGGTGTCCACGACGCCGGACCGGGCAGGCTGGTGGTGGAGGTCGCTACCGTGCAGAGCCAGATTCACATCGCTGTCGGGGCCCGGACCACCGTCGACCAGGCAGCTCCGGACGCAGTCCTGGAGCACGACGGCGAGCTGCATTGGCACGCCCTACAGTTGCCGGTCAGCGACGGCGAACCGGTCACCATTGACAAGACGGTCGCAATCGTGACCTCACGGGACCCGGCCATCGCCTCCTCCTTGTCGGCAGTGCTCGGTCAGCTCGACGCGACTTTGGGCGGCTTCGAGGACCTCCTCGGCCCTCACGCTGCCGCGTGGGCACGGCTGTGGGACCGCTTCGGCGTTGAGTTGGACGCCGACACCCAGACCCGGCTAGTGCTCAACCTGCACGTGTTCCACCTGCTGCAGACCCTCTCGGTACACACCGCCGAACTCGACGCCGGCGTACCGGCCCGCGGGCTGCACGGCGAGGGGTACCGCGGGCACGTCTTCTGGGACGAGCCGTTCGCCCTGCCGGTGGTCACCGCCCGCCTACCGCAAGTCAGCCGAGGCCTGCTGCAGTACCGGTGGCAGCGCCTGGATGCCGCCCGCAGCGCAGCGACCCAGGCCGGCCTCCAGGGAGCGATGTTCCCCTGGCAGTCCGGCAGCGAGGGCCGGGAGGAGACCCCAGTGATGCTGTTCAACATACGCTCGGGCCGCTGGATGCCGGACAACTCCCATCGGCAGCGCCACGTCGGGCTCGCCGTCGCGGTCAACGCCTGGCAGTACTACCAGGCCACGGGTGACGCCGCCTGGCTCGCCGAGCGCGGCGCTGACCTCATCATCGAAGTCGCCCGCTTCTTCACCGCCCTGGCGAGCCACGACACCGCCGAGGATCGGTACCACATCCGTGGGGTGATGGGCCCGGACGAGTACCACGACGGCTACCCAGACGATCCCGGCGCGGGCCTGAGCGACAACGCCTACACCAACGTGCTCACCGCGTGGGTCTGCCGGCGTGCGGTGGACGTCCTCCGTGAGGTGGCCGGGCACGGCTGCGACGACGTCCACGCCCGCCTGGGCATCCGGCCCGAGGAGGCCGCTGCTTGGGGGGAGCTGAGCCGGCGCCTGAGCGTGCCGTTCCTCCCCGACGGTGTCATCGCTCAGTTCGCAGGCTACGGAGAGCTTGCCGAGCTCGACTGGGACGATTACCGCCGCCGGTACGGCAGCATCGGCCGTCTCGACCTGATCCTCGAGGCCGAGGGCGACAGCACGAACCGGTACAAGCTCGCCAAGCAGGCTGACGTCCTCATGCTCGCTTACCTCCTGGGGCCCGACGAACTCCTGGGGATGCTGGACCGCCTCGGCTACCCCACGACCAGTCAGATCCTTAGCCGCACTGTCGACTACTAGCTGGCCCGCACCGTGCACGGCTCGACCCTCAGCAGGGTCGTGCACGCCTCGGTCCTGGCTGGCCTGGACCCGGCCCGCGGGTGGGACGTCTTCCGCGAAGCCCTGGCCGCCGACCTGGACGACACCCAGGGGGGAACGACCCAGGAAGGCATGGACCTCGGCGCCATGGCCGGCTCCATCGACATCCTCACCCGATCCTTCGCCGGCCTACGCACCGAGGGCGCCACCGTCGTCCTGAACCCGTCCCTGCCCGCCAGGCAGCGTCGCCTTCGGTTCCGCATGCAGCACCGCGGGCAACGCCTCCAGGTCTCGGTCGACGACAACACCGTGACCGTCACTGCCGATCCGTGCGCGACCGACCCACATGTGCGACTTCGCATCGGCGCGCACGAGGCCACCCTGGCAGCAGGCACCAGGCGTCGGTTCCGCCGCGAGGCCGACACGTGGCACCCCGAAGAGACGCACTGAGTAGCCGACGGCGCCGCTTCAGTCCGGAGCGGCCTCTCTCCACAGGGAGCGTTCAACCACCTGGCCCTATCACCTACGAGCACACCCACGCCCTCGCTACGCTGCAAGCCGGCGCGTAGCCATACCGCGTGTCCACTACTCGGGGTCAAGCCCCCCTCTTGAGGCTGAGGAGCAGGGGGGATGGCTGCAGGGCTGATTGACACTCTGACCTGCACCACGGTTGCGGGCCACCCGGACGACGTCGTCACGGAACTCGCGAGGGTGGGGCTTGGGCACAACGACATCCTCCTCCGCTCACCCACGGCAAGCCAGACCAGGTGTCACCTACTCGTGCAGCAGACCCGATCGGCTACAACGCCATCGCGCTGCCGATCGCCGCCGGGGTGTTCTACCCCGCCTTCGGCCTGATGCTGCGTCCAGAGATCGCGGCCCTGTCGATGTCAGGCTCCACGGTCATCCTCACCGTCAACGCCCTGCTGCTCAAGTGGCTCCAGCTGCCGGTGCAGCAGGCGCCGGCTGCGCCTCAAGGCGCGGCACTTGAACCGGAGCCCTCCGCACCGGCTCCCGCAGGCGCCCGATGACATGGCGATCGGCGCTGACAACGCGGTCGGGTGGGAGCCGGGAGACAGCGCGCCCTCGTCCCCGGCCTGGCAACGTCAGGCGATCAAGGCTGCCCCGAGCGTGCCTACCAGTGCGAGACCAGCCAACGTCAACGTGACATGCCGCCCGTGCCGCGTCGAGCGCGGGAGCCCGCGGAGCGGGAACAGGAGCTGGCGGGCGACAACGTAGCCAGCGAGCCCACCGACGAAAAGAAGACCCGCCCATGGGGGCGGCACAAGCCACGCGATGACCGTCGTCACTACCGCCAGGCTTGCGGCCGCGGCGGCTTCCATGAGCTGCACCGGCACACGACGGGTTCCCACGCGGCGGTCGGATGACCAGACACCCCATCGGGAGACTGTAGGGACCCCGGCACAGCATCCGGCCAGGAGACAGCCGAGCCGGCCGACGGCCTGACCGACGAGGAGTGCCGGCACCGTGGCATCCAGGAGGTGCCCCACAGCGAGGCCTTGGACCGCCCCACCGATGACGAACGTGGTGGTCGCGACGATGACGAAACCCTGGACGCTCAGGCCGGAGAACAGCGGCCCCGCGCGGTCGTTCATGTGCGTCAGCCGGTAGTAGGCCTTCGCGCCGATCGCGCCCAGGACGCTGGCCACGAGCGCAAGGACCAGGACCTTGCCGGGCGCGAGGCCGTGCACGCGAGCCAGGACGCTCTGCAGGACCATGGCCAACACCACGCCGAGCCCGACCATCGCGGGCCAGGCACCCGGCATCACCCCAGGTGCCCGCATCGTTGCCACCGCCCTGAAGGTCGATGCTCCGACGGCTTCCGCAGAGGGCAGTCGCACGACCTCAGAGCGGCCCTTCGTCCTGGCCAGGGCGTCCGCCGTGACGTGCCAGCGCCCTGGAGCCTTGCCCACGACGCGGTGCGTCAAGGCCGTCCGACCGCTGTCTGGTCGGACCTCAGCGAGCCTGGCGACAGCGACGAAGTCGTCGGCGGGGGTGCGGGCACCTTGGACGTCGAGGCGGTGGCCGGTGAGGCGGACCGCCACCTCATACGGAATCGGCATCGTCGGAGGATCGAACCAGTAGGTGATGCCAAGTGCATGCGGTCGCAATTCGCCCATGAATGGGAAGGGCGCCGTGACGAATTCGACAGCGCTGGCGGTGCCCCCCGCACCGCTGATCCGTGCCAGCCGCGGCATCGGCTGTGCAGGAGGCAGCGGCGCCGGGCCCGGGGCCGGCGTCGGAGTTCCGACGACGGCGGCGCTACGGGTGGTCCTGCTGCTCTTGGGCTGGGGTACGTCAGGTGGAGGGTCCAGCGGCTCGGGAGATCCCCGCCGGGGGACTGCCAGCAGGGGGAACCGGAGCGGCAGTGGATCGATCGGAGCGTGTGCCGGGGAATGAGCCGCATCGTGCATCGAGCGGCCCGACGGGGGTGGCACCGATTCCGGGCTTGCCGCGGACGTCTTTCGCGGCCCCGGGGGTCGCCTCTTGGCTGATCGACGTGCCATGGTCGCCTCTCGTAGGACCCGCAACAGATGCCGGCCTCACGATGCCGAGGGAATCCTGTGCTGATCATTCGAGAAGCGTCAAGGTTTACTGAAGAGTCCAACCCTTCCGCACGGTGGCGATATGGCGGTGCACCATTGCTGCAGCCTGGTGCGACGGAGCACCACCAGAGAAGCGATCGCTAGAAGGGGTGCAGGAGCCGTTGCACGAACTGCCGGGTGCGCTCCTCCCGTGGGTCCCGGAGCACCTGGTCCGGGTGCCCGCGCTCGACGACCGTGCCACCGTCGATGAACGCCACCTCGTGGGCGACCTCGCGGGCGAACTGCAGCTCGTGGGTGACGATCACCATCGTCCAGCCCTCGTCGGCGAGCTCCTTGATGAGTCCCAGGACGTCCCCGACAAGCTCGGGGTCCAGGGCGGACGTCGGCTCGTCGAACAGCAGGAGCGTGGGTCGCAGCGCCAGGGCCCGCACGATCCCGACGCGCTGCTGCTGACCGCCGGAGAGCTCGAAGGGGTACACGTCCCTCTTCTCGGCCAGCCCCACCCGCCCCAGCAGCTCGAGGGCCTCCGCGGTCACCTCTTCACGGGGCCTGCGCTGGACCACGACCGGCCCCTCGAGCACGTTCTCCAGGACGGTCTTGTGCGGGAACAGGTTGTAGTGCTGGAAGACCATCGCCGAGGAGTCGCGCAGCGCCGCCAGCTGCGTGCGTGACGCCCCCCGGGAGAAGTCCACCGCGACGTCGGAGCCGACGAGGACGCGGCCGGCGTCCGGTCGCTCCAGGCCGTTCAGGCACCGCAGCGCCGTCGTCTTGCCCGAGCCGGACGGGCCGATGATGGCGAGCACCTGGCCCCTGCGAACCCGCAGGTCGACCGACCGCAGCACCGTGTGGTCCCCGAAGCTCTTGCCGAGCCCCTCCACGACCAGGACCGGCTCGCCCGTACCACCCGGCGGCCCGTGGCCACCGGGTGGTTCGAGGACGTCGTGGTCAGCGGGCGACATAGCGGTCCAATCGTTGCTCGAGCCGGCCCTGCGCAGCGGACAGCACCAGGCAGATCACCCAGTAGACCGCCGCCGCCTCCAGGTACAGCACCATGAACTCCTGGCTGAACGCGGCGATCTGCTGCGCCTCACGGAACAGCTCGGTCACCAGGATGAGGGACGCCAGGGACGTGTCCTTCACCAGGCTGATGAACGTGTTCGACAGCGGGGGCACGGACACGCGCGCCGCCTGCGGCAGGATGATGCGCCGCAGGGCGACGGCGTGCGGCATCCCCACCATGTGCGCCGCCTCCCACTGGCCCTTGGGCACCGAGAGGATCGCGGCACGGATCACCTCGGCGGCGTAGCCGCCCACGTTCACCGAGAACGCCACGACGGCGCTGGGCCAGGGGTCGATCACCAGCCCGATCGACGGCAGCCCGTAGAAGATCACGAACAGCTGGACGAGCAGGGGCGTGCCCCGGACCACCGAGATGTACGCCCGCGCGGGGGCCGACAGCCAGCGCCGCTTCGACAGCCGCATCAGGGCCACCACCAGCGCGATGACCAGGCCGAGCGCGAACGACACCAGCGCGAGCGGGATCGTGCCGGTGACAGCCCCCCGGACGATCGGCCACAGCGAGTCCGTCACCAGCTCGAGGGTCTCCGGACTCACGGCCGTCGTCCCCCGCGCCGGTCAGCGGGAGACATCGGCGCCGAAGTACTTCTCCGAGATCTCCGCCAGCGTGCCGTTCTCCGCGAGGGTGGCCAGCGCCTCGTCGATGGCCCGGGCGAGCTCGTCACGGCCCTGGGCCAGGGCGAAGGCGCTGTAGGACTGCTCGTCGGTCTCGGCGGCCACCTTCAGCCCGGAGGCGTCGTTGTTCTTGGCGTAGTCCAGGAAGGTGAGCTTGTCGTTGATCGTGGCGTCGACCCGGTCCTGCTCGACGAGCGCGACGGCCTGCGCCCAGCCCTCGACGGCCTCGATCTGCGCGCCGCTCTCCTCGGCCAGCGCCTTCCAGTTGCTGGTCAGGGACTGCGCGGTCACCTTGCCCTCGAGCGACTCGAAGGAGTCGATGGAGTCCTCGTCGGCCCGGACGACGACGACGCCGTTGGAGACGGTGTACGGCTCGGTGAACGTGTACGCCTCCTCACGCTCCGGGGTGATCGACACCTGGTTGGCGATGAGGTCGAAGCGCCCGGCCTCCAGGCCGGCGAAGATGGCGTCCCACTGGGTCTCCTCGAACTGGACGTCGACGCCCAGCTCCTCTGCGACCGCCTCGATCACCTCGACGTCGTAGCCGACGAGGTCTCCGGAGCCCTCCTCGTGGAAGGAGAACGGGCGGTAGGTGCCCTCCGTGCCGACGACGAGGACCCCTGCCTCCTGCACGTCGGCCCAGGACGTGTCGCCCTGCCCGCCCGCGGTCGAGGCCGGTGTCGCGTCGTCGTCGGCGGCGGAGCAGCCGGCGGTGGCCAGGGCAGCAGCGGTCACGGCCGCGCTCAGGGACAGCATCCGGGGGAACCTGGTCATGGTGATCCTTCGGGAGACGGCAAGCGTCGGTTGACGCTTCAACGGGTTGGGCAACACGGGCCGGCGTGCGCGGGATTCCCGATCGCTCGAGGGCATCCGGACGCGGGCGGCCCGCGGGGTCAGACCGGTCCCGGACCGGTCGACGACGGGCGGCTCAGGGGGCTCAGCGGAAGCGCGGACCCGGACAACACGACGTGCGCACATGGCCGGAACGACACGGCTCACGAGGCACGGAGGGGCGCATGAGCCACAGTGCACCACAGCCAAGTCCGCACCCACCAGGACCTTCTGCCCGACAGGCGCCACGCGGATGGCCGACGCCCGACCGGAACGTGTCAAGCCGTGTGAGA
>NZ_AXCW01000068.1 GCF_000603945.1 Actinotalea ferrariae CF5-4 | reverse complement strand
TGTCGTCCCGCGTCGCCGCGAGCGGGCTCGGCCTGCTCCTGCTCGCCGGCTGCGCCCAGCCGCTCCCGGAGCCGTCGCCCGACGCCGTGCCCGCGACCCCGCCCGCGTCCCTGACCCCGGATCAGGTCGACGACGTGCTCGGGGCCGTCGCGGAGGCGGTGGCGGCGGCGGACGCCGCCCAGGTCGTCGACCCGGCGGCCGCTCGGGTGACCGGTCCCGCGGCGACGCTGCGGGCTGCCGAGTACACGCTCGCGGCAGCGGGTGCCGAGAACGCGGTCACGCCGATCCCGGAGGGCACGCAGACGATCGTCACCACGGCGACCGACGAGTGGCCCCGGACGATGGTCGTCGTGACCGAGCCCCCCGCGGACCTGCAGGCGCCCCTCCTGCTCACCCTGGTGCAGCCGAGCCCGCGGGAGCAGTACCGCCTGTGGTCGTGGGTGCGCCTGTTCCCGGGCACCCAGATGCCGCCGACGGCCCAGCCGGAGGTGGGCAACGCCCCCGTCGCACCGGACTCCACCGACGTGCTGGTCCCTCCGGCCGAGCTGATGCAGCGCTACGTCGACGTCCTCCTCAACGGCGACGCCTCCCC
The DNA here is from genome assembly GCF_000603945.1 of Actinotalea ferrariae CF5-4. Taxonomy (GTDB): domain Bacteria; phylum Actinomycetota; class Actinomycetes; order Actinomycetales; family Cellulomonadaceae; genus Actinotalea; species Actinotalea ferrariae. The sequence continues at coordinate 21,011 of NZ_AXCW01000068.1, read as the reverse complement.
GCACGTCGGGCTGTTCGGTCCGGACCCGCTGCGGCAGAACATCACGGGGCTGCGACAGGCGTACGCCCAGTCGGCGACGGCCGGCGGCGCGGTGACGGAGAGCATCGTGCCGCTCGACGAGGGACCCGTGGCGGTGGGGACGGCCGACGGCGGGGCCGTCGTCACCGGCGGGTTCCGGCTCACCATCACCATCGCGCTGGAGGACAGCACGCTGACGGTGGACCCGGCCACGGCCGCGTTCCTCGGGGGAGCGACGACGCTGGCCTCGTCCCTGGAGCTCACCTTCGTCGGTACCGTTGCCTTCGACGTCCCCCCCGCCGACAGCGGGGAGCCTGTCGCCGTGCTCGGCGGCGAGTTCTCGCTGACCGGCGCCACCGGAGCCTGACGCCCGACCTCCCGGAGAGACCCGCATGACGCAGCCCACCGGCCCTCGCCCGCGCCTCGACGTGCGCGGAGCGGTCGACCTCTCGTCCCTGGGACGCCCGCCCGCCCCCGCACCGGGCGGGCCGGCGGGCGCCGCGCCCGGCTCCGACGGCGTGCCCGCAGGCGTCGTCGTCGACGTCACCGAGGCGACGTTCCCCGACCTGGTGCAGCGATCGGTCGAGGTGCCCGTCGTGCTGACGCTGTGGGCGGCGGGCGACGCCGCGAGCACGGCGGTCACGGCCACGCTGGTGCAGATCGCCGGCGAGCTGGGCGGCCGGCTGCTCGTGGGGCGCATCGACGTCGAGCGCAGCCCGCAGGTGGCGCAGGCGGTGTCGGCCCAGTCGGGCAGCACGGTCGTCGCGGTCGTCAAGGGGCAGGCCGTGCCCCTCCCGCCGCTGGAGCAGGCGACGGGGGAGCAGGTGCGCGCCGTCCTGGACCAGGTCCTGCAGATGGCCGCCGCCAACGGCGTCACCGGCCGGGTCCCGGTCGACGGCGAGCCCGCCCCGGTCGTCGAGGAGCCGCCCCTGCCGCCGCTGCACCAGGCGGCGTACGACGCGATCGAGCGGGACGACCTGGACGCCGCCGTCGCCGCCTACACCCAGGCCCTCGCGGAGAACCCGCGGGACGAGGACGCCCGCATCGGGCTCGCCCAGGTGGAGCTGCTGCGCCGCACCCAGGGGGTCGACCCGTCCGCCGCCCGGGCGTCGGCCGCGGCCGACCCCGCCGACGTCGCCGCGCAGCTCGTGGTCGCCGACCTCGACGTGCTGGGCGGCATGGTGGAGGACGCGTTCGCCCGCCTCGTCGACACCGTCCGCCGCACGGCCGGGGAGGACCGGGAGCAGGCCCGGGTGCGCCTGGTGGAGCTGTTCGCGGTGGTCGGGGACACCGACCCGCGCGTCATGACGGCCCGCCGCGCCCTGGCGAGCGCGCTCTACTGACCCGCTCGCGGGACGCGGCCCGATGAGCTGCTGACCCGCCACCGACGCGCTCGACCGGCCTGCAGCCGGGCGACGGCAGCGGCGCGGCACCCGGTCGGGGCGACGGCGCCCGCCGCCCCGACCGGTGTCACGTCAGGACGCGCCGGGGGCCTGCTCCTGCGGCACGAGGAAGATCGCGCCGAGCGCGGGGACCCGCAGCCGGGCGGAGTGGCTCTGGGCGTGCCGGGGCTCGGCGACGGCCTCGACCTGGCCGAGGTTCCCGACCCCCGAGCCGCCGTAGACCTCGCTGTCCGTGTTGAGCACCTCGCGCCAGACCCCGCCGTGCGGCAGGCCGACCTGGTAGCCCTCGTGCACGGTCCCGGCGAAGTTCACGACGACGACGACGCTGCGGCCCGTGCCGTCCCGCCGGATGTAGGAGAGCACGTTGTGCCCGGCGTCCTGGGCGTCGACCCACTCGAAGCCGGCCGGGTCGGCGTCGAGCCGCCAGAAGGCCGGCTCCTCCCGGTACACGCGGTTGAGGTCGGTGACGAGGCGGCTGACGCCCGCGTGGCGGTGGTACTGCAGCAGGTGCCAGTCGAGGCTCTGCCCCTCGTTCCACTCGGCGGTCTGGCCGAACTCGCTGCCCATGAAGAGCAGCTGCTTGCCCGGGTGGGACCACTGGTAGGCGAGCAGGCCGCGCAGCCCCGCGGTCTCCTGCCACTCGTCGCCGGGCATCTTGGTGATGAGGGAGCCCTTGCCGTGCACGACCTCGTCGTGGCTGATCGGCAGGACGAAGTGCTCGGAGAAGGCGTAGACCAGGGAGAACGTCACCTCGTGGTGGTGGTAGCGCCGGTTGATCGGCTCCTCCGCCACGTAGCGCAGGGTGTCGTTCATCCAGCCCATGTTCCACTTCAGCCCGAAGCCGAGACCGCCGTGGTCGGTCGGCGTCGTGACGCCCGGCCACGCGGTCGACTCCTCGGCGATCATCATGACGCCGGGGGTCCGGCGGTACGCCGTGGCGTTGGCCTCCTGGATGAAGCGGATCGCCTCGAGGTTCTCCCGTCCGCCGTGGATGTTCGGCCGCCACTGACCGTGGCTGCGGGAGTAGTCGAGGTAGAGCATCGAGGCCACGGCGTCGACCCGCAGCCCGTCGACGTGGAACTCCTCCAGCCAGTACGTGGCGTTCGCGACCAGGAAGTTGCGGACCTCGTTGCGGCCGAAGTTGAAGACGAACGTGCCCCAGTCGGGCTGCTCGCCGAGCAGGGGGTCCGGGTGCTCGTACAGGGGCGTCCCGTCGAACCGGCCCAGCGCCCACTCGTCCTTGGGGAAGTGGGCCGGCACCCAGTCGAGGATGACGCCGATGCCGGCCTGGTGCAGCCGGTCCACGAGGTACCGGAAGTCGTCCGGGTGGCCGAAGCGCGACGTCGGCGCGTAGTACGAGCTGACCTGGTAGCCCCACGACCCGCCGAACGGGTGCTCCGCGACGGGCATGAGCTCGACGTGCGTGAAGCCGAGCTGGAGGACGTACTCGGTGAGCTGGTCCGCGAGCTCGCGGTAGCTGAGGCCCGGCCGCCACGAGCCGAGGTGCACCTCGTAGATGCTGATGGGGCCGTGGTGCGGGTCGGACGCCGCGCGGCGCTCGAGCCAGGCGGCGTCGTGCCACTCGTGCGTCGTGTCGACGACGACGGACGCCGTCGCCGGCGGCACCTCGGTGCCCTTGGCCATGGGGTCGGCCTTCTGGCGCCAGGAGCCGTCCGCCGTGAGGACCTCGAACTTGTAGCGGGCCCCGGGACCGACGCCGGGCACGAAGATCTCCCAGACGCCGCTGCTGCCGAGGGTGCGCAGCGCGTGGGCGGCACCCTGCCAGTGGTTGAAGTCGCCGACGAGGCGCACGGCGCGGGCGTTGGGGGCCCACACCGCGAACGACGTCCCCTGGACCTCGCCGAGCACGCTGGGGTAGGTCCGCGGGTTCGCGCCGAGGGCCGTCCACAGCTCCTCGTGGCGCCCCTCCGCGATGAGGTGCAGGTCGACCTCGCCGAGCGTGGGCAGGAACCGGTAGGGGTCGTCGACGGTGTCGGTCAGGTCCCCGTAGGTGACGCGCAGCCGGTAGTCGGGGACCTCGGTCGTGGGGATCGTGGCGAGCCAGACGCCCTGGTGCTCGTGCCGCGCCTCGTGCTCCCCGTCCGGGGTGACGACGACGACGGCGTCCGCGAGCGGCCGCAGCACGCGCACGGTGACCGCGCCGCCGTCGAGGTGCGCGCCGAGCACGCGGTGCGGGTCGACGTGCACACCGGACGCGACCGCCTCCAGCTCTTCGCGGGCGACGTGCCGAGGTGCCGGCTGGGCCGGTGACGTGGGCGTAGTGCTCATGGTCTGTACCCTGCCACGCAGCCCACGGCCGTGCACCCACGAGCCGCCCCTTGATCGGCGTGGGCCCCGCCCGGACCTCCCGTCACCGGACGCCCTCGAGCAGCCGGTCCACACCGTCCAGCGGGATCGACACCCAGGACGGGCGGTTCCGGGACTCGTAGACGACCTCGTACAGCGCCTTGTCGAGCTCGAGCGCGCGCAGGAGCGCCGACGTCGTCGCGGTGCGCGCGGCGGCGTCCGGGTCCGTCGCCGTCGGCCCCGCGGTCTCGCCCAGGTAGCCCGCCACCAGGCGCGTGCGCGCCTCCTCGGCCCAGTCCGGTCTGGACGCGGCGCCGACCGCCGCCGCGTAGTCGAGGGACCGGAGCATGCCGGCGAGGTCCCGCAGCGCGAGGTCGGGACGGTTGCGCTCCGCCTCCGAGGCGGAGGGCTCACCCTCGAAGTCCAGCACGGACCACCCGCGCCCGGCCGAGTGGAGCACCTGGCCGAGGTGGTAGTCGCCGTGCACCCGCTGCAGCGGGGGCAGGTCCGAGAGCCGCGCCACCTCGGTGAACAGCGCCTCCACCGCCGCGGCCCGCCCGGCGAGCACCGGGGCAGCGACGACGGCGGCCGCGGCGCGGGTCCGCAGGACCGTCACGACCGCGTCGGCGGAGGCGCTCGCGGCGGTGCCGGACGGCAGCGCCGCCCGCAGCGCTGCGTGCATCTGCGCCGTCGTGCGCCCGAGGTCCTCGGCGAGGGCGCCGAACGAGGCACCCTCGGACGCGTGACGGCAGGCCAGCTCGAAGCCGTCCTCGGCGCCGAGGACGAGCTCGCTCAGCACCCCGAGGTGCCCGGTGCTCGAGCCGGAGCCGTCCTCCGTCGCGGCGTCGCCCGCCGGCCAAGAACCGGTGAGCCAGGCCAGGGGCCGGGGCACGCCGGTCCAGCCCGCGTCACTCAGCGCGAGCGGGACCTCGACGTCCGGGTTGGCGCCGGTGCTCACGCCGCGGAACACCTTGAGGATCGCCGGGGGGTCCAGGGCGGGCAGGATCACGGAGGTGTTCGACTGCTCCCCGGACAGCACCCGCATCCCCGTGAGGTCCGGGCGGGCGGGCCCGGCCTGAGCCGGCCGGGTGGACCCTGCCGACTCTGCGGACCCTGCCGACCCGGCCGGCCCCGCGGGCCGTTCGGCGGCGGCGAGCCAGGCGCGGACGAACGCCGGGTCGTGGCAGCCGTCGACGACCACCGCGCCGTCCGGGGTCGTCCCGACGACGGCGGCGGGGTCGAGCCCCGCGGGCAGCCCCGTCTGCGGGGCCCGGAGCACGAGGGGCACCTGGAGCAGGGCACCGGAGGGCAGCCGGAGCAGGTGCAGGCCGACGCGGGCCTCGTCCTGCGGGTCATGGAGGTCGACCACGGCGACCCGCTCGACCGCGCCGCTCGTGCCCTTCGCCGGGAACCAGCGCCGTGCGGTCAGCCACGTGCCGAGGACGGCCATGACGCCGTCGTCGCCGGGAGGTCGCCCGGCTCGGGGGTGATCCGTCGTGCTCGGGCTCATGCCACCTCCGGGTGGTCGGGTCGTCCTGCGAGGTCGGGACGCGGGGTCGCTCAGCTCGCCCCGCCCGCCGCGCCGACGGTCAGCCAGAAGAAGTCCCGCGAGCCGAGGGTCATGAAGACGTCTCCCGCGTCGCCCACGGTCGAGAACGGCGCGCCGCCGAACACGTCGCGGAGCACCTGTCCGGCGTGCTGCGGCACGTGGACGGCCGCAGCACGCGGCGTGGCCGCCATGTTCGCCACGCAGAGGATGGTCTCCTCCGGCGTCGTCCGCAGGTACGCCAGCACGGCCTCGTCGTCGGTCCGCAGGGCGGTGAACGTCCCGAGGCCGAAGGCCGGGTGCTGACGACGGACGGACAGCATGCCGTGCACCCAGTGCAGCAACGAGGCGGGCTGGGCGAGCTGGGCCTCGACGTTGACCGTCGTGTAGTGGTGCACCAGCGACTGCACGACCGGCAGGTACAGCTTGCCCGGGTCCGCGGTGGAGAAGCCCGCGTTGCGGTCCGGCGTCCACTGCATCGGCGTGCGCACGGCGTCCCGGTCGGGCAGCCAGATGTTGTCGCCCATGCCGATCTCGTCGCCGTAGTACAGGCAAGGGCTGCCGGGCAGCGACAGGAGCAGCGCGTGCGCCAGCTCGATCTCGGCGCGCGAGTTGTCCAGCAGCGAGGCCAGCCGGCGCCGGATGCCGACGTTCGCGCGCATCCGGGGGTCGGGCGCGTACCAGCCGTACATCGAGGCGCGCTCCTCGGTGGAGACCATCTCCAGCGTGAGCTCGTCGTGGTTGCGCAGGAACGTGCCCCACTGACCGGTGCTGGGGATGTCCGGCGTGTCCGCCAGGATGTCCACGATCGACGTGGCCCGCTGGTCCTTGATCGAGTAGTAGATCCGGGGCATGACCGGGAAGTGGAAGCACATGTGGCACTCGGGGTCGTCGTCGGTGCCGTAGTACGGCACGACGTCCTCGGGCCACTGGTTGGCCTCCGCCAGCATGATGCGCCCGGGGAACTCGCGGTCCACCATGGCCCGGATCTCGGCGAGGTACTCGTGGGTGCGGGGCAGGTTCTCGCAGTTGGTGCCCTCCTCCTCGAAGAGGTAGGGCACCGCGTCCAGCCGGAAGCCGTCGACCCCGATCCGGAGCCAGAACCGGGCGACGTCCATCATCGCCTCGCGCACCCGCGGGTTCTCGAAGTTGAGGTCCGGCTGGTGGCTGAAGAACCGGTGCCAGAAGTACTGGCGCCGGACCGGGTCGAACGTCCAGTTCGACGTCTCCGTGTCCACGAAGATGATCCGGGCGTCCTCGTAGCGGGTGTTGTCGTCGCTCCAGACGTAGAAGTCGCCGTACGGCCCCTCCGGGTCCGACCGGGAGGACTGGAACCACGGGTGCTGGTCGCTCGTGTGGTTCATGACCAGGTCGATGATCACGCGGATGCCGCGCGCGTGGCACTGCTCCATGAGCTCGGTGAAGTCCTGGACGGTGCCGTACTGCGGGGCGATCGCCGTGTAGTCCGACACGTCGTACCCGCCGTCGCGCAGCGGCGACGGGTAGAACGGCGGCAGCCAGAGGCAGTCGATGCCCAGCCACTGCAGGTAGTCCAGCCGCTCGATGAGGCCCCGCAGGTCACCGGAGCCCGCACCGGTCGAGTCGGAGAACGAGCGGAGCATCACCTCGTAGAAGACGGCCTTCTTGTACCAGTCCGGGTCCTCGACGAGCCCCTGCGCCGCGGTGGGCCGCGTCGGGGCGTCGGGCTGCGGACGGGGCGGGAGGGCCTTCGCCGGGTCGACCACCCGGAGGGCGCCCGTGTCCACGGGCGCCGGCTCCGGCCGGTCGGAGGTGGGGGTGGGGCTCACAGCGCCCTCACGTGGATGACGTGGGCGCACTGCGCCCACGGGTCGAGCCGGACGTAGGGTCGCGCCCCCCACGCGTAGACGGCCCCGGACAGCAGGTCGTGCGCGGCGAGCACCGGCTCGTCGCCCTCGGGCGCGGGCAGCCCCAGCGCCTCGAGGTCCAGCCGGACGACGCCGTCGCGCGTGTGGTGCGGGTCCGTGTTGACGACGACGATCACGGTGTCCTCGACCCCCGTGGGGGACTGGGCCGCCGTGACCCGCCGCGAGAACGCGACGATCGCGTCGTCGGACGTGCGGTGGACGGTCAGCCCGCGCAGACGCTGGAGGGCGGGGTGCTCGCGGCGGATGGCGTTGAGCTGGCCGAGGAGCCGGCTGATCCCGAGCTCCTCCGCCGCCGCCCAGTCGCGCGGCTTGAACTCGTACTTCTCGTTGTCGATCTGCTCCTCGACGCCGGGCCGGGGCACGTTCTCGACGAGCTCGTAGCCGGAGTAGATGCCCCACGTCGGCGAGCCGGTCGCCGCGAGGACGGCGCGGATCGCGAACGCGGCCGCACCGCCGTGCTGCATGTACGGGGTGAGGATGTCGTGCGTGGTCGGCCAGAAGCTCGGCCGCATGTACGCGGCCGGCGGCCCCGAGACCTCGGTGAGGTACTCCTCGATCTCGGCCTTCGTGTTGCGCCACGTGAAGTACGTGTACGACTGGTGGAAGCCGATCTTGGCGAGCGTGTGCATCATCGCGGGGCGGGTGAACGCCTCGGAGAGGAAGACCACCTCCGGGTGGTCCGCGGCGATGTCCCGGAGGATCCGCTCCCAGAAGACGAGCGGCTTGGTGTGCGGGTTGTCGACGCGGAACGCCGTGACGCCGTGGTCGATCCAGACCTGGAGCATGCGGCGCATCTCCTGGTAGATGCCCTCGGGGTCGTTGTCGAAGTTCAGGGGGTAGATGTCCTGGTACTTCTTCGGCGGGTTCTCCGCGTAGGCGATCGAGCCGTCGATGCGGGTGGTGAACCACTCCGGGTGCTCGGTGACCCACGGGTGGTCCGGCGAGCACTGCAGCGCCACGTCCAGCGCCACCTCCATGCCCAGCGACCGTGCCCGCTCCACGAACCGGTCGAAGTCCTCGAAGGTGCCCAGCTCGGGGTGGATCGCGTCGTGGCCGCCGTCGGCGGACCCGATCGCGTACGGCGAGCCCGGGTCCCCGGGCTCCGTGGTCAGGGAGTTGTTGCGGCCCTTGCGGTGGGTCGTGCCGATCGGGTGGATCGGCGTGAGGTAGACGACGTCGAAGCCCATGGCGGCGATCGCCGGGAGCCGCTCGCTCGCGGTCTGGAGCGTCCCCGAGCGCCAGCGGCCCGTGGTCTCGTCGTAGGTCGCACCCTCGGAGCGCGGGAAGAACTCGTACCAGGAGCCGAAGAGCGCCGTCTCCCGCTGCACCAGCAGGGGGTAGGTCGGCGACGGGCTGAGGTGCTCGCGGACGGGGACGGCGGCGAGCACGTCGCCGACGGCGGTGGCGAGCCCGGCGCCCAGGCGGTCGGCGGGCGTGCGCTGGGTGTCGCGCAGGCCGGCCACGGCGTCCAGGAGCACGGCGCGCTGCGCCCCGTCGACGGCGTCCCGCTCGGCCGCGCGCTCGAGCAGCGCGGCACCCTCGGCGAGCATGAGCTCGACGTCCACGCCGGCCTCGACCTTGATCGCCGCGTCGTGGCTCCAGGTGCCGTACGGGTCCGACCAGCCCTCGACCCGGAAGCCCCAGTCGCCCTCGGCGTCGGGGATGAGGTCGGCGCGGTAGTGGTCCAGGCCCTTGTTCACGACGTCCATGCGGACCCAGGAGTGGTCCGAGCCGTCGGGCGCGACGAGGACGGCGGTCGCGGCGACCGCGTCGTGGCCCTCGCGGAACACGGTGGCGGTCACCTCGACCGCCTCGCCGACGACGGCGCGCGCCGGCCAGCGTCCGGCCTCCAGGACCGGGTAGACGTCGACGACGGGGATGCGTCCGACCGAGAGGGGTCGGGGGGTGGACGGGACGGGGGCGGTGGGGGCGCCGGCGGGCGCCGAGGCAGTGGTCCGGAGACCCGCGGGGGTCGTCGTCTCCGCGGCCAGGACGGCTCGGCGGGACCGGCGGCGGGGGGTGCTCTCGGGCTGCTGCGGGGGAGTGGGCATCTGCGTCACGGGAGAGAAACTATCGGGGCCGACGGGGCTCCGGCACGCCGTGGGTCCCGGGTGACCGGCCCCGCGCCGGGCCTGCGACGGCGGGCACGCGGCGCGTCCGCGGCGTTCGGCGGACGGCACCTGACCTGGGCCGCGGCGCGCGACAGAGCGACACGCCGCGCTGACCTGCGACGTCACCCGCGGGTCATGTAAGCGCTTGCACATCCGTGCGGCCGCGCGCTCGCGCGCGCGGCCCTGCGACGTCCGCCGTCCGGCCCCCGGGACCGGCCGGATCTTCCCGTCGCGTCGGGGTGTCGGCGTCCACGTAGTGGGCGCCGTGACCGCTCACCGGGAGACGTAGACCCGCAGGGAGAGGGGCTCGGCGGTGAAGCGGTCGCCCGGCGCCGCCGTCCGCGCCTCGTCGGCCGGGTCCTCGCCGGTGGTGCCCGTGGCGCTCCCGACGTGGTCGGGGTGCTCGGCGACCGAGTCCCAGACGAGCTCCCAGCGGTCGCGGGCCCCGTCGGTCAGCGTCACCTCGACGGGGTCGAGCGCCCCGTTGATCACGAGCAGCACGGCGGAGCCGTCCTGCGCCGTCCGGGTCATCTGGAGCGTCCTGACCGCCGGGTCCAGCCACTGCTCGTGCCGCAGGTGCGCGCCGTCCGCGGCGCGCCAGTCCAGGTCGCGGCGCTGGTCCAGGACCGAGCCGTCCCCCGCGGTCCGCGGCCGGCCCAGGAAGAACTGCGGCGAGCGCAGCGCCGGGTGCTCGCGCCGCAGCGCGAGCAGGTGCCGGGCGGTGGCCAGCAGGTCCTGCCGCCACGGCGCCAGGTCCCAGTGGACCCAGGACGTCGCGTCGTCGAGGCAGTACGCGTTGTTGTTGCCGTGCTGCGTCCGCCCGATCTCGTCCCCGGCGGTGATCATCGGCGTCCCGGCGGACAGCAGCAGGGTGCCGAGGAGGTTGCGCATCGACCGGCGCCGCAGCGGCAGGATGTCCATCGCGAACGAGCTGCCGGTGACCGTCCCCTCGATGCCGTGGTTCCAGGACCGGTTGTTGTCCGTCCCGTCCAGGTTCCCCTCGCCGTTCGCCTCGTTGTGCTTGTGCTCGTAGGCGACGAGGTCCGCCAGGGTGAAGCCGTCGTGAGCGGTGACGAAGTTCACCGACGCGACCGTCCCGCGCACCAGCGGCGGGTCGCTGTGGCCGAAGAGGTCCGCGGAGCCGGCCAGCCGGGTCGCCAGGTCGCGGACGCCGTGCCCCGGCCGGCCGTGGGCCGCCTCGCGGGGGTCGGCCAGCCAGAAGGTGCGGACCGCGTCACGGAACCGGTCGTTCCACTCGGCCATGGGCGCCGGGAACTGCCCGGTGCGCCAGCCGCCGGGGCCCAGGTCCCAGGGCTCCGCGACGAGCTTGCGGTCGCCGAGGACCGGGTCCGTCTGGAGCGCGACGAGGAACGGGTGCGCCGGGTTGAACCCGTCCGCGTCGCGTCCCAGCGTCACGGCCAGGTCGAACCGGAAGCCGTCGACGCCGACGACGTCCGCCCAGTAGCGCAGGGAGTCCAGCGCCATCTGCACGACGCGGGGCCGGCGGAAGTCGAGGGTGTTGCCGCAGCCCGTGACGTCGGCGAAGCGCGCGGGCGAGCCGCCGTCGTGCAGGTAGTAGACGGTGGGGTCCAGCCCTCGCCACGACAGGTGGAGCCCGTCCGTCCCGCCCTCGCACGTGTGGTTGAGGACGATGTCGAGCAGGACCTCGATGCCCGCGGCGTGGAGCAGGCGCACCATGCCCTTGACCTCGTCGAGCACGGCCTGCGCGCCGGCCTCCTGGGCGGCCGCCGTGGCGTACGCGGCCTGCGGGGCGAAGAACCCGAGGGTGTTGTAGCCCCAGTAGTTGACCAGGCCCCGCCGGGTCAGGTGCGGCTCGTCGACGACGGCCTGGATCGGCAGGAGCTCCACGGTCGTCACGCCGAGCGAGCGCAGGTGCTCGATCGTGGCCGGGTGGGCGAGTCCCGCGTAGGTCCCCCGGAGGTGCTCGGGGACGCCGGGGAGCTCCTTCGTCAGGCCGCGCACGTGGGCCTCGTAGATGACCGTGTCGGCCCAGGGCACGCGCGGGCGGGGGACCGCGGGCCCGTCGAACCGGTCGTCCACGACGACCCCGTGCGGGACCGCCGCGCGCGAGTCGGTCGGGTCCAGCTCGGGCGACGTGCCGAGGGTGCGGCCGTCGGACTGCACCCGGTGGCCGTGCACGGCCTGCCCGAGCAGGACGCTCCCGGCGAGGCCCCGGGCGTACGGGTCGACCAGCAGCTTGGCGGGGTTGTAGCGCGTGCCCGCGGCGGGGTCCCAGCGGCCGTGGGCGCGGAAGCCGTACCGCTGGCCGGCCCGGACCCCCGGGACGTGCGCGTGCCAGACGCCGAGGTCCGGGCCCGCGAGCGGGATGCGCCGCTCCGCCCAGCCGTCCGGGCCCGCCGGGTCCCGGTCGAGCAGGCACAGGTCGACGGCCGTGGCGTGCGACGCGAGGACGGCGACGTCGACGCCGTCCCCGCTCAGGTGCACGCCCAGCCGGTGGGGGGACCGGGAGGGCGAGGTGGGTGGCTTCATGGCCGTCCTAGTGTGCGGCACGCATGATCGGTGGCGGGCCCGGCGCACCCGTGGCGTGACGCACGTTCTCCCACCCGACGGCGCTGCGGCGCCGCTGAGGTCTGCCCGCCGCGGTCGCCCCGGGCCGGTAGCCTCATCGGCGGGTTCCCCGCGTGAGAAAGGCTCCCCATGAAGATCGTGGTGTGCGTCAAGCACGTCCCGGACGTGCAGGCCGACCGCCGCTTCACGGACGACGGCCTCGTCGACCGGACGCAGGGCGACGGGACCCTCAACGAGCTGGACGAGAACGCGGTCGAGGCGGCCCTGGCGCTCGCGGAGGCCCACGGGGGCGAGGTCGTCGCCCTGACGATGGGCCCGGCCGACGCCGAGGACGCCGTCCGCCGGGCGCTGCAGATGGGCGCCGACCAGGCCGTGCACGTCCAGGACGACGCGCTCGCCGGCTCCGACGTCTTCGCGACGGCCGCCGTGCTCGCCGCAGCGGTGCGCCGGCTCGGGGAGGACGCGCCGGTCGACCTGGTCGTCACGGGCATGGCGGCGCTCGACGGGCTGATGTCCGTGGTGCCGTCCCTGCTCGCGGCGGAGCTCGGGACCTCCCAGGCGACGCTCGCGGCCGAGCTCGCGGTCGAGGACGGCGCGGTCCGGGTGCGCCGGGACCTCGACGACGCCACCGAGGTGGTCCGCGCGCCGCTGCCGGCGGTCGTCAGCGTGACCGACCAGTCCAACCAGCCGCGGTACCCGAACTTCAAGGGCATCATGGCGGCCCGCAAGAAGCCCGTGACGACGTGGTCCCTCGCGGACCTGGGCGTCGACGCCGGTGCGGTCGGCGCCGCCGGGGCGCGGACCCGCGTCCTGCAGGCCACGCCCCGCCCGCCGCGGGAGAACCGTGTGCTCGTGACCGACGACGGGGGAGCGGGCACGCAGCTCGCGGCCTACCTCGTCCAGAACCGTCTCGTCTGAGGGAGCGTCCATGACCTCGTCCGGCAGCCCGTCCGACGTCGCGTCCGGGGACGTCGTCCTCGTCGTCGTCGACCACCAGGGCACCACCGTGCGCAACCCCGCGCTGGAGCTGCTCACGGCGGCCCGCGCGATCGGGCGGCCCGAGGCGGTGTGGCTGGGCGGCGACGCGCCCGCCGGGGCCGCGCTGGAGACGCTCGGCACCCACGGGGCCGGCGTCGTGCACCACCTCGCGGTGGACCCGGGCGGGCTCCTGCCGGCCCAGGTCGCCCAGGTGCTGCGGGTCGCCGTCGAGGCCACGGGCGCCCGGACGGTGCTCCTGACGTCCACGTTCGAGAACAAGGAGGCGTCGGCGCACCTGGCGTTCCACCTCGGCGCGGGGCTGGTCGTCGACGCGGCCGGTGTCGAGCGGGACGACGACGGCGCGCTGGTCACGGTGCAGCAGGCGTTCGCCGGCACCTGGACGCTGCGCAGCGTCGTGACGGCCGAGCACGCCGTCGTCGCGCTCAAGGCCAACGCCGTCCCGGCGGAGGTCGTGGACGGGGCGCCGGTGCCGCAGGTCGTGGCGCACCCCGTGGTCGCGGACGCCTCCGTGGGCGGCGCGACCCTCGTCGAGCGCACCGAGCGTCCCGTGTCCGAGCGGCCGAGCCTGACCGAGGCGCAGGTCGTCGTCGTCGGTGGACGCGGGACGAACGGCGACTTCAGCGCCGTCGAGGACCTGGCGGACGCCCTCGGCGGTGCCGTCGGCGCGACACGCGTGGCCACCGACGAGGGCTGGATCGGCCACGAGGCGCAGATCGGTCAGACCGGCGTGACGGTCTCGCCGCGGCTGTACGTCGGCGCAGGGGTCTCCGGTGCCGTGCACCACCGCGGCGGGATGCAGTCATCCGGCACGATCGTCGCGATCAACAACGACCCGGAGGCCCCGATCTTCGAGATCGCCGACTACGGGATCGTCGGGGACCTCACCACCGTGCTGCCGCAGACGGCGGCCGAGGTCCGGCGCCTGCGCGCGGAGTCCGGGGAGGCCTGAGTCCGCGGAGGGCTGCGTCCCGGGAGGGCTGGGGCCGGCTCCCCGCGGCGGGCGGGTCAGGCGTCGAGGACCCGCAGCCAGTCCAGGGCCGCCCGGCCCTGGGCGAGCTGGAACGCCCGGAGGTTCGGGATCCCCCGCGGGGGCGCCTGCACGGCGCTGCGGACGAGATAGCCGGCGATCCCGGCCAGCACGTCCCGGACGTCCCGGGGGTCCATCCCCTCGGCGCCGGGGTGGCGGGCGAAGACGTCGGCGGCGGCCCCGCCCCCGCTCATCGCGACCGAGGGGAGCATCCCCACGACGTCGAAGACCGGCGACCCCGCGGACGCGTGCGGCCAGTCCACCAGCCACACCCGTCGTCCGCCGGTGCCCGTCCCGACGAGCATGTTGTCGCCCCGCAGGTCGGCGTGGACGAGCCGGTCGCCCGCGGTGGCGCCGACCCCGTCCTCCTCCCACCGACGCAGCCGGGGCAGGGCGGCGGGCAGCCAGGCGGCGTGCTCGGGCAGGGCCTCGAGGACGGCGTCGAGGTCGACCCGGTCCTGCGCGAGCCGGCCCCAGCCGGTGAAGAGGTCGCCGGTCATCTCCCGCAGGTCCCGCAGCCCCGACGGGGCGGGCACGCGGGTGAGCCGCGCCACGGCCTCCAGCGCGAGCGTGAGCTCGGCGTCCTCCCAGGGCACCGTCGGCGCGGCGCCGTCGACGACCGCGAAGCCCAGCGCGACCCACGTCCCGTCGTCGTCGGCGAAGAGGAGCTCGGGTGCCGAGGCCTCGGGTGGGAGCAGCCGGTTCACGTGGACCTCGGCGCGCGCCAGCGTGGGAGAGAGGGGGTTGAGGTCCGGTGCGACCGCCTTGACGAAGACGCACGTGCCGTCCCCGAGCTCCAGCGTGGAGGCGAAGCCGGGGCTGAAGCCGTTCGTCGCCGTCGACTCCGAGACGACCTCTGCGCCGGCGAGGCGCTGGATGCGGGTCCGCAGGTCGCGCGGCAGATCGCCCCACCCCAGACGGGAGCCGCTGAACGCGGGCGGGGTGGGCGCCGTCGACATGGGCTGGATCATGCCAGCCGCGGTGGCCCGCGCCGGCATCCGACCCGACGACCGGTTCGTAGACTCGTGGCCCGTGACCGTCTACCTCGACCACGCCGCGACCTCGCCGGTGCACCCCCTCGTGGTCGAGGCGGTCCTGGACCAGCTCGGCCGCACGGGGAACGCCTCGTCGTTGCACGACGCCGGGCGGGCCGCGCGCCGCGTGGTCGAGGAGTCGCGCGAGGTGCTGGCGGCCCGGCTCGGCGCGCGGCCGAGCGAGGTCGTCCTCACCTCCGGCGGCACCGAGGCGGACAACCTGGCCCTCAAGGGCCTCTACTGGGCGCGGTCCGGCGCGGACCCGCGCCGCCGCCGCGTCCTCGTCTCCGGGGTGGAGCACCACGCGGTCCTGGACCCCGCCGTCTGGCTGGCGGAGCGGTGCGGCGCGGAGCTCGTGGTGCTCCCGGTCGACGCCGTCGGCCGCGTGGACCTGGACGCGCTCGAGGCGGAGCTGACCGCGCACGCGGACCGGACCGCGCTGGTCAGCGTCATGTGGGCCAACAACGAGGTCGGCACGGTGCAGCCGCTGGCGGGGGTGGTCGAGCTCGCGCACCGGCACGGCGTCCCGGTGCACGCCGACGCCGTGCAGGCCGTCGGCCAGCTCCCGGTCGACTTCGCGGCGTCGGGCCTCGACGCGATGACCGTGTCCGGCCACAAGATCGGCGCCCCCGTCGGGACCGGCGCGCTGCTCGCCCGCCGCGAGCTGCCGCTGGCCCCCCTGACGCACGGCGGCGGGCAGGAGCGGGGCGTGCGCTCCGGGACGGTCGACGTCGTCGGCGCCCGGGCGCTCGCCCTCGCCGTCGACCTGGCCGTCCGGGACCGGCCGGAGCACGCCCGCCGTGTCGGCGCCCTGCGGGACCGGCTGCTCGCCGCGGTGCAGGAGGCGGTGCCCGACGCCGTCGTCCGGGGGGCCGCCGCCGGCGAGCGCCTTCCCGCCAACGCCCACCTGACCTTCCCCGGCTGCGAGGGCGACGCGCTGCTCTACCTCCTGGACAGCCGGGGGATCCGCTGCTCGACGGGCTCGGCCTGCCGGGCCGGCGTGCCGCAGCCGTCCCACGTCCTCCTGGCCATGGGGGTCCCCGACCGGGAGGCCCGCGGCGCCCTGCGGTTCTCGCTCGGCCGCACCTCGAGCGACGACGACGTCGCCGCGCTCGCGGCGGTCCTGCCCGAGGTCGTGGAGCGGGCCCGCGCCGCCGGCCGGGTGTGACGGGCGGTCGTGCCCGTTCCCACCCGGTCCACCCGACCCCGCCCGGCCCGCGCGGGTCGGCAGCACCTAGGCTGACCGCATGCGTGTGCTCGCCGCCCTGTCCGGGGGAGTGGACTCCGCCGTGGCCGCCGCGCGTGCGGTCGACGCGGGGCACGACGTCGTGGGCGTCCACATGGCGCTGTCCCGCGAGCGGGCGGAGTACCGCACCGGGTCGCGCGGCTGCTGCTCGATCGAGGACGCGGGCGACGCCCGGCGGGCGGCCGACGTGCTCGGCATCCCCTACTACGTCTGGGACCTGTCCGAGCGGTTCGAGGACACGGTCGTGGCGGACTTCCTCGCCGAGTACGCGGCGGGCCGCACCCCCAACCCCTGCGTGCGGTGCAACGAGCACATCAAGTTCGCGGCGCTGCTCGACCGGGCCGCCGCGCTCGGCTTCGACGCGGTCTGCACCGGGCACTACGCGCGGATCGAGACGGTGGTGGGTGCGGACGGCGCGGTGACCCGGGAGCTGCACCGGGCGCGCGACGCGGCCAAGGACCAGTCGTACGTGCTGGCCGTCATGGGCACCGACCGGCTCGCCCGGTCGATGTTCCCCCTCGGGGACGCGCCCTCCAAGGACGCGGTCCGGGCGGAGGCGCGGGAGCGGGGGCTCGGCGTCTCGGCCAAGCCCGACTCCTACGACATCTGCTTCGTCGCCGACGGCGACACGCAGGGCTTCCTCCGGGAGCGGCTGGGTGCCCGAGCGGGCGACGTGGTCGACGCCGACGGAACCGTGGTGGGCCGTCACGACGGCGCCTACGCCTTCACGGTCGGTCAGCGGCGGGGTCTGCACCTGGACCGCCCCGGCCCCGACGGCCGGCCGCGGTACGTGGTCGAGGTGCGTCCGTCCACGAACACGGTGGTGGTCGGCGCGGCGGAGCTGCTCACGGTGACCCGGGTGGCCGGGGACCGCGCCGTGTGGTTCGTGCCCCCGTCCCCGCAGCGGCTGGCGTGCGAGGCCCAGGTCCGGGCCCACGGCGCACCCGTGCCGGCGCGGGTGCGCGCCCTCGGGCCCGCGCACGACGCCGTCGAGGTCGAGCTCGCCACCGGCCTGCGCGGCGTGGCAGCGGGGCAGTCCCTGGTCCTCTACGACGGCACGCGGGTCCTCGCGCAGGCCACCGTGACGGGTGCCGAGCGGTGACGGGGGTCAGCCTCCTCGGGCCCTGGCCGGGCACCGCCGTCCTCGAGGCGCAGACGTCGGTCCTGGACCGCCTGGGGGACACGCCGACCGGCGTGACCGCGCTGCCGTCCCTGGTCCAGATGCCGCAGCGCGGTCCGTGGGCCGACTCCACCGGCCGGGCGGGCGCCGTCCTCACCGAGATGCCCCTGGAGGTCGGGCCGCACGGGTGGAAGCTCTGCGACCGCCCGGGTCGGGACCTGGAGCGCGCACGCGCCACCCTCCGCGAGGACCTCGACGCGCTCGCGGTCGCGGCGCACGGCTGGACCGGCCCGCTCGTCGTCGCGCTGCGCGGGCCGTGGAGCCTGGCGGCCACGTGCTACCTCGCCCGTGGGGACCGCGTCCTGGCCGACGCCGGCGCCGCCCGGGAGCTGACGCACTCGCTCGCCGACGGGCTGGGCGACCTGCTCGCCCGGGTACGGTCCGCCGTGCCCGGCGCGGAGCTCGTGCTCGTGCTGCGCGAGCCGCAGCTCCCGGACGTCCTCAGCGGGGCGGTCGCCACGTTCTCCGGCCACGGCCGGCTCGCCGCCGTGGACACCGACGTGGCGCGCGGTGCGCTGCGGCACGTCGTGTCCGCGGCGCGCGGCGCCGGTGCGGGCAGCGTCGTCGTGCACACGGGCGGGCGGTTCGCACGGCGCTCGGTCAAGGTCGCGGCCTCCAGCGGGGCGGACGCCCTGGGCCTGGCCCTAGGACCGCTGCGCCCGCCGCAGTGGGAGACCGTGGCCGGGGTGGTCGAGGCCGGGACCAGGGTGTGGTTCGCCCTCCCGCGCCCCCGGCACGGGAAGACGAGCGACCCGTCGAGGACCGCCGCGGCGCTGCGGGACCCCTGGCGGGCCCTGGGGCTGCCCGCGTCGGGGCTCGCGGACGTCGTCGTCCACGTGGACACCTCCAGCGGCGTGGCCGGCGGGGACCTCGTCGTGACGAAGCCCCGGGCGGTCCGCGCCGCCCTCGACGACGGCGTGCGCGTCGCCCTGGAGCTGGCCGAGGCCGCCATGATGGGCCGGTGACCGACGCGCCGACGGACCCGACGACCGACGCCCCGGCCGGCCCCGCACCGGCCGAGCCGCACCCGGAGGACCGGGGACTGGACGAGGCGGCCGCACGCCACCGCTGGGCGGACCTGGCCGCCCAGGTCCGGGAGCACCAGTTCGCCTACTACGTGCGGGACACCCCCACCGTGTCCGACGCCGAGTACGACGCGCTGCTGCGCCGCCTGGGTGCGCTGGAGGACCTCTACGAGCAGCACGGCCTGCGGACGCCCGACTCGCCCACCCAGACGGTCGGGGGCACGTTCTCCACGGACTTCGCCGCGGTCGACCACGTGGAGCGGATGCTCAGCCTGGACAACGCGTTCTCCACCGAGGACCTCGCCGAGTGGGCGGAGCGGCTGCGGCGCGAGCTGGGGGAGGGCGACTGGCACTACCTGTGCGAGCTGAAGATCGACGGTCTCGCCGTGTCGCTGCTGTACGAGGAGGGGCGGCTGGTGCGCGCCGCGACGCGGGGTGACGGACGCACGGGCGAGGACGTGACCCTCAACGTCCGCACCATCGCCGACGTGCCGCACGTGCTGACGGGCGAGGACCTGCCCGAGCTCATCGAGATCCGCGGCGAGGTCTTCCTCCCCGTCACCGCCTTCGAGGAGCTCAACGCCGCGCAGGTCGAGTCCGGGAAGCCGCCGTTCGCGAACCCGCGCAACGCCGCGGCGGGGTCCCTCCGGCAGAAGGACCCGCGGGTGACCGCGTCCCGGCGGCTGGGGATGATCTGCCACGGCGTCGGCGCCCTGCGCTGGGCCGGTCACGAGGCGGCGACCGCCCGGCAGTCGGAGACGTACCGGCTCCTGGCGTCCTGGGGGCTGCGGGTCTCGGCGCACACGCGCGTCGTCGACGACCTGGCCGCGGTGCAGGACATGATCGACCACTTCGGGGAGAACCGGCGGTCGGTCGAGCACGAGATCGACGGCGTCGTGGTCAAGGTCGACGAGACCACGCTGCAGCGCAGGCTCGGGTCCACGAGCCGCGCGCCGCGGTGGGCCATCGCGTACAAGTACCCGCCGGAGGAGGTGAACGCCCGGCTGCTGGACATCCGCGTCAACGTCGGGCGGACCGGGCGCGTGACGCCCTACGGCGTCATGGAGCCGACCCTGGTGGCGGGCTCCACGGTCGAGATGGCGACCCTGCACAACGCCAGCGAGGTGCGACGCAAGGGCGTCCTCATCGGGGACACGGTGGTGCTGCGCAAGGCGGGCGACGTGATCCCGGAGATCGTCGGTCCGGTGGTCGCGCTGCGCGAGGGCAGGGAGGACGAGCTCCGCGAGTTCGTCATGCCGACGCACTGCCCGGCCTGCGGCACCGCTCTGGCCCCCGCCAAGGAGGGCGACGTCGACATCCGGTGCCCGAACGCCCGGTCGTGCCCGTCGCAGCTGCGGGAGCGCGTGTTCCACATCGCCTCCCGCAGCGGTCTGGACATCGAGGCCCTGGGCTGGGAGGCGGCGATCGCGCTCACGGACCCGGAGGCCGGGCGCCCGGACGACGCCGACGACGCCGTCCTGCCGCGGCAGACACCCGTCCTCGACACCGAGGCAGGCCTGTTCGAGCTCACCCCCGAGGCCCTGGCGGACGTGCGGGTGTGGCGCGAGCGCAGGGCGAAGGGCGTGGCGACCGGGGTCGTCGAGCAGGTGCCGTTCTTCTGGACCCGGGGCACCGCCAAGGTGGCCCCCAAGCCCTCCGCGACGACCGAGAAGCTCTTCGAGCAGCTCGAGCTGGCGAAGACACGCCCCCTGTGGCGGGTCCTCGTCTCGCTCTCCATCCGGCACGTGGGCCCGACGGCGGCGCGCGCGCTCGCCACGCACTTCGGGTCGCTGGAGCGGATCCGGGCGGCGGACGAGGCGGAGCTGGCTGCTGTCGAGGGCGTCGGCCCGACGATCGCCGGCGCCGTCCAGGACTGGTTCGCGGTCGACTGGCACCGCGAGATCGTCGAGCGCTGGGCCGCCGCCGGGATGCGGATGGAGGACGAGCGGGACGCGTCGGTCCCGCGCACCCTGGAGGGTCTGACCGTCGTCGTCACCGGGTCGCTGGAGGGGCTCTCCCGGGACGGCGCCAAGGAGGCGATCCTGGCGCGCGGCGGCAAGGCCGCGGGCAGCGTGTCGAAGAAGACGGACTACGTCGTCGTCGGGGAGAACGCCGGGAGCAAGCACGACAAGGCGGTCCAGCTCGGGCTGCGGGTCCTCGACGAGGCGCAGTTCGTGCGGCTCCTCGAGGGTGGGCCGGCGGCGCTCGGCGACGACGCCCCGGACGCCGCTCCCGACGACGCGACGCACGACCCGACCGACGGCGAGGACGCGTGACGGAGCCGGAGCCGGTGACGTCGGGAGCCGTCCCGCCGCTCGAGGCGGAGACGGGGACCTGGCGTCCCCTGCGCGTGGACCACGTGGAGGGCTGGGAGGTCGGCCGGTCCGCCGGCTTCACCCGCCGCGCCAACAGCGTGGTCCCCGCCGGGGAGGTGGCGGATGCGGCGCGCGCCCTGGACCGGGTCGAGGCGCTCTACCGCGAGGACGGGCTGCCGTCCGTCGTCCGGGTGTGCGCCGCGGCCCGGCCGGCCGGTCTCGACGCGGTCCTCGACGCCCGGGGGTACCGGCGCGTCGCCCGGACGCTGCTGCTCACGCGACCCGTCGCCGCAGCGAGGGCGGGGACGGCGGCGACGGCGGCAACGGCGGCGACGGCGGCACG
>NZ_AXCW01000067.1 GCF_000603945.1 Actinotalea ferrariae CF5-4 | reverse complement strand
CACCGCCGCCGAGACGGCGGTCGCCGCCGCCCAGGGCGCGAGGGAGGTGGCGGCGCCCGTGCTCGACGCGGAGACGGTCGCTGCGCTCGAGACCGCCGCGGCCGAGCTCGCCGCGATGCTCGAGGCGGCGCCCGCGCCCCCGCTGGCGGTCGCCGGCCCGCAGGACGACACCTCCACCGTCGACGACCGGGTCGACCAGGCCTCCCGCTCGATCTCGCCCGAGGGCAGGGACCCCCTGCCGGAGACCGCCACGCAGAACGGCACGCAGAACGGCACGGAGAGCGGCACGGCGACCGACGGCGCGGCCCCGGTCGACGCCGTGACGCCCGAGCAGGCCCGCACCGCGGGCGGCGCCGGGTCCACGGCGACGGGAGCAGCAGACGCCCCGACGCAGCAGGAGTCCCCCAGCGCCCAGCTGGTGGAGGCGCTGCCCGATCTCGACATCGAGGTGAGCCGGCGCATCCAGGAGCAGGCCGCGGAGGTGGCCGCGCTGACGGCCCAGGTCCAGGGTCTGGCCGACGCGAAGATCGCCGAGGCGGCCGCCGCGGCCGCCGCCGCCGAGGCCGAGCGACTGGCGGCCGAGGCGGCCGCCCAGGCCGCCGCCGCCGAGCGCGCGCGCAAGATCGCGGTGGCCACCAACGCACCCAACGGCGAGATCCCGACCGACGTCCTCTGCGGCGTCGGCTTCGACGAGGGCGTGCTGCTGCGCTGCGACGCCGCGGCGGCCCTCGAGGAGCTCAACGCGGCGTACCGTGCGGACTTCGGGCGTGACCTGAACGTCGTGAGCTCCTACCGGAGCTACTCGGCGCAGGTGGCCGTGCGGCGGACCCGCGGCAGCCTCGCGGCACCGCCCGGGATGTCCAACCACGGCTACGGCGTGGCGGTCGACTTCGACGGCTTCGGCGGGCTCGGCAACTTCAGCACCGCCAACTACCGCTGGATGCGTGCCAACGCCGAGCAGTTCGGCTGGTACCACCCGCGCGTCATGCGGCCCGGCGGCGGCGGCCCGCAGGAGCCCTGGCACTGGGAGTTCGGTACCGACAGCTGAGGACGGTCAGCGCTCGTCCCAGCGGAACCGTCGAGCTGCGACGACCCCCGCCGCGACGCCCCACAGCGCCAGGACCACGAGGTGGCCCCAGCCCACCGCGGGCTCCGGCGACCACGCGAGCACCAGCGCGTTCTGCAGGTGCTTGAGCGGGAACACGTCGCCGACGCGGCCCATCCACGCGGGTCCGCCCACGACGAAGACGTCGGAGAAGAACGCCAGCGGCAGCAGCACCACGAGGGCGACCGCACCGACCGCCTTCGCGCTGTGCACGGTGGAGGCCACCAGGAAGCCGCAGGCCGCCAGCACCAGGGAACCGAGCACGAGGACCGCCGTGCCCAGGACGACGCCGGTCGCCGTGACGCGGAGGCCGTAGGCCGCGGTCCCCAGGCCCAGGACCAGGGCCTCCACCGCGAGCACGCCGCCGACCGCGGCGAGCGTGCGCCCGGTGAGGAGGTGCCACGGCGCCGTGGGCGTCGCCGCGAGCCGGGCCAGGACACCGGCGTCCCGCGCGACCGCGACCGCCTCGGGCAGGTTCATGAAGGCGGCCACCGCCGCGCCCCACGCCACCATGCCGGCGGCCACGACGACCGCGGTCGGCACGCCGCCGGGCCCTGTACCGCCCGCTGCGAGGGCCACGACGAACGCGTACAGCGCCACGGGCATGACCACGGCGAAGAACAGGGCCCCGGGGTCGCGCCACGTCACCCGCGCGCCGGCGGTGACCTGGTCACGGACGAGCCGCGCCGCCCCCGGGCGTCCCGTGTCGTGCACGACGGTCATCGGGGCGGTGGCCGAGGGTGCGGGGCCGTCCCCCTCGACCGACCGGGTCGACGTCGTCGGGACCGCTGGGCCGGTCCGGGGCGCGCGCGGCGTGCGGGGCGTGGGCCGGACGCCCTCGCGGCGCAGCCCCGCGGCGGCCGCGACCACAGCGAGGACCGTCCACGCCGCGACCACGACGACGCCCGTCACGTCCCACCCGACCTCCGGGTGGAACGGGTTCATCTGGTCCTGCAGCGCGGCGGTCAGCGGCTTCAGCGGGAGCAGGTCGCCCAGGGTGACGAGCCACGCCGGCGCGGACCCGCCGAAGCTGAACAGCCCCGAGACGAAGGTGAGGGCCACGGCGCCGCCGATGGAGGCGGCCTGCGCGGTCGCGACCGTGGGCGACCAGGCGGCGACCGCCGTGCCGATGGCGGCGAACGTCGCCATGGCGACGACGAGCGTGACGGTCGTCGCGGCGGCCGTGCCGGCGACCAGCCGCACGTCGTAGAGCAGCACGCCGACCAGCAGCATGATCACGACCGATGCGACGGCGAAGACGACGGCGGCGCCGATCCTCGCCGTCAGGTACGCCGCGACGGGCAAGGGTGTGGAGCGCAGGCGCCGCAGGACGCCGGTGTGGCGGGCCTCGGCGACCGAGATCGCCACGGTCGGGAAGGACGCGTAGAGCACGCCCATGGCCGCCGCGCCCGGGGTCACGAACTGCATGACCCGCACGCCGCCCGCCTCGTCCACGACGGCGTTGCCCGCGACGAAGCCCATCACGACGAGCCAGACGAGCGGGACGACGACCGTGAAGAGGGTGACGACCTTCTGGCGCCACAGGTCCACGACCGCGTGGCGGAGGTGGTCGACGACCAGGCGGGACGCCCGCACGGCGGGAGCGGCCGGCGGACCGAGCACGGCTGCGGACGTCATCAGGACCGCCGGGACGCCAGCCGGCCGCCACGGCCGGGGGTCGCCGACCCCGCACCGGACGCCCGCGGTCCGCGACGCCGTGTCGGCCGGCCGTCGTCCGCCGGGTCGTCCGGACCCGTCTCCCCCGCACCCGCGACGAGCCCGAGGTACACGTCCTCCAGCGAGGGCCGCCGGACCGTCAGGGCGGGGATCTCCAGCTCACGACCTGCTGCCCAGCCGGTCAGCGTGTGGAGCGCCGCCGTCGGGCGCGCGGTCGTGAGGTGCCAGTCCAGACCGTCCGGCACGAGGACGCCGTCCAGGGCGGGCAGGGCGGACAGGTCGACGGTCTCGGGGAGCCGGAAGGTCACCACCGCGTCCTGACGGCGCGCCCCCAGCTCCGCCGGGGTCCCGAGCGCGACGAGCCGGCCCCGGACGACGACGGCCACCCGGTCGGCGAGGTGCTCCGCCTCGTCGAGGTAGTGCGTGGTCAGCAGGACCGTCGTGCCGTCCCTGCGCAGCCCCTCGACGAGGTCCCAGGCCCGGCGTCGCGCACCCGGGTCGAACCCGGTGGTCGGCTCGTCCAGGAAGAGCAGCTCCGGCGCCCCGACGAGCCCGAGCGCCAGGTCGAGCCGGCGACGCTGCCCACCGCTCAGCGTGCGGACCCGCGCGTGCGCCTTGTCCGTCAGGCCGACCTGCTCGACGACGGCGGCCGTGGCGACCCTGCGGGGGTACATCCGCCCGTGCAGCTCGACGAGCTCGGCGACCGTGAACTCCTCCTCGAAGCCCGCCTCCTGCAGCACCACGCCGGTGCGCTCGCGCAGCTCCCGCGGACGACGGGCGGGGTCGTGCCCCAGGACCCGAACGCTGCCGGACGTCCGGGGCCGCGCCCCCTCGAGGATCTCGACGGTGGTCGTCTTGCCCGCCCCGTTGGGGCCGAGCAGGGCGAAGACCTCGCCGGGCTCGAGGGAGAACGAGACGTCGTCCACCGCCGTCAGGTCCCCGTACCGCTTCGTCAGGTGCTCGACCTCGACGACGGCCATGCCGACCCCCTCGTCCGCGCGGCCGTCGACGCCCGGACGGGCCGGACGGCCCCGGGACCGGCGCCGCGTCCACACCCAGCGCCGACGGCGCCGCTCCCGTCCCTTCGGACGCTAGGCACGCCACCGGCCCGGTGCGAGGGACGTACGGCCCGAGCACCGGGCCGAGGGCCCACCGCCACCCGTCGCGACGGGTGCACAGTGGTGCCATGGGCATCGACTTCCGTCCCCCCGTCGCCGTGCGCGTCCCCCCGACCGACCCGCCGCTGCGCGTGGCCGTCGTCGGGGCCGGCGGCTGGGGCGAGCAGCATGCGAGGGTCTTCGCCGACCGGACCGACACGGTCCTGTGCGCCGTCGTCGGTCGCGACCCCGGACGCACGCGCGCCCGGGCGACCGCCTACGGCACGACGGCGTACACGGACCTCGCGGCGATGCTCTCCGCGGAGCAGCCCGACCTGGTCACCGTGTCCCTGCCCAACGAGGAGCACTTCGCCCCGACCCTGCAGCTCCTGCGGCACGGGGTCCCGCTCCTGGTCGAGAAGCCGCTCGTCTTCGACCTGCAGGAGGCGGACACGCTCCTGGCAGAGGCAGAGCGCCGCGGCGTGTTCTTCGCGATCGACCTCAACCACCGGTACGCCGAGCCGGTCGTGCGCGCCAAGGCGCTCCTGGACGCGGGCGAGCTGGGGGACGTCGTGTTCGCGACCTGGCGCTTCGGCGGCGAGCCGAACTTCGGCACGTCACCGCACGCGAACCTCGTCGAGACCCAGGTGCACGGCTTCGACCTGATCGAGCACCTGTGCGGCCCGGTCGTCTCCGTGATGGCGCAGACGTACGACGGCGCCCGGCCCGGGGTGTTCACCACCATCGCCGTGGCCCTGGAGCTGGCCTCCGGCGCCGTCGGCACCTTCCTGGGCACCTACGACTCCTCCTACGCCTACCCGGACTCCCAGCGCATCGAGATCAACGGCACGAGCGGTCGCCTCGTGGTCGAGGACACCGTCCGTCGGCTCGTCGTGTCCCGGCCCGGTGACGAGGTGTCCCAGGTCTGGCAGGCCGGGTACTTCGACGACGAGGCCCGCAGCTTCCACACGACGTTCGACCGGCACGTCGACGCCGTGCTCCGGGCCCTGCGGGCCGGGGACGAGCCCCCCGTCCACGCGCGGGCCGGCCGGCGCGCCCTGGAGCTGGCGCTCGCGGTCGCCCGCTCGGCCGAGCAGGGTGTCCGCGTGCCGACGCCGCCCGGCTGAGACCGGCCGGCCGCCCTCAGCGGGCGGCGGCGCGCTGGTACTGCCGCACGGTGAGCGGCACGAAGACGACCAGCAGCGCGACGCCCCACAGGACCGTGTAGAGGACGGGGTTCTGCAGGGGCCATGTCGTCGGGTCCGGCGTCCCGGGGAGCACGTTGCCGAAGAGCTCCCGGGCCGCCTGGGTGACGCTCGAGACCGGGTTCCACTCCGCGAAGGTGCGCAGCACCCCGGGCAGGTTCTGCGACGGCACGAAGGTGTTGGCGATGAAGGTGAGCGGGAAGATCACGATGAACACCGCGTTGTTGAACACCTCCGGCGTCCGGACCAGCAGCCCGACGTACGCCATGAGCCAGCTGATGCAGTACGCGAAGAACAGCAGCAGCACGTAGCCCAGCAGCGCCTCGCCCACCGAGGAGTTGATGCGCCAGCCCACCACGAGGCCGGTGAGCGACATGATCACGACGGTGAGGACGTTGTTCACGACGTCGGCGCCCGTCCGCCCCACCAGGACCGCGGAGGGCGCCATCGGCAGCGAGCGGAACCGGTCGATGATGCCCTTCTTCAGGTCCTGCGCCATGCCCGAGCCCGTGATCGTCGCCCCGAAGATGACGGTCTGGGCGAAGATCCCGGCGATGAGGAACTCGCGGTAGAGGGCGGGGTCCAGCTCCGAGGCGCCCGGGAGGGCGATCGAGCCGCCGAAGACGTAGGCGAACAGCAGCACGAACATGATCGGGGACACGATCGACCCGACGAGCAGGTCCGGCACGCGCTTGATGGTGATGAGGTTGCGGCGCGTGACGGTCCACCCGTCGGCGAGTGCCTGCACGATCGGGGTCACGCTCCGGCCTCCTGCGGTGCGGACTCGGCCTCATGGCCGGTCAGGGTCAGGAACACGTCGTCCAGCGTGGGGCGCCGGATCCCGGCGTCCAGGACGTCGACGCCCGCGTCGCCGAGCGCCCGCAGCACCGCGACCAGCGCACCGGTCCCGCCGGTCACGGGAGCGGTCAGCGTGCGCGTGTGCTCCTCGACGCCGACCTCACCGGCCACCAGCGGCCGGAGCACATCGCGCGCCGTGGCGACCTCCTCGGCGCGGCCCACGGTGACGGCGACCCGCTCGCCACCGACCTGGGACTTCAGCTCGTCCGCCGTGCCCTGGGCGATGACCCTGCCGTGGTCGATGACGGCGATCGTGTCCGCGAGCTGGTCGGCCTCCTCGAGGTACTGCGTGGTGAGGAGGACGGTCGTCCCGGAGCGGACGAGCTCCCCGATGACGTCCCACATCCCGAGCCGGCTGCGCGGGTCCAGGCCGGTGGTCGGCTCGTCGAGGAAGAGCACCTCGGGCTCGGCCACCAGGGCGCCCGCGAGGTCGAGCCTGCGCCGCATGCCCCCGGAGTAGCCGCGGACCGGCCGTCGGGCCGCCTCGGTGAGCCCGAAGCGCTCCAGGAGCTCGTCGGCCCGGGTCCGGGCCCGGCGCACCCCCAGGTGGTAGAGGCGGCCGACCATCTCCAGGTTCTCGAACCCGGTGAGGTTCTCGTCGACGGCGGCGTACTGCCCGGAGACGCCGATGCGCCGCATGAGCTCCCGGGCGTCGCGGACGACGTCGAGCCCGAGCACGCTCGCCTGCCCGGCGTCGGGGCGCAGCAGCGTGGTGAGGATGCGGACCGTCGTCGTCTTGCCCGCCCCGTTGGGGCCCAGCAGTCCGAGCACGGTCCCCCGCTCCACGCTCAGGTCGATCCCGTCGACGGCGTGGACCGCGCCGTACCTCTTCCGCAGGCCCTGGGCCGTGATCGTGGACACGGGGGCCAGTCTGGCGGTGCCCACCGACACGCTCCAACTGATTCGGCCCTCGGCGGACATCCCGGGTGCCGGCGGCGCCGCCGCGGGCCTGCCCGCCCAGCCGGGCCCGGGTGCGACCATGGGGCATGACGACCACCGGATCGACGGACTGGGTCAGCGGCGAGCGGGTCTTCGCCCCACCGAACGGGACGCTCGACCCGGAGTGGCTCGTCCCGGCCGTCCTGGAGGCGCTGCCGACGGCGCGGCCGGACGAGGCCCGTGACGCCCTGCGCCGCGCGTGGACCGAGCACCGCACCGGGGTGGCGGCGACCTCCGACGCGGCGGTGGACCGCGCGGCCCGGACCGTCGTCACCGCCGCGGTCCGCCAGTTCCGGGCCTGACCGTGGGCACGGCGACGGCGGCGACCCCGTGGGGCCGCCGCCGTCGGCGAGATCAGGACGTGACGAGGGACCGGAGCACGTACTGCAGGATGCCGCCGTTGCGGTAGTAGTCCGCCTCGCCCGGGGTGTCGATCCGGACGACCGCGTCGAACTCCACGACGGTGCCGTCGGCCTTCTCGGCGCGAACCGCGACGGTGCGAGGCGTGGTGCCCTCGTTCAGGGCCGTCACCCCGCTGACCGCGAAGGTCTCCGTCCCGTCGAGCCCGAGGCTGTCGGCGGTCTCGCCCGCCGGGAACTGCAGCGGCAGCACACCCATGCCGATGAGGTTCGACCGGTGGATCCGCTCGAAGCTCTCGGCCACGACGGCCCGCACCCCGAGCAGCCGGGTCCCCTTGGCCGCCCAGTCACGCGACGACCCGGAGCCGTACTCCTTGCCGCCGAGCACCACGAGCGGCACGCCGGCCGCGGCGTAGGCGACCGCGGCGTCGTAGATGGAGGTCTGCTCCCCGGTCAGGTGGTTCACCGTGACGCCGCCCTCGACGCCCGGCACCAGCTGGTTGCGCAGCCGGATGTTGGCGAACGTGCCACGGATCATGACCTCGTGGTTGCCGCGGCGGGAGCCGTAGGAGTTGAAGTCCCGCCGGTCGACGCCGTGCTCGGCCAGGTACCGGCCGGCCGGGCTGTCCGCCTTGATCGAGCCCGCCGGGCTGATGTGGTCGGTCGTCACCGAGTCCCCGAGCTTCGCCAGGACGCGCGCTCCCTCGATGTCCGTGACCGGGTCCGGCGTCATCCCCATGCCCTCGAAGTACGGCGGACGCCGCACGTAGGTGGACTCCGGGTCCCAGGCGAAGGTGTCCCCCGACGGCGTGGGCAGCGTCTGCCAGCGCTCGTCACCGGCGAACACGTCCGCGTAGTCGGCCGTGAACATCGCCGAGTCGATCGAGGAGTCGATGGTGGCCTGGACCTCCTGCGGCGAGGGCCAGATGTCCCGCAGGAACACCGGCTCGCCGGTCTCGCTCGTGCCGAGCGGCTCGGCCTCGAAGTCGAAGTCCATCGTCCCGGCCAGCGCGTAGGCGATCACCAGGGGCGGCGAGGCCAGGTAGTTCATCTTCACGTCGGGGTTGATGCGCCCCTCGAAGTTGCGGTTGCCCGAGAGCACGGAGACCACGGAGAGGTCGTGCTCGTTGACGACCTCCGACACCTCCTCCGGCAGCGGCCCGGAGTTGCCGATGCACGTCGCGCAGCCGTAGCCCACGAGGTGGAAGCCGAGCTTCTCCAGGTACGGCCACAGGCCGGCCTTCTGGTAGTAGTCCGTCACGACCTTCGACCCCGGCGCCATGGAGGTCTTGACCCAGGGCTTGGCCGTGAGCCCGCGGGCCACCGCCTTCTTCGCCAGGAGGGCGGCGGCGAGCATGACCGAGGGGTTGGACGTGTTCGTGCACGACGTGATCGAGGCGATGACGACGGAGCCGTGGTCGATCTCGGTCCGGGTCCCGTCGGCGAGGGTGACGGGCACCCGCTTGTGCGGGCGGCGCGCGGCGTCCGCGTGCCCGGGCTCGCGCGGTGCCGCCGACGTGTCCGCGTGCTCGCCCGCGGCGATCGGGTCCGAGGCGGGGAACGTCTCCTCGACGGACTCGTCCAGACCGTCGGTGACCTGCCGTGCGGCCCGGACGGCGGCGGCCGTGTCCGGGTCCACGTAGTCGAGGATGACCGAGGCGAAGGCCTCCTTCGCCTCGGTGAGCTCGATGCGGTCCTGCGGGCGCTTCGGGCCCGCGATGGACGGCACGACCGTCGAGAGGTCCAGCTCGAGGTACTCCGAGAAGGTGGGCTCGACGTAGTCCGCGGACGACGGGTCGTGCCACAGGCCCTGCTCCTGCGCGTACGCCTCGACGAGCGCCACCTGGTCGGCCGGGCGCCCGGTGAGCCGCAGGTAGTCGAGCGTCACCTCGTCGATCGGGAAGATGGCGCAGGTGGAGCCGAACTCCGGGCTCATGTTGCCGATCGTCGCGCGGTTCGCCAGCGGGACCTCGGCCACACCGGCGCCGTAGAACTCGACGAACTTGCCGACCACGCCGTGCCGGCGCAGCTGCTCGGTGATGGTCAGGACGACGTCGGTCGCCGTGACCCCGGCCGGGATCGAGCCGGTGAGCTTGAAGCCGACGACCCGCGGGATGAGCATCGAGACGGGCTGGCCCAGCATCGCGGCCTCCGCCTCGATGCCGCCGACGCCCCAGCCCAGCACACCCAGACCGTTGACCATCGTGGTGTGCGAGTCGGTGCCGACGCAGGTGTCGGGGTACGCGCGCAGCGCACCGCCGACCTCTCGGGTCATGACACCCCGCGCGAGGTACTCGAGGTTGACCTGGTGCACGATGCCGGTGCCGGGCGGCACCACCTTGAAGTCGTCGAAGGCGGTCTGGCCCCAGCGCAGGAACTGGTAGCGCTCACGGTTGCGCTGGTACTCCAGCTCGACGTTGCGCTCGAAGGCGTCGCGGCGCCCGGCGACGTCGATCTGGACCGAGTGGTCGATGACGAGCTCGGCGGGAGCCAGCGGGTTGATGCGCGCCGGGTCGCCGCCCAGCTCGGCGACGGCCTCGCGCATCGTGGCGAGGTCCACGACGCACGGCACACCCGTGAAGTCCTGCATGATCACCCGCGCCGGGGTGAACTGGATCTCCGTGCTGGGCTCGGCGGCCGGGTCCCACGCCGCGATGGCCCGCACGTGCTCGGCGGTCACGTTCGCACCGTCCTCGGTGCGCAGGAGGTTCTCCGCCAGCACCTTGAGGCTGAACGGCAGGCGCTCGAGCCCGGGGACGGCGGACAGCCGGAAGATCTCGTAGGAGGTGTCCCCCACCTCCAGGCGGCCCTGGGACCGGAACGTGTCGACGCTGCTCACGGTGGCTCCTCATGTGTCGCGCACGGTCGCGTGCCCGACGGTCTGGCAGTTATCTCGATGTCAAGATACATCGTAGCGGAGGACCCCCGCGGCGCGCCGCCCGGTCCACACGCCCGCCCCCGGTCAAAGCCCCCGAGGTCGGCCCTCGGGCACCATCCGCGCCGGGCGCGCACGTCACGCCGGCGCCGGGGTCCCATCCCCCGGCGCCGGGCGCGACGTCACCACTGCACGGCGACGTACTTGGACTCGGTGTACTCGAGCATGCCCTCGTGACCGCCCTCGCGGCCGAGGCCCGACTGCTTGACCCCGCCGAACGGCGCCGCAGGGTCGGAGACGACGCCGCGGTTGAGCCCGACCATGCCGGACTCCAGCGCCTCGCTGATCCGCAGCCCTCGGGCGAGGTCACGGGTGAACACGTACGACACGAGGCCGTACTCGGTGCGGTTCGCCAGCTCGACCGCCTCCTCGTCGGTGTCGAACACGACGACCGGTGCCACGGGGCCGAAGATCTCCTCCGACAGGATCCGCGCGTCGGGCGCCACGTCGGCGAGCACCGTCGGCGCGTAGAAGTAGCCCTCCCGCTCCGGCCGGGACCCGCCGGTGACGACGCGGGCGCCCTGGGCGACCGCGTCCTGCACCAGCTCGGCGACCTTGTCCAGGGACGGCTGGTTGACGAGGGGCCCGACGGCGACGTCGTCCAGGCCGGGCCCGAGGGTCAGTGCCCCCATCTGCTCCGCGAGGCGGCGGGTGAACTCCTCCGCGACGGAGCGGTGCACGTACATCCGGTTCGCCGCGGTGCACGCCTCCCCGCCGTTGCGCATCTTGGCGAGCATCGCGCCCTCGACCGCGACGTCCAGGTCGGCGTCGTCCATCACGAGCAGCGGGGCGTTGCCGCCGAGCTCCATCGAGCACGCGAGGACCTGGTCGGCCGCGAGCCGGAGCAGGTCCCGGCCCACCTCGGTCGACCCCGTGAACGACAGCTTCCGCACCCGCGGGTCGGTGAGCACGGCGCTCGCGACCGCTCCCGAGCGCCGGGACGGCAGGACGTTGACGACCCCGTCCGGCACTCCGGCCTCGGCGAGGATCGCGGCCACCGCCAGGGCGCTCAACGGGGTCTCCGAGGCGGGCTTGAGGATCACGGTGCAGCCCGCCGCCAGCGCGGGTCCGATCTTCCGGGTGGCCATCGCGGCGGGGAAGTTCCACGGCGTGATGAGCATCGCGATGCCGATCGGCTGCCGGATGACCATGATCTGGTTGGCGCCCGAGGGTGCGGTCCGGACCTCCCCGGTGAGGCGGACGGCCTCCTCGGAGAACCAGCGGAAGAACTCCGCGGCGTACCGGACCTCCCCCAGCGCGTCGCGCCGGGCCTTGCCGTTCTCGCGGACCATGAGCTCGGCGAGCGCGTCCTCCCGCTCGATCATGAGCTCGAAGGCACGCCGCAGCACCTCCCCGCGCTGCCGCGGCGGGGTGGCGGCCCACCCGGGGGCGGCGGCGTCGGCGGCGTCCACGCACGCCAGGGCGTCCGCCACGGTGCCGTTGGCCACCTGGGCGATCGTGCGCTCGGTGGCGGGGTCGATCACGTCGAAACGGCCGCCGTCCTCCGCGGCCCGCCAGCGGCCACCGATGAACAGGTCGGTGGGGACCGTCAGACCTGCGACCAGGTCGTCGAGCATGGGTGTCCTCCCGTCGGTCGCGGCCTCGTCGCCGCGTGAGAGCAGTATGGGAGCCCCGGGGCGCCCATCACCAGGGGCGCCGACCCCGGCGCGGGTCAGGCCCGCCGGAGCAGCGCGACGGCCTCCACGTGGTGGGTCATCGGGAAGAGGTCGAACGCGCGCAGGCCCTCCAGCACGTGGCCGGCGTCGACCAGGAGGGCGACGTCCCGGGCCAGCGACGCGGGGTCGCAGGCCACCAGCACGACCCGCTCGGCACCGAGAGCGACGACGCCGTCCACGACCGCGCGTCCGGCTCCCACGCGGGGCGGGTCGAGGACGACGACGTCGGCCGGACCGACCGCGCCGGAGCGGAGCACGTCGAGCACCCCGCCGTGGTGCAGCCGCACCTGCGGCCGGTCGTGCACGTTGCGGCGCAGGTCGCGTACCGCACGGGCGTCGCCCTCCACCGCGGCGACGGCACCGGCGGGGCCGACCGCGTCGGCGAGGGGCAGGCTGAACAGACCCGAGCCGGCGTAGAGGTCGACGACGCGCGCGCCGGCCAGCCCGTCCTGCGCCAGGACGTCGCCCACCGCACCGACGAGCACTCCGGGTGCCTCCCGGTGCACCTGCCAGAAGCCGTCGCCGGCGACGCGCCACGACAGCTCCCGGTCACCCCGGCGCAGCGTCTCGCGCACCGACGCGCGGGCGGTCGGGCGCGTGTCGGGCGCGTTCCGCAGCCACGGCACCCCGTCGACCAGCAGCAGGGGGCGGTCGCCTCCCGACGGGGCGACCAGCGTCAGCCGGGCGCCCGCGGTCCACCGCCGGGACAGCACGCCCTCGACCCCCGCGTCCTCGACGGCCAGCGGCATCGCCTCCAGGGCGACGACGTCGTGCGAGCGGTGGCGGTGCATCCCCGCGCGACCCTCGGCGTCCGCGACGAGCTCCACGCGGGTGCGCCAGCGCAGGCCCCCCCGCGCGTCGTCGCCCGGGGCCCCCTCGACGACGACGGCACGGTCGTCGTGCGCCAGCCGCCGCAGCTGCTCCTCGACGACGGCGGCCTTCCACGCGCGCTGGGCGGGCAGGGCGACGTGGCCCAGCTCCCCGCCCCCCACACCGCCGGGGCCGGCCTCCGGCCACGGCGAGGCGACGCGGTCCGGCGACGCCTCCAGGACCTCCACGGCGTCGGCGCGCCAGAACTTCGCCGTGGGCGCCGCCTCCGTCAGCCGGGCCCGCACGCGCTCCCCCGGCAGCGCGTGCCGGACGAAGACGACGCGCCCCTCGTGCCGTGCGACGCAGTGGCCGCCGTGGGCCACCGGCCCGACGTCGAGCACGACGGTCCCCTCGGACGGGGACGGGTTGCTGGCCTGGCTCATCGCGGTCCTCCGGGCTCGGGTGCAGCGGGGTCCGCGAGCGTCGGTGCCGACGGGTCGGCGGCCGCGGTGACCACGGCGCTCCCCTCGACGAGCTCCGACGAGCGGAGCTGCCACGGGACCGAGGCGATGACCACCCCGGGGGTCAGGAGCAGGCGGTTCTTGAGCCGCATGGCGCTCTGGTTGTGCAGGAGCTGCTCCCACCAGTGGCCCACCACGTACTCGGGGACGTAGACGACCACGAGGTCGCGGGGGCTCTGCCGGCGGATCGAGCGGACGTAGCCCACGACGGGCCGTGTGAGGTCCCGGTACGGGGAGTCCAGCACCCGCAGCGGCACCGGCAGGTCCAGGGCGTCCCACTGCCGGCGCAGGTCCGCGGTCTCGTCGAGGTCGACGTTCACCGTGAGGGCCTCGAGGGACGAGGGGCGCGTGGCCCGTGCGTAGGCCAGCGCCCGCATCGTCGGCTTGTGCAGCCGCGAGATGAGCACGATCGCGTGCACCCGGCTCGGGAGCGCACGGGCCGCCGCGGGGTCCTCGCCGAGCGCGAGCTCCTCGCGCACCGCGGAGTAGTGCCGGCGGACCCCGCGCATGAGCAGGAAGAACACGCCCATCGCCAGCAGCGCGATCCAGGCCCCGCGCGAGAACTTCGTCACCAGGACGACGACGAGCACGGTCGCGGTGAGCACGAGGCCGGTGGTGTTGATGGCGCGGGACCGCAGCATCGACCGGCGGCGGGCCGGCTCCGGCTCGCGGCGCAGCTCGCGGTTCCAGTGCCGCACCATCCCGAGCTGGCTCAGGGTGAACGACACGAAGACGCCGACGATGTAGAGGTGGATGAGGCGGGTCACCTGGGCGTCGAAGGCGGCGACGAGGATCCCCGCGCCCAGCGCCAGGAAGATGATCCCGTTGGAGAAGACGAGCCGGTCGCCCCGGGTGTGGAGCTGGCGCGGCAGGAACCCGTCGCGGGCGAGGATGGAGCCGAGGACCGGGAAGCCGTTGAACGCCGTGTTGGCGGCGAGCACGAGGATGAGGCCCGTGGCGGCGGCCACGACGTAGAACGCCACCGGGAGGCCGTCGAACACCGCCTGCGCGAGCTGACCGAGGACCGGGTCCTGGACGTAGTCCTCCCCCACGGGGACGCCGTCCCGCAGCAGCTGCTCCGCCGGGTCCTCCACGTAGTGCACGCCCGTGGCCCGGGCGAGCAGGAGGATCGACATGATGAACGTCACCGACAGCGTGCCGAGCAGCAGGAGCGTCGTCGCCGCGTTGCGGCTCTTGGGCGGCCGGAACGCCGGCACGCCGTTGCTGATCGCCTCCACACCGGTCAGGGCCGCGGCGCCCGACGCGAAGGCGCGCAGGACGAGGAACGCGCCCGCGAGGCCCACCAGGCCCTGCTCGTAACCCGGCAGCGGCGCGATCTCCAGCGCGGCGCTCTCGGCCTGCGGCAGGGTCCCGGTCGCCCACCGCACCCCGCCGACGACGGCCGTGAGCCCGACGGCGAGCATGAACAGGTAGGTGGGGACGGCGAAGAGCCGGCCCGACTCCTTGACCCCCCGCAGGTTGAGCACCATGAGGAGCGTGACGAGCCCCAGCGCGACCTGGACCTCGTACCCGCGCAGCGCGGGCAGGGCCGAGGCGAGGTACTGGGAGCCCGCGCTGATCGACACGGCGACCGTCAGGATGTAGTCGACCAGCAGCGCGCTCGCCACGCCCAGGCCCGCGCGCGGGCCGATGTTGACGGTGGCGATCTCGTAGTCGCCGCCCCCCGACGGGTAGGCGCGGACGTTCTGCCGGTACGAGGCGATGACGACCGCCATGACCGCGGCGACGGCCAGCCCCACGCCCGGGGAGATCGCCGTCGCCGCCAGCCCCGCGAACGCGAGGGTGAGGAGCACCTCGTCCGGCGCGTACGCCACCGACGAGAGCGCGTCGGAGGCGAAGACCGGCAGCGCGATGCGCTTGGGGAGGAGGGTGTGCCTCAGGCGCTCGCTGTGGACCGGACGGCCCAGCAGCAGACGCTTCGCGGCATCAGCGACGTCTGACACGGAGCACCACTCTAGGCCTGGGGTCGTCGGCAGGAGGGACCAGCGTCCCGACCCACCGGATCCCGACCCTGCGCGTGGCCCGGGACCTCGGCGGCGAGCGTCCTGGGCGCGGCGGAGTAGCGTGACGCCCTGTGCACTTCGTCATCATGGGCTGCGGACGGGTCGGGGCCACCCTCGCGCAGTCGTTGGAGTCCCGTGGCCACTCGGTGGCGGTGATCGACCAGAACCCCGAGGCCTTCCGCCGCCTCGACGCGGACTTCGGCGGCAACCGGGTCACCGGGCTCGGCTTCGACCGCGAGACGTTGCTGCAGGCGGGGGTCGAGGACGCCTACGCCTTCGCGGCCGTGTCCGACGGCGACAACTCGAACATCCTCGCCGCGCGCGTCGCGCGGGAGACGTTCGGGATCGACAACGTCGTCGCCCGCATCTACGACCCGCACCGCGCCGAGATCTACCAGCGTCTGGGCATCCCCACCGTGGCCACGGTCCGGTGGACCGCCGACCAGGTGCTGCGGCGCATGCTGCCCATGGGCGCGACGCACGAGTACCGGGACGCGTCCGGGCGGGTCGTCATCGCGCAGACCGACGTGCACCCGGCCTGGATCGGGACACCCGTCCCGCGGATCGAGCACCTCGTCGGCGCCCGCGTGGCCTTCCTGACCCGCTTCGGCGACGCGATGCTGCCGTCCTCGGAGACGGTCTTCCAGGAGCACGACCTCCTGCACGTCATCGCCACCGTGGAGGACGTGCCGCGCATCGAGCGCGCCCTCACCCACGCGCCCCGCCACCAGGAGGACTGATGCGCGTCGTCATCGCCGGCGCCGGCTCGGTCGGCCGGTCCATCGCCCGCGAGCTGCTCGCGGCCGACCACGAGGTCACGCTCGTGGACAAGCAGCCCTCGGCGATGCGGGTGGCGTCCGTCGCCGACGCCGAGTGGCTCCTCGCCGACGCGTGCGAGCTCTCCACGCTGACCCAGGCCCGCGTCGACGAGTGCGACGTCATCGTGGCCGCCACGGGCGACGACAAGGTGAACCTCGTCGTCTCCCTGCTGGCGAAGACGGAGTACGGGGTCCCGCGCACCGTGGCGCGCGTCAACAACCCCAAGAACGAGTGGATGTTCGACGAGGCCTGGGGCGTCGACGTCGCGGTCTCGACGCCGCGGATCATGACCGCCATGGTCGAGGAGGCGGTCGCCGTCGGCGACCTGGTGAAGATCTTCACCTTCCACCAGTCGGGAGCGGACATCCTCGAGCTGACGCTCCCCGCGGAGTCGCCGCTCGAGGGGACGCGGGTCGGTCAGGTGACGTGGCCCGCGGACACGGTCCTCGCGGCGATCGTCCGGGACGGCCGGCCGCTGGCCCCGAGCGTCGACGACACGCTGGAGGCCGGCGACGAGCTGCTCATCGTGGCGGGGTCGGAGGCGGACCGGGACGCGCTGCAGCGGCTGCTCGTGGTCCGACCAGCAGCCACGTGAGCCACAGGACGAGCGCGAAGAGCGGGACGCCCATCGCCAGGCGCGCCGTCCCGAGCCACCCCACCGCGTCCTCGCCCTGCAGGTAGAGCGGGAGCTGGACGGCGAGCCGGGCGGCGAACATCCCGGCCCACAGCCAGGTCGCCCAGACGTAGCGGCGCCGCAGCGCCCGTGCGCCCACGTCGGTCCGCCAGGACATGTCCTGCGCCCGCAGCAGGCTGACGACGACGCCGACCAGGGGCCACCCCACCAGCACCGACACGGCGGTGCCGGCCAGCCAGAGGCCGTTGACCCACAGGCCCCAGGCGAAGAAGTCCTGCGCCTCCCCGGTGCGCGAGGCCCACAGGACGCCGACCACCACCCCGACGACGCCGGAGAAGGCCTGGGTCGCGGGCGTCCGCTGGAGCAGCCGCACGACGACGGCCACGGCGGCGACCACGCCGGCGGCCACGAGGGCCGGGACGAGGTCGCGGGTCAGCAGGAACAGCACGACGAAGACGAGCCCGGGCAGGACGGACTCGACCAGGCCGCGGACCCCGCCGATCGCCTCCACGAGCGAGAACTCCTCGCCCGTGAGCACCCGGACCCCGCGGGCGTTCCCGGCAACGGCGGGGTCGGGTGCGGGCGCCGGGTGCGCGTCGTCGGCTGCCACAGGGGGTCCCTCGTTCTCTCGTGGTGGGTGCAGGTCGGGTCGGTCGGGGTCGGTCGGTCGATCCGTCGGTGACGCCGGTCGCCCGTTCAGCGCTCCGCGTCGGCCACGAGCTCGTAGCGGGGGTTGTACACGGTGGGGGTCCCGCTCTCCTCGCAGACCAGTCCCGTGACGCGCATCCGACGACCGGGGTGCACGCCGGCGATCTCCCGGCGCCCGAGCCAGACCAGCCGCAGCGTGCCGGTGCCGTCGTAGAGCTCGGCCTCCAGCGCCGGGACCGTCTCACGCGACCGCAGCGTCACGCTCCGCAGGACGCCCCCGACCGTGACCCTGCTCCGGTCCGCGACCTGGGCGACCGGGCAGCAGCCGGCGCGCTCGACGCGACGACGCTCCTGCGAGGCCTCGAACTCCGCCCGGGTCGCGGTGAGGCCCCGGAGCGCCCCGAGCACGCGGCCGGCCATCAGCGGGTCTCCGTGATCTCCGGACCGCGCGTCAGGACGTCCTGGGCGGCCTCGGGCGGCACCTCGGCACGCTGGCGGCCGGGCAGGGCCAGCGGCAGCAGGTCCCGCGGTGCACGGGCCTCGGACCCGCGCACCACCACGACGTCCGCGAACACGCCCTCGAGTTCCGCGGCGGCCTCCTCGTCGGCGGCCGCGCGACCGGTGAGCACGCCGCGCAGGAACCAGCGCGGGCCGTCGTGACCGATGAACCGGACGGGCCGGTGCCCGGTGCGGCCCTCGGGCGTCCGCACGGGCATGCGGGCGAGGAGCTCGCGGCCGAACGGACCGACGATGTCCTCGGCGGAGCCGCCCTGCTTCGTCACGGACTCGGCGATCTCGGCGCGGATCTCGTCCCAGATGCCCTCGGTCCGCGGTGCGGCGAACACCTGGAGCTGCAGAGCCGAGCCGTGCAGCGTGACGGCCGCGGCGGTCATCAGCCGAGAGGTCTTCTCGACCTCCATGCGCAGCTCCATGCCCTCGCGGCCCGGGAGCCACAGGGGCCCGAGGTCCACCCGCTTGCCCCGGTCGGGCACCTCGCTGACGTCCCAGGGTCCGCGGGCCCGCGAGCCGACGACGGGCTCCGCGCCCTGCGCCTGCGAGGACGACACGCCGACGGCCTGGTCGCCCTCCTCCGGGACGGCGTCCGCCTGCTTGTCTCGCCGGAACAAGCCCACGCGCCCTGCCTCTCGCCTCGAGGGTCCGCCTCGCGCGGTCCCACCCCCGACCCTAGACGCCCCCGCCGGTCGACTCCCACCCGGCGCGGAGGTGCTCACCCGGTCGGCGCGTCCCAGCCACCGCTGGAGCCGAGGCCGCCCTCGCCACGGTGGGACCCCGGCAGGCGCTCCGCCCGGACGAAGCGCGCCCGCTCCACGCGCTGCACCACGAGCTGGGCGATGCGGTCGCCGCGGCGCAGCCGGACCGGGCTGCTCGGGTCGGTGTTGAGCAGCGTCACCGTGATCTCACCGCGGTAACCGGCGTCGACCGTGCCGGGCGCGTTGACCACCGTGACGCCGTGCCGGGCGGCGAGGCCCGACCGGGGGTGCACGAAGGCGGCGTACCCGTCCGGGAGCGCGATCCGCAGGCCGGTCGGCACCGTCGCCCGCTCCCCCGGGCCCAGCTCGACGTCGACCCGGGTCACCAGGTCCGCTCCCGCGTCCCCGGGGTGCGCGTACGCGGGGACCGGGAGGTCGTCCTCGACCAGGGTGAGGAGGACCTCGACGGCGTGGGGGTCGTGCGGCACGCGACGACTGTAGTCGGCGCCCGGTGCCACACTGGTTCCCATGCCGACCGAGCCCCGCCGCGCCGACGTCGACCCCGGTCCGCCCCCGTTCGCGGAGCGGCTCCTGCCCGGGCCGCTCGGCTGGTCGTTCGTCCTCGGCTTCGCCGTCTTCGTCCTCATCGCGCTCGTGCCCGTCGACGTCGTCGTCGCGGCCCTGGTGGCGGCGGTGACCTTCGTCGTCGGCGTCGCCGCGGTGGCGGCGACCAGCGCCGTCGTCGTCGTGCGGGACGGGTCGCTCAGAGCAGGGCGCGCGCGGATCCCCGTCGACCTGCTGGGGCCCGGCCGCGTGCTCGAGCGGGACGAGGCGCGCGCCGCCCTCGGCCCGGGGTCGGACGCGCGCCTCTTCGCGTGCTACCGGTCGTGGCTCCCCGGGGCGGTGCTCGTCCCCGTGGTCGACCCCCTCGACCCCACGCCGGCGTGGCTGGTCAGCTCGCGATCACCCCGCCGGCTGCTCGCGGCGATCGAGGCCGCGCGCGGGAGCACTCAGGCGGCGCACTCGGAGCAGATCGGCTGACCGTTCCGCTCGCCGGCCAGCTGGCTGCGGTGGTGGACCAGGAAGCAGCTGGAGCACGTGAACTCGTCGGCCTGACGCGGGAGCACCCGGACCGAGAGCTCCTCGCCGGACAGGTCGGCGCCGGGGAGCTCGAAGCCCTCGGCGGCCTCCGTCTCGTCCTCGTCGACGACCCCCGAGTTCTTGTCGGACCGGCGCGCCTGCAGCTCCTGGAGCGAGTCCTCGCTGAGGTCCTCGTCGGTCTTGCGCGGTGCGTCGTAGTCGGTTGCCATCGGGCTCTTCACACTCCGGGGTCGTGGGGCGTCGACGCGCGCGCCGACGTCGGTACGTACTCAATGCACGGCGTCCGTGTCTTGTTCCCGCGTCCGCTCGGCGTGGGGATTGTGCCCTATCGGCGGCCCGCCGCGCACGGTACCGGCCGCGGCGTCAGTCCAGGGACCCGGGTGCGGGCGGCCCGTCGGCGTCCGCGCCGAGCTGCTCCAGCAGCGCCACGAGCTCGGGAACGGTCCCTGCGGGGCCGGCGACCGTCATCGCGGTGGCGGCGGGCCGCCCCCGCAGGCCCGTGACGAGCCCGCCGGCCTCCTGCACCACGAGCTGGGCCGCGGCGAGGTCCCACGGGTTGAGGCCGCGCTCGTAGTAGAGGTCGAGCTGGCCGGAGGCGACCATGCACAGGTCCATGGCGGCGGAGCCGATGCGCCGGATGTCCCGGACCCGCGGCAGGACCTCGAGCAGGACGCGCGCCTGGTCCCGGCGGCGGGCCTCGAGGTAGCCGAACCCGGTCCCGCACAGGCTCTCGGACAGCGGGCGGGCGTCCTCGACCCGCAGGGCCGCACCGTCCAGGTGGGCGCCGTGCCCCCGCGCCGCGGTCCACGTCCGACCGTCCGCGACGGCGTGGACGCACCCCGCGAGCAGCGTCCACGCACCCGGCTCGGGCGGCCCGGCGACCGCGGCCACGGACACGGCGTACGCGGGGATCCCGTAGAGGTAGTTGACGGTGCCGTCGATCGGGTCGAGCACCCAGGTCACGCCGCTGGTGCCCGGCTCGAGGCCGCCCTCCTCGCCGAGCACGCCGTCGTCCGGGCGCTCCCGGGCCAGCAGCGTGCGCAACGCGCGCTCCGCC
This sequence comes from Actinotalea ferrariae CF5-4, assembly GCF_000603945.1. Lineage (GTDB taxonomy): Bacteria > Actinomycetota > Actinomycetes > Actinomycetales > Cellulomonadaceae > Actinotalea > Actinotalea ferrariae. The sequence goes on along the minus strand of NZ_AXCW01000067.1, from coordinate 1,349 downwards.
GCCAGGTCCATCTGCGTCACGACGTCGACCGCGCTGGACTTCGTGGCCGCGACCTCGACCGTGTCGGGGCGGCCGCCCCGCACGAGGTCGGCCGCGGCCCGCGCGGCCCGTTCGGCGAGGTCGCGCAGCGCCAGGACGTCGGGAGGCGTCGTCGCGCCCGAGCTCGCGCGGGAGGACGGGGACGGCGGGTCGTTCGGGCGGGCGGGCTCGGCCATGCGGCCATCCTGCCCGACGGCGGCACACCGCACCGCCTCCCGGCGCCCCGCCGTCCGCAGTGGCAGTCTCTACCCGTGGGAGGAGGTGCCATGGGAGAGCTCACGCTCGTCGGGCTGCACGAGGACGGGGAGCACGTGCTCCTGGAGTCCCCGGACGGCCGACGCTTCCGACTGCCCATCGACGAGGCGCTCCGCGCCGCGGTGCGCCGCGACCGCGCCCAGCTCGAGCAGGCCCGTGCCGAGCTCTCCGGGGCGCTGCCCCCGCGGGAGATCCAGGCCCGGATCCGGGCCGGGGCGAACGCCGCGGACGTCGCGGCCGACGCCGGCATGCCCGTGGAGCTCGTGCGGCGCTACGAGGGCCCCGTGCTCGCCGAGCGCGAGTTCGTGGCGGGCCAGGCCCGCGCCACCCGGATCGGCCACGACCCGGGCGCGCCGGTGCTCGGCGAGCTCGTGACCGACCGGCTCGCGACCCGCGGGGTCGGCGCCGAGGACGTCGTCTGGGACGCCTACCGCCCGGGCAGCGGACGGTGGACCGTCGAGGTGTCCTTCCCCGTGGGCGACACGCCGCGCACGGCTCGCTGGACCTTCGACGGCGCGGCGCGGACGCTCCGCGCGGAGGACGACGAGGCGCGCTGGCTGTCCGAGACCGACCTGGGCGACGGGCCGATCCCCCGGCGGCACCTCGCGGCGGTGCGGCCGACGTCGGAGTTCGACGTCGACGCCGCCCTGCGGCCCCTGCTGGCGGCCGTGGACCTCACGCCTACGGCGCCGGAGCCGGAGCCGGAGGACCCGATGCACGCGACGGCGGCACTCCTGGACGACCTCAGCGGACGTCGCGGGGTCCGCCAGGCGCTCGACGTGGACGACGAGGACGAGGACGACGAGGAGTTCGAGGGGTTCGGGCCGCAGCACGCCTTCGACTTCGACAACCCCGACCTCACCGTGCCGGCCGCCCACCCTCCCCACTCCCGTCCCGACCTCGCGGTCGACGCCACGGTGCTCCCCCTGCCGTCCGGGTCGCGACCCCGGGAGGCCGCGACCGGAGGCGACCCGGTCGACGACGCCACGTCGGCGCCGGCGTCGGACAGCCCGGCGGCCACCCCACCGGGCGACGGCGAGGCCGCCGCGCCGGAG
>NZ_AXCW01000066.1 GCF_000603945.1 Actinotalea ferrariae CF5-4 | reverse complement strand
CGGCGACCCGCACGCGGTGCGCGTCCGGGCGGAGGTCGCCGACGGCGTGGCGTTCGCCGTGCAGGTCCTCGTGCTGACCGCGGACGTCCGGCACGTCGTCCTCGGCGGCGGGGTGGCGCGCGTCGGGACCCCGCTCCTGGACGCCGTCCGGGACGCCACGGACCGGCGCGCGCAGCGCTCGCCCTTCCTGGCCACCCTCGGCATCGCGGACCGGATCCGCCTGGCCGGCCCGGACGTGCCCGTCGCGCCCGTCGGCGCGGCCGTGGCGGCGCACCAGCTCCTGGAGGCGCTGTGGAGGTCGTGATCGACGCCCCCGGGCGCCTCGCGGTGCTCGCGGCGGACGCGGTGGCGTCCCTCGTGCGCCGCCGGCCCGACGCGGTGCTCGGCCTCGCGACCGGCTCGAGCCCCCTCGCCCTCTACGACGAGCTGGTGGCCCGGCACCGCGCGGGACTGTCCTTCGCGCAGGTCCGCGGGTTCCTCCTGGACGAGTACGTCGGTCTGCCGCCGGGGCACCCGGAGAGCTACCGCGCCGTCATCGACCGGCAGCTCACCTCCCGCGTCGACCTCGCCCCCGACGCGGTGCAGGGCCCGGACGGGGGCGCGGCGGACCTCCCGGCGGCGTGCGCCGCGTACGAGGCGGCGCTGCGCGCGGCCGGGGGCGTGGACCTGCAGGTGCTCGGCGTCGGGACCGACGGGCACCTGGCGTTCAACGAGCCGGGGTCCTCGCTCGCGTCCCGCACGCGGGTGAAGACCCTCACCGCCCAGACGCGCCGGGACAACGCCCGCTTCTTCGGTGACGACCCGGAGGCCGTGCCGCGGCACGTGCTCACGCAGGGGCTCGGCACGATCCTCGAGGCCCGGCACCTCGTGCTCGTGGCGACCGGGCGGGCCAAGGCCGAGGCCGTCCACCAGCTCGTCGAGGGGCCGGTCAGCGCCCTGTGGCCCGCCTCGGTGCTCCAGCTGCACCCCCACGTGAGCGTCCTCGTCGACGAGGCGGCCGCGAGCCGGCTGCAGCTCGCCGGGTACTACCGCGAGGCGTGGGCCGGCAAGCCGGGGTGGCAGGGGCTCTAGCGCGGCCCGGCCGTAGACTTCCGCGCATGAGCCAGACCACCGGACCCGAGGACCCGTACGGCGCCCCTGGTGACGGCACGTCGACCAGCGTGCTGGAGCGCACGGAGGCCCGCGAGGAGCTCGAGCCGGGCGACCGCGAGCGCTTCTCGCACTACGTGCGCAAGGAGAAGATCCTCGAGTCGGCCATGACGGGGAACCCCGTCGTCGCCCTCTGCGGCAAGGTCTGGGTGCCGGGTCGGGACCCGAAGAAGTTCCCGGTCTGCCCGGTGTGCAAGGAGATCTACGACGGCCTGCGCGCGCCGCAGGACGGTGGGCCCGGCGACTCCGGAGGGTCCGGCTCCGGCGGCTCCGGCGCCGGCTTCGGCTCCGGCGGACGGTGAGCCGCCCGCACCACGGCGCCCGGCACCACGGACCCCCTGCCCAGCAGGGTCCTGCCGCCGCGTCCACCGCCGCCGCGTCCCACCTCTCGCCCGCCTTCCCGGCGCGCGCCCCGTGGGGCACGGCCCAGAAGCTCCGGGCCTGGCAGGCCGCCGCGATCGAGGCGTACGAGGCACGTCAGCCGCGCGACTTCCTCGCCGTCGCGACGCCGGGGGCCGGCAAGACGACGTTCGCCCTACGCATCGCGACGAACCTGCTCGAGCGCGGGGTCGTCCGCCGCGTGACCGTCGTGGCCCCCACGGACCACCTCAAGCGGCAGTGGGCCGACGCGGCGGCCCGGGTCGGCATCCACCTCGACCCGAACTTCCGCAACGCGCAGGGCCGCCACGGCACGCACTTCGACGGCGTCGCGGTGACCTACGCCCAGGTGGCCACGAAGCCCGCCCTGCACGCCGCGCGGACGGCGGCCGCGCCCACGCTCGTCATCCTCGACGAGATCCACCACGGCGGGGACGCCCTGTCCTGGGGCGACGCCGTCCGCGAGGCCTTCCAGGGCGCCGCACGCCGCCTCGCGATGACGGGGACGCCGTTCCGGTCGGACACCGCGGCGATCCCGTTCGTCGACTACGCGCCCGACGGTGACGGCATCCGCCGCTCGGTCGCCGACTACACGTACGGCTACGGGGACGCGCTGCGGGACGGCGTCGTCCGGCCGGTGCTGTTCCTGTCCTACAGCGGCGCGATGCGCTGGCGGACCCGGGCCGGGGACGAGGTGAGCGCGCGGCTGGGCGAGGAGACGCTCACCAAGGACATGACGGCGCAGGCCTGGCGGACCGCCCTGGACCCGGAGGGGGAGTGGATCCCCTCGGTGCTCGCGGCCGCCGACCGGCGGCTGTCGGAGGTCCGGCGGACCGTCCCGGACGCGGGCGGCCTGGTGATCGCGACCGACCAGGCCGACGCGCGGGCCTACGCCGCCCACCTGCGGCGGCTCACGGGGGAGGCGCCGGCGGTCGTGCTCTCCGACGACGACGGCGCCTCGGACCGGATCGACGAGTTCTCGGCCGGCCGCTCCCGCTGGATGGTGGCGGTGCGCATGGTGTCCGAGGGCGTGGACGTGCCCCGGCTGGCCGTCGGGGTCTACGCCACCTCGACCGCGACGCCGCTCTTCTTCGCCCAGGCCGTGGGCCGGTTCGTCCGGGTCCGCAAGCGGGGCGAGACGGCCTCCGTCTTCCTGCCGAGCGTGCCCCAGCTGCTCGCGCTCGCCGCCACCCTGGAGCTGGAGCGCGACCACGCCCTGGACCGGCCGACCGACGCGCAGGAGGAGGACGTGCTGCTCCTCGAGGCCAACCGCACGGAGCGGGGTTCCGACGCCGTGGGGGAGGACGGCGTCGCCGGGACCTTCCAGGCGCTCGAGGCGCAGGCGAGCTTCGACCGCGTCCTCTTCGACGGCGGCGAGTTCGGCACGGGTGCGGACCTCGGCTCGGAGGAGGAGCTCGACTTCCTCGGCCTGCCGGGGCTCCTCGACGCCGACCAGGTCCGGACGCTGCTGAGCCAGCGCCAGGCGGAGCAGGTGGGTCGCGGCAAGGGGAGCGGGCGCCCGGCCGACGCCCCCCGCGTGGACCACCGCCGGCTCGCGGAGCTGCGCAAGGAGCTCAACGCCCTGGTGGGTGCCTGGGCCCGGCGCAGCGGGCAGCCGCACGGCTCCGTCCACACCGAGCTCCGACGCCGGTGCGGGGGCCCGGAGGTCGCGACCGCCACGGCGGAGCAGCTGGAGGCGCGGACCGCGCTGGTGCGCGACTGGTTCGTCGGCAGGCGCTGACGCTCAGCCCGCCCTGGCGCCCACCATGTGGGCCGGACGCGGCGTCGCGGAGCGGGACGCCGCGGCGGTCCGGGCCCTGCCCCACCGTCGTGACCTGCGCCGACGGCCGCCGGCAGGCACTTGTACCAGCGCCGCACGAGTTTCGCGCGATGTCCTGTCAACCCCCCTTTCAAGATGCGGACCCCGCAGGACGCTGCCACGCTCGACACATCGGATTCGTCCGCAAGTCCTCCACAGCCCCGTCACAACGGGGCTTGAGCGAAAGGCAGACACCATGCCCAGCTGGCTTCTCATCCTCATCGTCGGCATCGTCCTCCTCGTCTTCGGCATCGCCGTCGAGGCGGCCCAGTTCCTCATCTGGCTCGGCATCATCGTGCTGGTCGTGAGCCTGATCCTCGGCCTCGTCGGTGGCCGCGGACGCAAGGTCTGACCTCGCTGAGCACGGCCGCCCGTCCCCCGGGGGGGACGCCGGCCATCGCGGCCCTGGGCCGCCCACCACGACGCCCGGTCCACCACGGTGGGCCGGGCGTCGTCGTGCGTGCAGCCGGTATCGGGGGTGCGGCGCCTCGCTGGGGTGCGGCGTCCGCCGGGGTGCGGCGTCGTCCGCCGGCCGTGGGTGCGCGGGCGTCACTCCAGCCGGAGCGTCACCGTCGGGATCGCGGGATCGCCGTGCGACAGCCGACGGGCGCCCCGGGGCAGCTCGGCGCGCGAGCGGCGGTGGCGCTCGACGGCGGTCTGCACGCCCGACTCCCCGGTCCACCGCGGGTCCACGGCACCGTCCGTGACGAGCGGGACGAGGAGGGGTCGCAGCGCGGGATCGTGAGGCGACCAGGTGGCGACGGCCTCGTCGCGGCCGGTCACCACCACCTCCTCCACGGCACGCCCCTCCCCGTCGAGCCGCCGCGCCGCGGTCTTGCGTCCGCCGACCGAGCCCTTCTTGGCCGAGGCCTTGGCGACCGGGAGCAGGGAGCCGTCCGCACCCTCGCGCGCCACGAGCTTGTAGACCATGCCGCACGTCGGTGCGCCCGAACCGGTGACGACGGACGTCCCGACGCCGTAGGAGTCGACCGGCGCGACGGCGAGCGCGGCGATCGCGAACTCGTCGAGGTCGGAGCTGACGACGATCCGGGTGCCCGTCGCCCCGAGCGCGTCGAGCTGCTCCCGGACCTCCTGGGCCAGCTGTGTGAGGTCGCCGGAGTCCAGCCGGACGGCGCCGAGCCCGGGACCGGCCACCTCGACGGCGTTCCGCACGCCCTGCGGCACGTCGTAGGTGTCCACGAGCAGCGTCGTGCCGACCCCCTGCGCGGCGACCTGGGCGCGGAAGGCGGCCCGCTCGTCGTCGTGCAGGAGGGTGTAGGAGTGGGCGGCGGTGCCGATCGTCCGCAGCCCGTACCGGCGCCCCGCCTCGAGGTTCGACGTCCCCGCGAAGCCGGCGACGACGGCGGCCCGCGCCGCGGCGACCGCGGCGAGCTCGTGCGCCCGCCGGGACCCCATCTCCAGGCAGGGCCGGTCCACGGCCGCCGAGGTCATGCGCGACGCCGCCGAGGCGACCGCCGAGTCGTAGTTGAGCACCGACAGGACCAGCGTCTCCAGGAGCAGGGCCTCCGCGAACGTCCCCTCGACCACCATGACGGGGGAGCCGGGCAGGAAGGTCTCCCCCTCCGGGTACCCGGTGATCGAGCCGCCGAAGCGGTACCCCTCCAGCCAGCGCAGGGTGTCGGTGTCCACGACGCCGTGGCGGGACAGGAACGACAGCTCCTCCTCCCCGAACCGGAAGTCGGCGAGCGCCTCGAGGACGCGACCGGTGCCCGCGACGACGCCGTAGCGGCGGCCCGGCGGCAGCCGGCGGGAGAAGACCTCGAAGACGCAGCGCCGCCGGGCGGTCCCGTCGGCCAGCGCGGCCTGGAGCATCGTCAGCTCGTAGCGGTCGGTGAGCAGCGCGGTCGACGGTCGGGGCACTCCGCCACCCCCGGAGGGCAGGGACGTCCGGGACGCCGACGGCGGGGGCAGCTCAACGCTCATGACGACACCGTAGGCACGCGCGTCCGGTGCGTGCTCCTCGCGGCGACCTGTGTCGTCACCCGATCGGTTCCGCCCGCCGCGGATCACCCGGACGCGCGGAGGCCAGGAGGCCCCACGCTGCCTACAGTGTCCGCATGAGCACCGTGCCCGCCGAGGACGTCCGCACCGAGGGTGCGCGTCTCGCCGACGGGTGGACCACCGTGGTCTGGAACGACCCGGTCAACCTCATGAGCTACGTGACCTGGGTGTTCCGCTCCTACTTCGGGTACTCCCAGGAGACGGCGCACCGCCTCATGCTCCAGGTGCACGAGGGCGGCCGGGCGACGGTGTCGCGCGGCAACCGCGAGCAGATGGAGGTCGACGTGCAGGCGCTGCACGGGTTCGGGCTGTGGGCCACCGTGCAGCCCGCGGAGGCCTGATGCGCACGTTCGTGCGCGAGGGTGCCGCCTACGTGGCGCGCCTCGAGGCTCCCGAGCGGGCCGTCCTCCTCGACGTCGTCGACGACGTCGTCGCCCTCGTCGGCGCGCGGGCGGCGCACCGCACCCACGGGTCGGGACCGGACGACCCGCTCGCCGCCGTGCAGATGGCCACCCTGCCGCTCCCCGCTCCCACGGACCCGGCCCTGCTGCGGCTGCTGCCGCCCGCCTCCCCGGACCCGGAGGTCGCCGCCGAGTTCCGTCGGCTCACCGAGGTCGACCTGCGCCGCTCGAAGTCGGACCAGCTGCTGCGGCTGCGGGCCTGCGTGGACGCCGCAGGCCCGGACCTCGTCGTCGTGCCCAGCGAGGCCCCGCGGATCGCCGCCGCCCTCACCGACGTCCGCCTGGTCACCTCGGAGCGCCTCGGCCTGCGCAGCGACGCGGAGGCCGACGCGCTGTACCGGCTCGTGCTCGGCGACGAGGACGGGGAGGGTGACGTCTCGGTCCACGGCGAGGGCCTCGACGAGGAGCGCGAGCAGGCGCACCGCCTCCTCGGGACGGTCTACGTCATCCTCAGCGTGCTCCAGGAGTCCCTCGTCGGGCTCATGCTGGCGGGCCTGCCGGACGACGACGCCGACGACGAGGCGGACGACGGCGCGGACCCGGACGCCGACGGTGACGCACGTGACACCCCCGGTGCGACGGGCGCCACGGAACCGCCCACCACGCCCCGTTAGGCTCGCCCCCGTGACAGACGCGGCGGCGCCGATCGGCATCTTCGACTCCGGGGTCGGCGGTCTGACGGTCGCGCGGGCGGTGATCGACCAGCTCCCCGACGAGTCGGTCCTGTACATCGGCGACACCGCCAACGGCCCGTACGGGCCCAAGCCGCTGGCCGCCGTGCGGGCGCACGCGCTGGAGGTCATGGACGACCTCGTCGACGCCGGGGTCAAGATGCTGGTCATCGCGTGCAACAGCGCCTCGGCAGCGGTCCTGCGCGACGCGCGGGAGCGCTACACGCAGCGACGCGGCCTGCCGGTGGTCGAGGTGATCCTCCCCGCCGCCCGCCGGGCGGCCGCGGCGACGCGCACGGGACGCGTCGGGGTCATCGGCACCCGGGCGACGATCGAGTCCCGGGCCTACGACGACGCGCTCGCCGTCGCCGCGGACCTGCGGCTCACCTCCCAGGCGTGCCCGGAGTTCGTCCGCCTCGTCGAGGCGGGGCACACGTCCGGGCCGGAGGTCCTCGCCGCCGCCCGGGAGGCGCTCGCCCCGGTGGTCGCCGCGGACGTGGACACGCTCGTCCTGGGCTGCACCCACTACCCGCTCCTGACGGGGGTCATCTCCTACGTCATGGGCGACGGGGTGACCCTCGTGTCCAGCGCGGAGGAGACGGCCAAGGACGTCTACCGCACGCTCGTCGAGCACGGCCTGCAGCGGGACGCCGCGGAGGGCCCGCCCACCCACCGGTTCCTCGCCACGGGCGACGCGGCGTCGTTCGACCGCCTCGCCCGCCGCTTCCTCGGCCCCGAGGTCGTCGCCGTCGAACCCGCGAGCACGCTGCGGTGAGCGGGGAGGTCGTGTGCGCCTGACCGTCGTCGGCTGCGCGGGGTCGTTCCCCGGCCCGACCTCCGCGGCCTCCTGCTACCTCGTCCAGGCGGACGACGGCGAGGGGCGGACCTGGAACGTCGCGCTCGACCTGGGCAGCGGCGCCCTCGGTCCGCTCCAGCGACTCTGCGACCCCGTGGACCTCGACGCCGTCGGGCTCTCCCACCTGCACCCCGACCACGTCGCGGACGTCTCCGGGCTGTACGTCTACCTCAAGTACCGCCCCGGGGGCCCGGGCCGGGACGGACCGCTGCCGGTCCACGGTCCCTTCGGCACCGCCTCCCGCCTGGCCGAGGCGTACGGGCTCGAGCCGGGGGAGTCGATGTCCGACCACCTGGCGGTCCACGTCTGGCAGCCGGGCACACCGGTGCGGGTCGGACCGATGACCCTCACCCCGGTGGCGGTCGAGCACCCCGTGCCCGCGTACGGGGTGCGCGTGGAGGGCCCTGCGGAGGACGACCCGGCGCGCCGCGTCGTCCTGGCCTACACCGGCGACACCGACGCGTGCGCGGGGCTCGACGCCCTCGCGGCGGGCGCCGACCTGCTGCTCGCGGAGGCGGCCTTCGTCGAGGGGCGGGACGACGCCATCCGCGGCATCCACCTCACGGGCCGGCGGGCCGGGCAGGCCGCGGCCGACGGTGCGGTGGGGCGCCTCCTGCTCACCCACGTCCCGGCCTGGAACGAGCCCGGTCTTGCCGCCGCCGAGGCCGCCGAGGTCTACACCGGGCCCATCGCCACGGCCGCGCCGGGGCTCGTCGTCGTCCTCTGACGCGGGGCGGTCCCGCGCCGCGGGGGCGGATCACCGCCGGGCCACGCGGCTAGGGTGGTCGCCCATGACCACCACACCCCCCACGGCCTCCTCCGGCACCCCGGCCACCCCCGCCACGACGGCCCGCGCCGACGGCCGGCGACCCGACGAGCTGCGGCCCGTCCGCTTCACGCGCGGGTGGCTCGACGCCGCGGAGGGCAGCGTCCTCGTCGAGTTCGGGCGGACGCGCGTCCTGTGCGCCGCGTCGTTCACCGAGGGCGTCCCGCGGTGGCGGCGGGGCTCCGGCGAGGGCTGGGTGACGGCGGAGTACGCGATGCTCCCGCGCTCGACGGACACCCGCAGCGACCGGGAGTCCGTCCGCGGCCGCATCGGCGGGCGCACGCACGAGATCTCCCGGCTCATCGGGCGGTCCCTGCGCGCCGTCGTCGACGTCAAGGCGCTGGGCGAGAACACCATCGTGCTGGACTGCGACGTCCTCCAGGCGGACGGCGGCACCCGCACGGCCGCGATCACCGGTGCGTACGTGACCCTGGCCGACGCGATCGCCTGGGCCCAGGCGTCCGGCGTCGTCCCGGCCGGCCGGACCGTCCTGCGGGACTCGGTCGCGGCCGTGAGCGTCGGGATCGTGGACGGCACGCCCGTGCTGGATCTGCCCTACGTCGAGGACGTCCGCGCGGAGACGGACATGAACGTCGTCGTGACCGGCGACGGACGGTTCGTGGAGGTGCAGGGCACGGCGGAGCAGACGCCCTTCGACCGCACCGAGCTCGACCGCCTCCTGGACCTGGCCGTCACCGGCACCGCGGAGCTGACGCGCCTGCAGGCCGCGGCCCTCGCCGCACCCGCCGGGCCGCGGGCATGAGCCCGACCGCGCGCCTCGTCCTGGCGACCCACAACCGCCACAAGATCGTCGAGCTGCGGGAGATCCTCGGCCCGGTCGTGCCCGGCCTCGCGGACGGCGACGTCGTCGGGGCCGCCGACGTCGGCGCGGAGCCGCCGGTCGAGGACGGGGTGACGTTCGCCGAGAACGCCCTCATCAAGGCCCGGGCGCTCGCGCGGGCCACGGGCCTCGTGGCGCTCGCGGACGACTCCGGCCTGTGCGTGGACGTCCTCGGCGGTGCCCCGGGCGTGTTCTCGGCCCGGTGGGCCGGGCGGCACGGGGACGACCGCGCGAACCTGGAGCTCCTGCTCGCCCAGCTCGAGGACGTCCCCGACGAGCACCGCGGCGCCCAGTTCACCTGCGCCGCCGCGCTGGTCACCCCGGACGGGCAGGAGCACGTGGAGGTCGGCGTCCTGCGGGGTCGCCTCGCCCGCGCCGCCCGGGGCGCGCACGGCTTCGGCTACGACCCCGTGCTCGTCCCGGACGAGCAGCCGGGCTGGGCGACCGCACCCGTGACCTGCGCGGAGCTGTCGGCGGCGGAGAAGAACGCGATCTCGCACCGAGGCAACGCCTTCCGGGCGCTCGCGCCCGTGGTCGCCGAGGTGCTGCGGGGCCCGACCGCCTGACGTGGGGGAGTCCTCGAGGTCCGTGTCAGGCCCGCACGAGCTCGGTGTCAGGCCCGCACGAGCTCGGTGTCAGGCCCGCACGTCGACCGGTTCCGCCGACTCGGTCTGCACGCGGGTGCCGGACCGCGGCGCGGGCGGCAGGAGCCGCTCGGCGACGGTGACGAGCGCGGCGAGGGTCAGGAACCCGACCGCCACGCCCGCGGTGTTGACCGCTGCGGTGGCCGCGCCGATCTCGGTGACGTCGAGGTACGGGTAGGGGTACGAGCCCACGACGGACCCGCGCACGAAGGTCCAGCCGACCCAGACCAGCGGCAGGACGACGGCCAGCAGCGCGGTCCGGGCGTCCGTCCGGGGCCGTGGACCGACGAGGAGCCACACGAGGACGGCGAGGACCGGCACCACGGTGTGGTCCAGCAGGTTCGTCACGACGTAGACGCCCTGCACGTCGTGGGTCGAGCGCAGCAGCAGGTGGTAGACGACCCCGGTCACGGTGATGCAGACCAGGGAGTCCAGGCGCAGCACGCGCAGCAGGCGTCCGTCCCGCTCGGGGTCGACGGCCAGGAGGGTCGAGACGACGCCGACCAGGAGGACGGACAGGATCGTGAAGTAGCTGAAGAGCTCCACGTACCGGGCGAGGAGGGGGGCCGGCTCGGCCGGTTCGGTGAGGGGGAGCGCGACGACGTCGACCGCGAGGGAGCCCCAGCACAGCGCCGCGACGACCGCGTGCAGCAGGCGGGCCGTGGAGCGGCTCACGGCAGGCGGCCCACGTGGGCCATGGCCTGCCGGAGCAGGTAGCCCTGGCCGCCCGTCATCTCGACCTGGACCTGCTCGCTGCACGCCTCCTCCGGCGTGAACCAGGCGAGGTCGAGCGCGTCCTGCTGCGGCTCGCAGTCGCCGGCCACCGGCACGACGTACGCGAGGGCGACGGCGTGCTGCCGCGGGTCGTGGTACGGCGTCACGCCGGGGGTCGGGAAGTACTCCGCGACCGTGAAGGGCTGCGGCGCGGCGGGGATCTGGGGAAGGGCCATCGGACCCAGGTCCTTCTCGAGGTGCCGCACGAGCGCGTCGCGCACCCGCTCGTGGTAGAGCACCCGGCCGGAGACCAGCGCGCGGGTCATCTCGCCCGCGCCGTTGACGCGCAGGAGGAGACCGACCGCGACGACGTCACCGCTGTCGTCCACGCGGACCGGGACGGCGTCGACGTAGACCAGGGGGAGCCGGCCCCGGATGGCGGCGAGCTCCCGCTCGCTGAGCCATCCGTCGGGGGTCGGCTGCTCGGGGAAGTCGGCCGTCTCGGTCATGGGGGCGAGGGTACCTGCCGGGCCGGTGCGGAATAGCGCCCGCCGTGAGGCGTTGTGACGGGGTGGGTGGGAGGGGACCCCGCCCGGACCGACCCGCGACGCCACGAGGGGACACATGGCGACGATCGACCTGACCGACCAGACCTTCGAGCACGCCGTGACGACGCACGACGTCGTCCTGGTGGACTTCTGGGCGCAGTGGTGCGGCCCGTGCCGCCAGTTCGCCCCGGTGTTCGAGGAGTCGTCCCGGGCGCACCCGGACGTCGTGCACGCGAAGGTCGACACCGAGGCCGAGCAGGCGCTCGCCCGCGCCGCGCAGATCCGCTCCATCCCCACGCTCATGGCGTTCCGCGAGGGCGTGCTCGTCTTCGCCCAGGCGGGGGCCCTGCCGGCGGACGCGCTCGAGCGGGTCCTCACCGCCGTCCGCGCCCTCGACATGGACGAGGTACGGGCCCGGCTCGCCGCCCAGCGGGAGGCGGCCCGCGGCTGAGGGCCGCGGGCGCCCGCCCGTCGGGTCAGCCCTCGACCGTGACCCCGCGCCAGAACGCGACGCGGTCGCGGACGTGCTCGGCGTCCGGCTTCGGCTCCGGGTAGTACCAGGCGGCGTCCGGGTTGGTCCGGCCGTCCACCTCCAGCGTCCAGTACGACGCGGTGCCCTTCCAGGAGCAGACCGTGCGGGTGCCCGAGGGCCGCAGCACCGCCGGGTCGACGCTCTGCGCCGGGAAGTAGTGGTTGCCCTCGACGACGACGGTGTCCTCGCTCTCGGCGATGACGGTCCCGTTCCACACAGCGCGCACGTGCACCTCGCAGACTTCTCGGCGTCCGGCCCGCGTGGGGCGGGCGGCGTGGACGCGGACGTGGTGGCCCGGCCGGGCCCCTGCCGGTCCGAACGCGCCGCGCCGCGCCGGTGTTCCTCCGGTCGGAGGCGTGCGGGGGTGCGGGACCTCAGCCCCATCCGGGCCACCGGACAGCCCCCGAGACTGACGCCATGAACTACGACATCGAGGTCGTCGAGCTGCCGCCCCGTCCCGCCGCGGTCGTGCGCCGCGCCAAGATCCGCCCCGACGACGTCGGCGCGTTCGTCGCGACGGCGGTGGGCGAGGTCATGACCGTCGTGCGCCGGCAGGGCGTCCTGCCCGCCGGGCCGCCGTTCACCCGGTACGGGCGCTCGGCGGACGGCGTCCTCGAGGTGGAGGTGGGCGTGCCGACCAGCGCGCCCGTGCGCGACGTCGGCCGGGTCGCGGCGATGGAGCTGCCGGGCGGACGGGCCGTCCGGACCCGCCACACGGGCCCCTACGCCGGCGTGGGCGCCGCCCACGAGGCGGTGACGCACTGGATGACCCAGCACGGCCTGGCGGTGCGCGACCTGCCGTGGGAGTCCTACCTCGACGGACCCGAGGTCCCGCGCCCGCGCACGGACGTCGTCGTGCCGTGCCAGGGAGTCGTCTGAGCCCTGCTGGGGTGCTGGGGGTGCTGTGCGCGAGGCGGGAGTCGAACCCGCACGCCCGAGGGCACCAGGACCTAAACCTGGCGCGTCTGCCGATTTCGCCACTCGCGCTCGCGACGAGCGTAGGGCCTGACGGCGCCCGTCAGTCGAGACCGAGGTCGCGCCGCAGCTTCGCCACGTGGCCGGTGGCCTTGACGTTGTACTGCGCCACCTCGACGGTGCCGTCCGGGCCGACGACGACGGTCGAGCGGATGACGCCCTCGACCGTCTTGCCGTAGAGCTTCTTCTCGCCGTAAGCGCCCCAGCTGCCCAGGACCGCCCGGTCGGCGTCGGACGCCAGCGGGTACGTCAGGGCCGCGCTCTCCGCGAACTCGGCCAGGCGCTCGACCGGGTCGGGGGAGATCCCGACGACGGTGTAGCCGGCCGCCTGGAGCGACGCGTAGGAGTCCTCGAAGTCGCACGCCTCCTTGGTGCACCCGGGCGTCATCGCGGCCGGGAAGAAGAAGACGACCACCCGGTGGCCGCGCAGCGACGACAGCGTCAGTGACCCGCCGTCGGCGGTGGGGAGGGTGAAGTCGGGGGCGAGGTCGCCGGGGGCGAGGCGGGCCATGGTGCTCCTTCGACGGGTGCCCGGGTCGGGCGCGGGCGGACGGGACGGTCCTGCGCGGTGGTCGGCGGCGTACCGCCGTGCGCGGCGCCCAGCCTAGTTGCGCCGTCCAGTACGGTTCGCCCGTGACCACGCCGTCCCCGAGCCCCGCCACGCCCCCGTCGCGCGGCGGCCGGCTGCCGCTGCGCATGCTCCACGACCGGGTCCTCGTCCACATGGACGCGGAGTCCTCCGAGCGGCTGTCCACCTCCGGGATCGTCATCCCGGCGACGGCGGTCGTGGGCCGCCGGCTCGCCTGGGCCCAGGTCGTCGCGGCGGGGCCGCACGTGCGTCAGGTGGAGGTGGGGGACCGGGTGCTCTTCGACCCGGAGGACCGCGCCGAGGTCGAGCTCCAGGGCGCCGACTACGTCCTGCTGCGCGAGCGGGACCTCCACGGCGTCGCCGAGCCCGAGGCCGCCGGGTCGGGAACCGGCCTCTACCTCTGAACGTTGATCGAGTCAGGTCCCGCCGCTCGCGTTGCGGCGAGGCGAGAGCGGTGGTGCAGTGGTGCCCGAGTGCGGGCAGGCGCCCGCCCGAGATCGTCCCGAGCAGGGCTCGGACGGGGACGAGAGGAGACGACCATGGTCGTGGACGAGACCACGCCCCAGGGCGGCAGGGACGTCGACGCAGCGACGCCGCAGCCCGCGGACGGCGACGTCCTCGGTGCGGACCGCGACGCCAGCCAGGAGGTCATGAGCCTGCTCAACGAGCACGTCCCGCTGGCGCTGCTGGCGGACCTGGCCATCCCCGAGGGCCCCGCCTCACCGGAGATCCTCTCGGAGGAGGGTCTGCCCGAGGTCGCCTGGTGGGAGGGCGGCGAGACCTCCGAGGCCGAGGACGGCGCCACCGCCCGCTGACGCCGACCGCGTGCGGGAGGTCACACCGGGGCGGTTTCGCATCGCCCCCGCGCGGCTGCTAACCTCGTGCACCGCGCGCCATTAGCTCAATTGGCAGAGCAGCTGACTCTTAATCAGCGGGTTCGGGGTTCGAGTCCCTGATGGCGCACAGTGAAGGGCCCCGCCTCGGCGGGGCCCTTCGTCGTCGGCGCCCGTGCCCGTCGGGCACGTGCCCGTCGGAACGACGCCCGTCGGAACGACGCCCGTCGGAACCCGTGTCCGCGCTCCGCTCGAGCGGTGACGCGCCGAGGGCGGGGCCCCCTCGGGGGGACCCCGCACTCGGCGGACCGTCAGCGCGTCACTCGGTGGCGAGCGCCGCGTCCGAGGAGAAGACCAGGCCGAGCGCGACCTCGCCCTGCTGGAGCGCCGCCTTGGTCAGCGGGCCGCCCGGGTCGAGCGACACGAACTCCGCGACGTCCAGGCCGTAGACCTCCTCCAGACCCGGCTGGCAGAAGGGCCGCTCCGGGCACTCCGGCGGACCGCCGAGCACGAGCTCGCCGCACGTCTCGGCCAGCTCGGTCAGGGTCGAGACGCCGTACTCCTCGGCGAAGGCCGTCGTCACCGCGAACGCGTTCTGGTCCTGGGCGGGGGACGGGGTGCCGAAGACGAGCCCGACCTGCTCGCCGAGCCCCGTCAGGGCCTCGACGGTGGCGTCCAGGTCGCTGCTGGCGAGCGACTCCGCGTCGGCGCCGTTCTCCTGGTCGTTGATGAACTCGGTGAGCGTGCCCACGTACTCCGGCACCACCGTGAGCTCGCCGGCCAGCAGAGCCGGGAGGTACGTCTCGCGGTTGCCGATCGTCTGGGTCGACGCGTCGTAGCCGGCGGCGCGCAGCGCCCCGGCGTAGAGCTCGGCGAGCGTCGCGCTCTCCGAGAAGTTGCCGGCCCCGACGACGACGGCGCGGCCCTCGCCCACCTGGTCCTGCTGGTCCAGCCCCTCGGCGGCGAGGAACTCGGCCGCCACCTCGCTGGAGGTGCGCCGCTCGACGTCCACCGCGCGGTTGAGACCGATGAGGATGTCGGTGTCGAGGGAGGCCGAGACCTCGTCGAGGATCCCGAGCAGGGCGTCGTCACCGTCGGTGGCGCCCGCGTTGACCGCCGGGATGATGTTGTCGACGGTCTGCAGGCCCTGGTCGTCGTCGAGGACGACGAGCGCGTCGCCGGCGACCGGCGCGCACGCCTGGAGGTCCCCGGCGCCGTCGTCGTCGGAGGTCGTGGTCTCGGCGGGGGCGGGGGCGGCGCCGTCGGCGGAGCCGGGCTCCCCGCAGGCGGCGGTCACCAGCAGCACGGTGGCCAGCAGGCCCACCGGTGCCAGGGAACGTGGACGTCGGCGCATGGATCGTCTCCTCGTGGTCGCCCGCCCCGTGGCGGGTCGTGGGGGTGTCTTCATCGAAGGTGCTCGGAACGGCAACCGGCAACCGGGGTGGGCTGTTCCCCAGGTCACCATCCGGTCACGATCTCGCCACGGCGCCTCGGCCGGTGCGAAGCGGGACCGGGGTCAGGAGACGCTGGCCGAGCGCGAGGACCGCCTCGACCAGCACGCACAGCAGGGCGATGAGGACCGCGGCGGCGAGGACCTGCCCGTACCTCCGGGTGCCGAAGCCGTCGACGAGGAAGCGACCCAGTCCGCCACCGCCGACGAAGGCCGCGAGCGAGACGGAGGCCACGACCTGGACGGCTGCGGTCCGCAACCCGGCCGCCACCAGCGGCAGCGCCAGGGGCAGCTCGACGCGGGCCAGGGACCGGGCGCTCGACATGCCCATGCCGCGGGCGGCCTCGCGCACCGACCGGTCCACCTCCCGGACCGCGGTCCAGGCGTTCGCGAGGATCGGCGGCGCGGCGAAGACGGCGAGCGCGATGATCGTCGGGCGGTTGCCGAAGCCCAGCCCGCTCGACGCGAAGATCATGAGCAGGGCGAGGGTGGGCAGCGCCAGCGAGGTGTTGGTGAGCGGGATGAGCCAGGCCCCGCCCCGCCCCTGGTGCCCGAGCCAGACGCCGAGCGGCAGCGCCACCGCGGCGGCGAGCAGCACGGCGGCCCCGGCCATCCCGAGGTGCTCCACCGTGCGCGCCAGCACGCCGCCGGGGCCCTGCCACACGAGCGGGTCGTTGAGCCAGCGGATCGCGGCGCCCAGGACGTCGTCGTCGCGCATCAGCGGCCCCCTCGCGCCCACGGCGTGAGCGCCCGGCCGAGCGCCATGAGCAGCAGGTCGGCGACGAGGGCCACGAGCAGCGTCAGCACGGTCGCGGTCGCGATCTCGGCCCGGTACTGGGAGTTGAAGCCGCGGTAGAGCAGCTGCCCGAGCCCTCCGTAGCCGACGATGATGCCGATGGTGACGAGGGCGACCGTGCTGACCGTCGCCAGCCGCAGCCCGGCGAAGATCGACGGGATCGCGAGCGGCAGCTCCACCGTGAGCAGGAGGCGCGTCGGCCCGATCCCCGTGCCCCGGGCGGCGTCGACGACGCCCCGGTCCACGCCCTGCAGGCCGACGAGGACGTTCCGCACGAGGACCAGCAGGGCGTACATGACCAGCCCGATGAGCACCGTCGTGCGCGGGTCCCACAGCAGCGGGTAGATCATCGCGAAGAGGGCCAGGGCGGGCACCGTGTAGAGGACGCCGGAGGCCCCGAGGACGGGTCCGGCCAGGCGCGGGCGCCGGTGGGCGAGGACCGCCAGGGGCAGGGCGACGACGAGGGCCAGGACCACGGCCTGGACGGTCAGGGTCACGTGCTGGGACAGCGCCGTCGTGATGTCGCCGAGGTTGTTCTCGACGTAGCGCCACGTGAACCAGAGGTTGGCCACGGGCTCGACGGCCCGGGCGGGCAGGCCCGCTGCGCTCCTGATCACCGCACCGACGCTACCGTCCGGTCCCTGTGAGGGCCCGGGCGACTCAGGGAGGGGTCAGGGCCGCCCGGGGTACCGTCGGGCGTCATGAGCAGCGACCAGCCCGCCGGCCGGCCCGGGACGACCGGGACGGACGAGGCGGTCATCCGGTTCGACCGGGCCCGCAAGGAGTACCCCGACGGCACGGTGGCCGTGCACGAGCTGGACCTGGAGGTCCGCGAGCACGAGCTCCTCGTCCTGGTCGGGGCCTCGGGGTGTGGCAAGTCGACCACCCTGCGGATGGTCAACCGGCTCGTCGAGGCGACGTCGGGCCGGGTGCTGGTCGAGGGGCGCGACGTGGCGACGGTGGACCCCGTCGCGCTGCGCCGCCGGATCGGGTACGTCATCCAGGACGTCGGCCTCTTCCCGCACCGCACGGTCGGCCAGAACGTCGCGACGGTCCCGGAGCTGCTCGGGTGGGACCGCGCCCGCACCCGGACCCGTGTCGGCGACCTGCTGGAGCTCGTCGGGCTCGCCCCCGCCACGTACGCCGGCCGTTACCCCCACCAGCTGTCCGGCGGCGAGCGTCAGCGGGTCGGTGTCGCGCGCGCGCTCGCCGCGGACCCGCCGGTCCTCCTCATGGACGAGCCGTTCGGGGCCGTCGACCCGTCGGGGCGCCGGAGGCTGCAGCAGGAATTCTGGCGCATCCAACGGGAGCTGGGGACCACGGTGATGTTCGTGACCCACGACGTCGATGAGGCGGTCCGCCTCGGCGACCGCGTCGCGGTGTTCCGGCGCGGTGGGCACCTCGAGCAGGTCTCCGACGCCGTCACCCTCCTGGCGCGACCGAGGACGCCGACGGTCGCCGAGCTGGTCGGCACGGGGAGCACCGTCCGGCTGCTCTCGATCGGCGAGCTCACCGCGCAGGACGTCGGCCCACCCCGTGCGGGGCGCGCGCCGGACGGGGCGAGCGCGTCCGACGGGATGAGCGGGTCGGACGGCACCACCGGGGGAGACGGGGGGCCGACGGTCGCGCTGGGGGACCGCCTCGACGTCGTCCTCCAGGCCCTGGCCGCCGCGCCCGACGGCGTCCCGGTGACGGCCGGCGGCGCCGTCGTCGGTCACGTCACCGCCGACGCGCTCCTGCGGGCGGTGCGCCGCACGGTCGCGTCGGCGCAGCCCGCCGACGCGGGGCCGGCCAGCTGACCGTCGGGCGCGCGCCCGGAAGGATCAGCCCGGAACGATCAGCACGGAAGGTTCAGCACGGAAGGTTCAGCGCAGCGGGGGCAGCGCGGGAGGTCAGCGCAGCGCCGGTGCGTCCGGGCCGGCGTCCGGTCCCGCGTCCGCCTCGGGTCCGTCGGCGAACGGGAGGAGGCGGTCGACGCCGGTGATGGTCATGAGCTCGCGGAGCATCCACGGCGCGTGGTGGAGCTCGACCGCGTAGCCCCCGGCCTCCGCGTCACGGGCGAGCCGCACGAGGATCGACATGCCGGCGGAGTCGACGAAGGACACCCGTCCTGCCTCGATGACCACCGGCAGCCCGCGGTCGGCGACGGCCTGGCACAGGGGCCCGGCGTTCTGCCGCACGGCGAGGTCGACCTCGCCGAAGACCTCGACGACGGAGCGCTCCGGCTCCTCGTGCAGCGTCATGCCCGACGACTCCCCGTCGTGCTCGCGACCCAGCGCCTCGATCATCCTCGACCCGTTCCTCCGTGTCGGTCCGGCCTGCTGCCCGGCCGCCGCGCGACCGGGCCCCCACCCTCCCCCGATGAAAGCCTAGATCGCGGTGGTCGGCACCACGGGGAGCGTCCCTCGCGGGGTCGCCCACCCGTTCGGGTCAGCCGGTACCGCCCTGGTGTGCACGCATGTGCATGGTCCTGCCTCACGGTGTGCGCCACCGCTGTCTAGGGTGTCACCGTGACCCGCATCGGACTCGTGACCTGCTCCCGCCTGCCGGACCTCGACCCGGAGGACACCCCGCTCCTGGACGCCCTCGCCGCGCGCGGCGTGAGCGCGGACGCCGTCGTCTGGGACGACGAGGCGGTCCGCTGGGAGGAGTACGACCTCGTGGTCGTGCGCTCCGCGTGGGACTACGCCCAGCGCCGCGACGAGTTCCTCGCGTGGGCGGAGCGGGTCTGCGGCGTGGCGCGACTGGTGAACCCGCTGGCCGTCATCCGGTGGAACACGGACAAGCACTACCTCCGCGAGCTCGAGGCCGCCGGCGTGCGGATCGTGCCCACGCAGTGGCTGGAGCCCGAGCGCCACCTGTCCTCCCGCGCCCTGCACACCCGCTTCCCGGCGCACGGCGAGATGGTGATCAAGCCGGCGGTGTCCGCGGGCAGCCTCGACACCGGCCGCTACACGGCGATCGACCCGCAGTCCCGGGGCCTGGCGATCGCGCACGCACGCCGTCTGCTCGGGGAGGACCGCACCGTCATGGCGCAGCGGTACCTGACCAGCGTGGACACGGTCGGCGAGCGGGCCCACGTGTTCGTCGCGGGGGAGTACTCCCACAGCGTCCTCAAGGGCGCGATGCTCGACGGCCGCGACGTCGCCGTCGACGGGCTCTACAAGGAGGAGCGCATCAGCGCGGTCGAGGCCTCGCCGGAGGAGGTCGAGATGGCCCACGAGGTGATCGCGACGGCACGGCAGCTGCTCGACGCCCAGCCCGACGCCCCCGGGGCGGACGACCACCTGCCGTTCCTGTACGCCCGCGTCGACGTCGTCTCCGACGACGACGGGCGGCCGGTGCTCATGGAGCTCGAGCTCGTCGAGCCGTCGCTCTTCCCGTCCTACGCCGACGGCGCCCTGGACCGGCTGGCCGACGCGATCGCCGCCCGGGCGGAGCGCGCGGCAGGCTGACACCCCCAGGGGGCGTGCGGGCCTCTCGGGTCCGTCGTCCCCGCGGTCCCGAGCACTGCGCGGGAGCCGGTAGACTTCTCGCCGGTCCACGCCCCGGCGACGGGTCGCCGTTCGCGGCGAGGGTGGTCCGTGGTGGCTATAGCTCAGTTGGTAGAGCACCTGGTTGTGGTCCAGGGGGTCGCGGGTTCAAGTCCCGTTAGCCACCCCATGCAGGTCGAAGGCCCGTCCGGGCGAGCAGCGCTCGCGAGGACGGGCCTTCGTCGTCGGACGGCCGGGTCGTCAGCGGGTGCCGCGGACCGAGGTCGCGGCGACCTGCGCGGCGATGGCCTTCGCGGCAGCCGAGTCGGGGCCCGGCGGGGGCACGAGCATCGCGGCGCGGTAGTACCGCAGCTCGTCGATGCTCTCCAGGATGTCGGCGAGGGCACGGTGGCCGCCCGTCTTCTCCGGCGAGGCGAAGTAGATGCGCGGGTACCAGCGCCGCGCGAGCTCCTTGATCGAGGACACGTCCACGACCCGGTAGTGCAGGTGCCCCACGAGGTCGGGCATGTCCCGGTCGAGGAAGGCCTTGTCGGTGCCGACCGAGTTCCCGGCCAGCGGTGCCTTGCCCGCCTCCGGGACCCACTCGCGCAGGTACGCCAGGACCTGGTCCTGCGCGTCCGCGAGGGTGGTGCCGCCGGGCAGGGCCTCGAGCAGGCCCGAGGTGGTGTGCATCGCGCGGACGAAGTCGTCCATCTGCTCCAGGGACTCCGCGGGCGGCGCGATGACGACGTCGACACCCTCGCCCAGGACCGTGAGCTCGGAGTCGGTGACCACCGCGGCGACCTCGACGAGGGCGTCGCGGGACAGGTCGAGCCCCGTCATCTCGCAGTCGATCCAGACGATCTTGTCGTTGGGCTGGCTGGCAGGGCTCACGCGGTCACAATACGGGGTCGTCGCCGGGGTCCGGCGACCCTCGACGCCCGCCGCTCAGGCGGCGAGGGCGTGGCCGTCAGCGGCCGGCCGCGCGGTGGCGGCCGGCCGCTGAGCGGGTGCCCCGGCGGGGGCGGAGGTCCTGCGGATCGACCGGTGGACGCGGCGCAGGACGGTGCGGGCGGGGGGCGCCGTGCGCCTGCCCGTCGGCCGGTCCGCGCGGTCGCGGGTCGCCAGGGCGGTCTCGTGCCGCCGGGCGTGCAGCGCGAGCTGCTCCTCGTGCTCGCGCACGGCGACGTCGTAGAGGAGGGAGGGGTGCATGACGGGCTCCGAGAGGTGGAAGGACTGGGCAACGGGGACTGGCCAGGTCCGTTCACCGCGGTGGGACCACTGAACCAACCGGTGCCGTCGTCGGTCACCTCAATTTCGGGCGCCCGTCGATCGCGCCACCCGACGTGATGTCGGCGCCCCCGGCAGGATTCGAACCTGCGACCTGCGGATTAGAAGTCCGATGCTCTATCCACTGAGCTACGGGGGCCGGCGCCCGGCGGGCGGGGACCAGCCTAGTGGCCGCCGTCCGCCGCGCCGGTGGTTCACGCCTCCGTCCGGCACCGGCGCCCCGGCGCGCGCGTTTGGTCCACACCTCCGCAGACGGGAGGATTGGGCCGTGCCCGCTGACGTCGACCGCCCCGCCTCGGCGCCGCCCGTGGGTGCGGGCCGTGCGGCGCCGGCGGCGCGTCCGGGCCCACGTCTTGACGAGGACGGCGAGCTGCGGCCCCGGGCGAGCGACCACCTCCTCGACGCGGTCGGCGACCTGCGCCGCGACCTGGACCGGACCCGCTTCGTCCTGCGCCTGGCGGGGGCGGACCGGGCGGAGGAGCGCCGTCGCGAGCTGCTCGAGCAGCTCGACGACCAGCTGCTGCCGCGGCTGCGCGAGCTGTCGGCGCCCGCCGTCGTCGTGGTCGCCGGGAGCACGGGAGCCGGCAAGTCGACCCTCGTGAACTCCGTCGTCGGCGAGGAGGTCTCGCCGGCGGGCGTCCTGCGCCCGACCACGCGCCGACCCGTCCTGGCCCACCACCCCGCCGACGCCGAGCTCCTGGCCGAGCACCCGCTGCTGGAGGACGTCGACGTCGTCGTGCGCGTGGAGGTGCCGCGGGGCATCGCCCTGGTCGACGCGCCGGACCTCGACTCGCTCCTGGCGTCGAACCGCACCGTCGCCCAGCGTCTGCTCGACGCCGCAGACCTGTGGGTGTTCGTCACGACCGCGGCCCGCTACGGGGACGCCGTGCCGTGGCAGGCGCTGGCCCAGGCCGCCGAGCGCGGCACGTCCATGGCGATGGTGCTCAACCGGGTCCCGGCCGACGCGGTCACGACGGTCCGCACGGACCTCATGCAGCGGCTCCGCGAGCGCGGCATGACCACGGTGCCGCTCTTCGTGGTACCCGACCAGGGCCCCCACCAGGGCCTCCTGGAGCACCGCGCCGTCGCGCCGGTGCGGCGCTGGCTCGCCATGGTGGCGGGGTCGGACCGCGCCCGCTCGGTGATCCTGCGGACGCAGCGGGGCACCCTCAAGGCCCTGCGCCCCTGGGTCGACGAGCTGGCGGAGGCCGTGCAGGGGCAGGTCGACGCGCGCGCGGCGCTGGAGCGCGTCGTCGAGGAGGCCGTGGCGGGGCCCACGCAGCGGGCCGAGCTGGCGGCCCGCGGCGGGGGCCTGG
>NZ_AXCW01000065.1 GCF_000603945.1 Actinotalea ferrariae CF5-4 | reverse complement strand
CGGCCCTCGGCGTCGGCGCCGGGCACCACGCGCGACGGCTGGGCTGGGAGTCGGCCGCCGAGGCCGTCGTCGACGTGTACGACGCCTGCCGGCGCCGGATGCCGTCGCGCGCCACCGCCTGAGAGGGCCGCCCGACGCCGTCCGAGCGGCCGCCCCAGGGGCCGTCCGGACCTGGGACGGTCCCGGAGCGGGCCCGCGACGATGCGGCAGGATGGCCACCATGACCTACACCCTCGTGCTGCTCCGCCACGGCGAGAGCGAGTGGAACGCCAAGAACCTGTTCACCGGCTGGGTGGACGTCGCGCTGTCCGAGAAGGGCGTCGAGGAGGCGAAGCGCGGCGGCACCCTGATGACCGACGCGGGCGTGCTCCCGGACGTCGTGCACACGTCGCTGCTCCGTCGCGCGATCACCACCGCGAACCTGGCCCTCGACGCCGCCGACCGCCACTGGATCCCCGTGCGCCGTCACTGGCGCCTCAACGAGCGCCACTACGGCGCCCTGCAGGGCAAGGACAAGAAGCAGACCCTCGCGGAGTTCGGCGAGGAGCAGTTCATGCTGTGGCGCCGCTCCTACGACGTCCCGCCGCCGCAGATCGAGCTGGGCTCGGAGTTCTCGCAGGACGCGGACCCGCGCTACGCGGACGCCCCGGTCGTGCGCACCGAGTGCCTCAAGGACGTCCTCGAGCGTGCCCTGCCGTACTGGGACAGCGACATCGTGCCGGACCTGCAGTCCGGCAAGACCGTCCTCGTCGCGGCCCACGGCAACTCGCTGCGCGCCATCATCAAGTACCTCGACGACATCGACGACGAGACGATCGCGGGCCTCAACGTGCCCACGGGCATCCCGCTGCTCTACGAGCTGGACGAGGAGACGCTGAAGCCGGTCACGAAGGGCGGCCGGTACCTGGACCCCGACGCCGCCGCCGAGGCGATCAAGGCGGTCGCGAACCAGGGTCGCTGACACCCGCACGCACGACGACGCCCGCCACCCCTGCGAGGGGCGGCGGGCGTCGTCGTACGTCCTGGCGTGCCGGCCGCTGCCCGTGCTCAGCGCGGCCTCGGGCGGTCAGGGGCCGCCGTGCTCGTCGAGCTCCCCGGTGACCAGGTAGACGATGCGCCGGGCGACCGAGACGCCGTGGTCCCCGAAGCGCTCGTAGTAGCGGCCCAGCAGCGTCACGTCCACGACCTGCTGCGGCGTCAGGGTGAGATCCCCGCCCAGCGTGGCCGTGAACGTCTCGTGGTGCAGGCGGTCCAGGTTGTCGTCGTCGCGCTCGATCTCCTCGGCCAGCTCGAGGTCGTGCGACCCGAGCACGGTCGTGACCCGCTGCGCGACGCGGACGGCGCTGTCGTGCATCTGCCGGAACAGCGGCTCCAGCTCGGGGGGCATGGCCCGACCGGGGTAGCGCAGCCGCGCGACCTCCGCGACGTGCCGCGCGAGGTCGCCCATCCGCTCCAGCGAGGCGCTCATGCGCAGCGCCGTGACGACGATCCGCAGGTCGCGGGCGACCGGCTGCTGCTGGGCCAGGAGCGCGACGCACCGCTCGTCCAGGTCACGCTCGATGGCGTCGATGGTGCTGTCGTCGGCGATGACGTTCTCGGCCAGGGCCACGTCGCCCTCCAGGAGCGCCGTCCCCGCCGAGGAGATCGCCGACTCGACCAGCCGGCTCATCGCCTGGAGGTCCTCGCCGAGCTGCGTCAGCTCGGCCGTGAAGATGTCCCGCATCAGTTCCCTCTCGTCGCAGTGCCGGGACAGGGTCGCAGCGTCGGGTGAACGGTTCCGGACCGGACGGTGAACATCTGCCGTCCTGGAGCCGACGTCACCCGTGGCGTGGCCCCCGACCCCTGCTTGCGAACATACCCTGACCTGGTGATCGAGACCCCGCTCGCCGACGGCGTGGCTCAGGTGGCCGTCGGGACCATGGTGGTCGCCGTGCTCGTGGCCGCCGTCCTCGGCGTCGTCGTCGGCCTGCTGGTGGGCCGCTCGCCCCGGGCGGCTCACGGCGCCGCCGCCGGGGGGCGGGACGAGCCGGACCCGCCCGAGGGGCGGGACGTGCTCGACCGCGGGGCGACCGAGGTGCTCGCCGCCCTGCGCTCGGCGGCCGTGGTCGCCGAGACCGACGGTCGCGTGGTGCGCGCGAGCCCGACGGCGCGCACGGTCGGCCTGGTCCGGGACGACCGGTTCCAGCACCCCGTCCTCGAGCGGATGGTCCTGGACGTCGTCGCCGACGGTCGGGTCCGGGACGAGGAGCACGCGCTGCCCCGCAGCGCCGTCGGCGGCGGGACGCTCGTCATGCAGGTCCGCGTCGCGATGCTCGGGGACCACCACGTGCTCCTCCTCGCCGAGGACCGGACCGAGGCGCGCCGTCTCGAGGCGATCCGGCGCGACTTCGTCGTCAACATCTCCCACGAGCTCAAGACGCCCGTCGGCGCGCTCGCCCTCCTGTCCGAGACCGTCCAGGACGCCGCGGACGACCCGGACGCCGTGCGCCGCTTCGCCGGGCGCATGCAGACGGAGGCCGCGCGGCTCGCCGCGCTGGTCCAGGAGGTCATCCAGCTCTCCCGGCTCCAGGTGGCCGACCCGCTCGTCGCGGCCACGACGATCGCCCTCACCGACGTCGTGCACGAGGCGGCGGACCGCTCCCGCACGACGGCGACCGGCAAGGGCATCGAGATCGACGTCGGCCCCGTGCCGCGCGGCGCCGTCGTCCTCGGCTCGCACGACCTGCTCGTCACCGCTGTGCGGAACCTCCTGGACAACGCGGTGGCGTACTCCGAGCCCGGCACGCGGGTCGCCGTGGGCACGACGCTGCGTCCCGAGGCGGACGCCGTGGAGGTCGCCGTCGTCGACCAGGGCATCGGCATCCCGACCGAGGCGCAGCCCCGGCTGTTCGAGCGGTTCTACCGGGTGGATCCGGCACGGTCGCGCGACACCGGCGGCACGGGCCTCGGGCTGTCCATCGTCAAGCACGTCGTCGCCGACCACGGGGGAGAGGTCTCCGTGTGGTCCCAGCTCGGCCACGGCTCCACGTTCACCGTCCGGCTGCCGCTCGCACCGGACGCCCTCGCCACCACCGCCCCGGCCGCCCCCACCGGCCCGCCCGACGAAGGAGCCGCCCCATGACCCGCATCCTCGTGGTCGAGGACGAGGAGTCCTACCGCGACCCCCTCTCCTACCTCCTGCGCAAGGAGGGCTACGACGTCTCCGTCGCCGCCGACGGGGTCACCGCGCTGGAGGAGTTCGAGCGCGGCGGGGCGGACCTCGTCCTCCTGGACGTCATGCTCCCCGGGCTGTCGGGCACCGAGGTGATCCTGCGGCTGCGGCAGCGCAGCACCGTCCCGGTGATCATGCTGACGGCCAAGGACTCGGAGATCGACAAGGTCGTCGGTCTCGAGCTGGGCGCCGACGACTACGTCACGAAGCCCTACTCCTCCCGGGAGCTGCTCGCCCGGGTCAAGGCGGTGCTGCGCCGGCGCTCCGAGCCCGCGGAGGACGACGACGAGCAGGTCCTCGCCGTCGGCGGCCTGCGCCTGGACCCGGACCGGCACGTGGTCGAGGTCGACGGGGAGCGGACGTCGTTCCCGCTCAAGGAGTTCGAGCTGCTCGAGCTGCTCCTGCGCAACGCCGGCCGGGTGCTCACCCGCCGTCAGATCATCGACCGCGTGTGGGGCTCGGACTACGTGGGGGACACCAAGACCCTCGACGTCCACGTCAAGCGGGTGCGCGCGAAGATCGAGAAGGACCCGGCCGCACCGGTGCGCCTCCTCACGGTGCGGGGCCTGGGCTACAAGCTGGCCGACGACGACACGTCGGCCTGAGCGGTCGGCGTCGGGGGCCCGAGGGCAGCGAGGACCTCGGGCCCCGGCTGCCGGCCACCGGGCCCCCGGCCGTGATCACGAACGTCCGCCGGCCGTTCACCCGGCGTTCAGCCCCGGCACCGGAACCGGTCACGCGGGCTCCCTAGCGTCGCCGTCGACACCGACCGCCGGTACCCGACCGGTGGCGTGACGACAGGACGGAACACCGTGAAGCTTCAGCGCACGAGCCGCATCGCCGCCCTCGCTGCCGTGGGCGTGCTGGCCCTGACCCTCACCGCGTGCGGCTCCGACGCCGCCACGGACGACCCGACCACCGACGCCGAGTCCGGCGCGACGGGCGAGCTGAGCGGTCAGCTCTCCGGTGCCGGTGCGAGCTCGCAGGAGTCCGCCATGCAGGCGTGGATCGCGGGCTTCGGCAGCGCGAACCCGGACGTCACCGTGGCGTACGACCCGGTCGGCTCGGGTGGCGGCCGGACCCAGTTCGTCGAGGGCGGCGTGGCGTTCGCCGGCTCGGACGCGGCCCTGGACGAGGAGGAGACGGCCCTGGCCGCCGAGCGCTGCGCGCCGGGCGACGCCGCCGAGCTCCCGCTCTACATCTCGCCGATCGCCGTGATGTTCAACCTTCCGGGCATCGACTCGCTCAACATGACGCCGGAGACGGTCGCCGGGATCTTCGCCGGCGAGATCACGCAGTGGAACGCCCCGGAGATCGCCGCCGACAACCCCGACGTCGAGCTCCCGGACCTGGCGATCACGCCGGTCAACCGCTCGGACGAGTCCGGCACCACCGAGAACTTCACCGAGTACCTCGCCGCCGCGGCCGCCGACGCCTGGCCGCACGAGGCGAGCGGTGACTGGCCCATCTCCGGCACGCAGTCCGCCCAGGGCACGTCCGGCGTGGTCCAGACCGTGACCGAGGCCGAGGGCGCCGTCACGTACGCCGACGCCTCGCGGGCCGGCTCGCTGGGCACCGTCGCCGTGCAGGTCGGCGACGAGTTCGTGCCGTACTCGCCGGAGGCCGCGGCCGCCGTCGTCGACGCGTCCCCGCTGGCCGAGGGCCGCGGCGAGGCGAGCCTCGTCCGCGAGCTCGAGCGTGACACCACGGCGGCGGGCACCTACCCGATCGTGCTCGTGTCGTACTCGCTGGCCTGCACCACCTACGAGGACCCGGCCACGGCCGAGCTCGTCAAGGCGTTCCTCACCTACGTCGCCAGCGAGGAGGGCCAGCAGCAGGCGGCCGGCGCCGCGGGCTCGGCGCCCATCTCCGAGGAGATGCGCGCCAACGTGATGGAGATCGTCGACTCGATCTCCTGAGTCTGTCGTGCCGGCCGTTCCGGGGGGAACGGACGGCACGCACGAGGACGGCCGGTGGTCCCGGGGGGAGACCGCCGGCCGTTCGCGTGCCCGCGCCAGGAACTCTTCGCCCCTCGTTCACCTGCCGTTCACCCAGGGGCGACCGCGCGGTAGGGCACCCTCGTACTGTTGTCCCGGCCGCGCACCCCGCTGGCCCGACCCACCCGAACGGAGAGCCGTGACGCGCCTGCGTCAGACCCCCCACGCCGTCCCGTCGGCCGCACCCCGCGCACTCGCCCCCTCTCAGGGGCGGCGGACGCCCGGGTCGCCCGGTGGCCGGGTGGCCGCCGCCGCGGTCGCCGTCGTCGCCGCGCTGACGCTCACGGCCTGCGGCTCCGACGACCCGCTGAACCACCCGTGGCGGCCCGGCCCGGCGGCGCAGGAGGGGGCCGCCGGCGACGGCGCCGCCCCCGAGGTCGAGGGCCTGACAGGGACCGTGGCCGGCGCCGGCTCGAGCGCCCAGGAGGCCGCGATGCAGGCGTGGATCGCCGGGTTCCAGTCGGCGAACCCCGACGTCAGCGTCGCCTACGACCCGGTGGGCTCCGGCGGCGGGCGCACCCAGTTCGTCGAGGGCGGCATCGCCTACGCGGGCTCGGACGCCCCGCTCGACGAGGAGGAGCTCGCCGCGGCCCAGGAGCGCTGCGCGCCCGGTGCGGTCGCGGAGCTGCCCCTGTACATCTCGCCCATCGCGGTGATGTTCAACCTGGAGGGCGTCACCTCCCTGAACATGTCCGCCGCGACGATCGCGGGGATCTTCGCCCGGGAGATCACCCGGTGGGACGACCCCCGCATCGCGGCGGACAACCCCGGGGTGGCCCTGCCGGACCTGGGCATCACCCCGGTGAACCGCTCGGACGAGTCCGGCACCACGGAGAACTTCACCGAGTACCTCCACGAGGCCGCGCCGGACGTCTGGACGTTCGACCCGAGCGGCAACTGGCCGCTCACCGGCGGCCAGTCCGCCCAGGGCACGTCCGGGGTCGTGCAGACGGTCCAGGACGGCCAGGGCACCATCACGTACGCGGACGCCTCGCGTGCCGGGACGCTCGGGACGGTGGCCCTCGGCGTCGGCGAGGAGTGGGTGCCGTTCTCGCCCGAGGCCGCCGCCGCCGTCGTCGACGCGTCGCCGCGCGCCGAGGGCCGGCCCGAGGCGAGCCTCGTCGTGGAGCTGGACCGCGACACGACGGCCCCCGGCGCCTACCCGCTCGTGCTCGTCTCCTACACCCTTGCCTGCACGGCCTACGCCGACGCGGCCGACGCCGAGCTCGTCGGGGCCTTCCTGTCCTACGTCGCGAGCGAGGAGGGCCAGGCCGCCGCGGCGCAGGCCGCCGGCTCCGCCCCGATCTCCGACGCCCTGCGCGAGCAGGTCCTGCCCGTCGTCGAGGCCATCAGCCAGGAGGCGATGTGACCACCGAGCCGACCACCCCTGCGGCTCCGGCCCCCGCGGTCCGCCGCGCGTCCACGCGGGACCGCGCGGGCCGCATCTTCGCGGGCCTGTCCACCGGAGCCGGCGCCCTCATCCTGATCGTCCTCGCCGCCGTCGCCGGCTTCCTCCTGCTCGAGGCCTGGCCCGCGCTCACGGCGGGGGCCGAGGAGCTGACGAGCATCAGCTGGATCCCCGACGACGGCTCGCTGCTGACGTACGTCGGTCCGCTGATCTTCGGCACCCTCGTCGCCGCGGTCCTCGCCCTGCTCCTGGCCGTGCCGGTCGCCATCGGCATCGCGCTCTTCATCTCCCACTACGCGCCCCGGCGGCTGTCCAGCGCCCTCGGCTACGTGGTCGACCTCCTCGCCGCCATCCCGAGCGTCGTGTACGGCCTGTGGGGCGGCCTCGTGCTCGCGCCGCTGGTGCAGCCGGTCTGGCAGTGGCTCAGCGAGACGCTGGGGTGGATCCCGCTGTTCGAGGGTCCCGCCGCGACCCCGGCCCGCGTCATGATGACGGTCGGGGTGGTGCTGGCGGTCATGATCCTGCCGATCATCACCGCGGTCTCCCGCGAGGTCTTCCTGCAGACCCCCCGCCTGCACGAGGAGGCCGCGCTCGCGCTCGGCGCCACGCGGTGGGAGATGGTGCGGATGGCCGTCATCCCGTTCGGTCGCTCCGGCGTCATCAGCGCCTCGATGCTGGGGCTCGGCCGCGCGCTCGGCGAGACGATGGCGGTCCTCATGATCCTCTCGCCCGGGCTCACCTACAGCCTGGCGCTGCTCCTCGCCGGCCGGCAGCAGACCATCGCGGCGAACATCGCGCTGCAGTTCCCCGAGGCGAGCCCGCTGGGTGTCAGCGCGCTCATCGCCACGGGCCTGGCGCTGTTCGTCATCACGCTGGCGGTCAACATGCTCGCGCGCTGGGTCGTGGCCCGCCGCGCCGACTTCTCCGGGGCGAACTGATGACGACGACGACCACCTCCGGCCGCGCGACCGGCGCCGCGCCGAGCACGCGGGACGTGCTCACCCGCCCCGACACCCGCCGCAAGCTCGTCGACCGGACGATGCGCGGCGTCGTCACGCTCGCGTTCCTCGTGGCCCTCGTGCCGCTCCTGTCGCTCGTCTGGACCGTGCTGGTCAACGGGTTCGAGCGGCTCAGCCCGTACTTCCTGGCCGTCTCCATGCGCGGTGTCTTCGGCGGCATGGACGCCGGCGGCATCCACCACGCGATCATCGGGACGCTCCTGGTCACGGGGTTCGCCGCGCTCATCTCGGTCCCGATCGGTCTGCTCACGGCGATCTACCTCGTCGAGTACGGCACGGGGCGGCTGGCGCGCTGGGTGACGTTCTTCGTGGACGTCATGACGGGCATCCCGTCCATCGTCGCGGGACTGTTCGCCTACGCGCTCTTCGCCGTGTTCTTCGGCCCGGGGGTCCGGTTCGGCGTCGTCGGAGCGGTCGCGCTCTCCGTGCTCATGACCCCCGTGGTCGTGCGCTCCAGCGAGGAGATGCTGCGACTCGTCCCCAACGAGCTGCGCGAGGCCGCCTACGCCCTGGGCGTCCCGAAGTGGCTGACGATCGTCAAGGTCGTGCTGCGCACCTCCGCGGCGGGCATCGTCACGGGCATCATGCTCGCGGTCGCCCGCGTCATCGGGGAGACGGCGCCGCTGCTCATCACCCTGGGCGTCATCGACTCGATCAACTACAACCTCTTCGAGGGTCGCATGATGACCCTGCCGGTGTACGTGTTCCGGCAGTACCAGCAGGGCCTCGTGCCCTGCCGACCGGAGCAGCTGGACTGCATCGCGACGATCAACTTCGACCGGGCGTGGGCGGCCGCGCTGGTCCTCATCATCATCGTGCTCGTCCTCAACCTCCTGGCCCGGCTCATCGCGCGGTGGTTCTCGCCGACCCGCGGGCACTGACCCCCCGACCCTCCCGCACCACCTGCACCGACCCTCCGGCGCACACAGAGAGAGACCCATGGCCCAGCGCATCGACGTGAAGGACCTCGACGTCTACTACGGCAGCTTCCGTGCCGTCGCGGACGTCTCGATGATGATCGAGCCGCGCTCGGTCACGGCTCTCATCGGCCCGTCCGGCTGCGGCAAGTCGACGTTCCTCCGGACGCTCAACCGGATGCACGAGGTGATCCCCGGCGCCCGCGTCGAGGGCACGGTCACGATGGACGGCGTCGACCTCTACGGCTCCGACGTGGACCCCGTCGCGGTGCGGCGCCAGATCGGCATGGTCTTCCAGCGGCCGAACCCGTTCCCCACGATGTCCATCGCGGAGAACGTTCTGGCGGGTGTCCGGCTCAACAACCGTCGCATCTCCAAGGCCGACGCCGAGACGCTCGTCGAGCAGTCGCTGCAGGGCGCGAACCTGTGGAAGGAGGTCAAGGACCGCCTCGACCGCCCCGGGTCCTCGCTGTCCGGCGGGCAGCAGCAGCGCCTCTGCATCGCGCGCGCGATCGCCGTCAAGCCGCAGGTGCTCCTCATGGACGAGCCTGCCTCGGCACTGGACCCGATCTCGACGCTCGCGATCGAGGACCTCATCGCCGAGCTGAAGAACGACTACACGATCGTCATCGTCACCCACAACATGCAGCAGGCCGCGCGCGTCAGCGACCGGACGGCGTTCTTCAACATCGCGGGCACGGGTGAGCCCGGCCGTCTCATCGAGATGGACGACACCCGGACGATGTTCTCGACGCCGTCCGTGCAGGCCACCGAGGACTACATCTCCGGTCGCTTCGGCTGAGCCGGGTCGCTGAGCCCGGTCGCTGAGCCCGGTCGCTGAGCCCGGCCGCTGAGCCCCTCGGGTGCCGCGCCCCTGTCAGGACTGCGCGGCGCCGTCCCGGTCCGACGGTGCGACCGGCACCAACGGGTCGTAGGGGGGCAGGGTGCCGTCGAGCACGGGGACGGCCGCGGTCACCTGGCCGCCGCGGTCGGTCCCGACGACGAGCTCCATGACGGCGCCCGGCGGCACGGGGACGTCCGGCACCCGGACCTGTTCCTCCTGGGCGGAGCCGAGCGTGACGGTCCCGCCCGCCGGCACGGCCACCGTGCCGAGCACCGTCCCGTCGGGAAGTGCGACCGTCACGTCGACCGGGACCGTGTTGTTGTTCCACGCCGCGCCGTAGAGCGCACCGGTCCCGCCCTCCTCGGCCGTGAGCACCATGAGGTTCACCAGGCCGGCCGTCTCGCTGATGTCGACGGGCAGCCCGTGGGAGGGCGGGTACGCGATGTCTGTCGTGATGGGGTTGGTCGCGGAGCATCCGGTGATCAGTGCCGAGGCCGCCAGGAGGGTTCCGGCGGCGAGCCGGCCGGTACGGGTCGCACGGCGGGTCTCACGGTGGGTCGCACGGTGGGTCGTCATCACGGTCCTCCACTCGCTTGGTCGTCTCTTGACCAACCTAAGGAGAGATCCGGAACCTGTCGCGCCGGGACCACCGATTGCGCGCTCAGGCGGGGCCCGCGCGGGATCAGGGGACGAGGTCGGCGTACTCCGGCAGCGTGCCGTCCAGGACGGGGACCTCGACGCTGGCCGCCCCGCTCACGTCGCTGGTGACCGTGACCTCGAGCTTGCTGCCGGGGATCCCCGGCACGGCCGACAGGTCGACGGTCTCGTCCCCGTCCGGGCCCAGGCGAACGGTGCCGCCGGCGGGGACGTCGATGCTGCCGCTCTGCTCGCCGCCGACGGCCAGGACGACCGACGCGTCCTGCGCACCCCGGTTCGCCACGAAGCCCAGGAGCGTGCCGGGCGCGCCCTCCTCCGCGGTGAGGACGATGAGGTTGCCGACCTGGACGTCGCCCAGCTGCTGGCTCACGCCGTCCGACGGGTCGTAGTCGAGGTCCGTCGTGATCGGGTTGGTGGCGGAGCACCCGGCGAGCAGGGCCGGGAGGGCGAGGGCCACGGCCACGGACGTGCGCCGGCGGGGGGACGGGGTCGAGCGCTTCGCCACGGGTATCTCCTGGTCACGTCGGTCGAGGGCGCGCCACGGGGGCGGAGAGGACTGCGCCGAGGATACCGGCACGCCGGGCGGCCCCGGCGTCGCCGCCGGAGGGCGGACGCGCGGGGCCGCGGCAGCGGCCGCGGGGCTCTGCGCCTCGTCGGCGCAGGACGAGAGGAGGGGTCGAGGGCGCGCTCCCGGACCCGCTCCCGGACCCGCTCCCGGACCGGCCCGGCGTCGGACCGAGGCTCGTCCGGCCGCGGGTGAACAGGCGTCAGTGCGCTGACCAGGGCAAACAATCAGCGGTCCCGGGAGGGGCCGCCCGCGCCGTGGTAAGGTGGACCTCCGCGAAAGGGGACGTCCGCGACATGACCTTCACCGTAGGCGAGACCGTTGTCTACCCGCACCACGGCGCTGCACTGATCGAGGAGATCAAGAAGCGCACCATCCGGGGCGAAGAGAAGATGTACCTCAAGCTCAAGGTCGCCCAGGGCGACCTGACGATCGAGGTCCCGGCCGAGAACGTCGACCTGGTCGGCGTCCGTGACGTCGTGGGGCAGGAGGGCCTGGAGAAGGTCTTCGACGTCCTCCGCGCCCCGTACACCGAGGAGCCGACCAACTGGTCGCGCCGCTACAAGGCGAACCTCGAGAAGCTCGCCTCGGGCGACGTCATCAAGGTCGCCGAGGTCGTGCGCGACCTCTCGCGTCGTGACGCCGACCGCGGCCTGTCCGCGGGCGAGAAGCGCATGCTCGCGAAGGCCCGGCAGATCCTCGTCTCGGAGCTCGCACTCGCCGAGCACACCGAGGAGGAGAAGGCCGAGGCCATCCTCGACGAGGTCCTGGCGTCCTGACGCCACCCACGGCCCGCACGCCCACACCCGGCTCCCGCCCCGTGGACGACGTGCCCGCCCTCCGGGGTGACGGTGGGGTGCGGGCCGTCGTCGTCCTCACCGCCGCCGGCAGCGGCTCCCGCCTCGGTCACACCGTGCCCAAGGCGCTCGTCCCGGTCGCCGGGACGCCCCTCGTCGTCCACGCCCTGCGCGGCCTGTGGGCCTCGGGCGTCGTCGACGACGTCGTGGTGTCGGTGCCCGCCGAGCACCGCGACGCCTTCGAGCGGGCTGTCCGCCGGGCCGTCGACGACGCCACCGCCGTCGGCGTGCGTGCCGCCGCCCGGTGCGTGGTCGGCGGCCCCACCCGTCAGGCGTCCGTGGCGGCCGGGCTGGACGCTCTCGCGCCGCGCGGCCCCGTGACGGGTGCGGCGGCCACCGGTGACGCCGCCGCTGCCGTCGCGGGCGATCAACCCGCCCCTGCGCGCGTGATCGTCCTCGTCCACGACGCAGCGCGGGCCCTGACCCCGCCCGAGGTCGTCGTCCGGGTGGCCGAGGCCGTCGCGGACGGCGCCGACGTCGTCGTCCCGGTGGTCCCCGTCACCGACTCGGTCGTGGAGGTGCACGACGGGGTGCGTGCCGTCGACCGGGCGCGTCTGCGCGCCGTCCAGACGCCGCAGGGCTTCGAGCTCGGACTGCTGCGACGTGCGCACGCCGCGGCGGCCCACCGCGCCGACGACGAGGCCACGGCAGCGACCGACGACGCGCAGCTGTGCGCCGTGCTCGGGGCCGAGACGACGCTCGTGCCCGGTCACCTCGACGCGGTCAAGGTCACGACGCCCCGGGACCTGCTCCTGGCCGAGGCGCTGGTCGCCGCCCGCGTCGCCTCCGACGGGGTCCCGGCATGAGCCGCGAGGACGGGTCCGTGGAGGTGCCCCTGCCCCGGACGGGTATCGGGGTCGACGTCCACGCCTTCGCGGCGGCGGACAGCGGTCGGGAGCTCTGGCTCGGCGGCCTGCTCTGGCCGGGCGAGGTGGGGCTCGACGGCCACTCGGACGCGGACGTCGCGGCGCACGCCGCGGCGGACGCCCTCCTGTCGGCCGCCGGGCTCGGCGACCTCGGGTCGAACTTCGGCACGTCCGACCCGGCGTGGGCCGGCGCCTCCGGTGCTGCTCTGCTGGGTGAGGCGGCACGCCGTGTGCGGGCGGCGGGGTTCCGCATCGGCAACGTCGCCGTGCAGGTCGTCGGCAACCGTCCCCGCGTCGGTCTGCGCCGCGCCGAGGCGCAGGCCGCCCTGTCCGCGGCCTGCGGTGCGCCCGTGAGCCTCTCCGCGACGACGACGGACGGCCTCGGGCTGACGGGCCGCGGCGAGGGCGTCGCGGCGATCGCCACGGCGCTCGTCGTCCTCGTCGACCCGCCCGCCTGAGGGCGGCGCCCTCGAGCCGCCCGCGCCCGGAGCCGCCCGCCCGGACGCGCCCGGACTCAGGGCACCAGCACGATCTTCCCGCGCACGACGCCGTCGATCCCCGCCCGGTGGGCCCGGGCGACGTCGGCCAGGTGGTAGGTGGCACCCACGTGCACCCGCAGGCGGCGGTCGCCGGCCATCTCCACGAGGCGGCGCCGGGCGTCCGCGCGCACGGTGGTGCCGGGGTCCGCGCCGGGTCCGTGGCCGAGCACCTGGATGCCCAGGGCAGGTCCGCGGTGGAAGTTGGCGACGGTCGCGACGCGTCGGCGGTCACCGACGAGCTCCAGGGAGACGTCCAGCGCCTCGTCCGTGCCGACCGTGTCGACCGCGGCCGTGACCTTGGGCGCCACCGCCCGCACCCGGTCCGCGAGGCCGGGGCCGTAGGTGACGGGCAGGGCCCCGAGCTCGACGAGGTGCTCGTGGTTCGCGGCCGAGGCGGTGCCCACGACGCGCGCCCCCCGCAGCCGTGCGAGCTGGACCACCATCGCGCCCACACCGCCGGCGGCCCCGTGCACCAGGAGGGTGTCGCCCGCCCCGGCGTGGACGGCGGTCACCGCGTGCCACGCGGTCGTCCCGGTGAGCAGGAGGCCGCCGGCCGGTGCCCACTCGAGCGACGGCGGGCGGGCCACGAGCGTCTCCGCCTTGACCACCACGCGGTCGGCGTACGCGCCCCGCACGGGCCAGCCGATCACCTCGTCCCCCGCGGCGAGCCCCTCCACGTCCGGCCCGACGGCGGCGACGACGCCCGCCACCTCCAGGCCCAGGCGCAGCGGCAGCTTCGCGGGATCGCTGCCCCATGTGCCGTTGTACGTCTTCCAGTCCGCGGGGTTCACCCCCGCGGCCTTCACGTCGAGGAGCACCTCACCGGGGCCCGGGGCCCCCACGTCGGTCTCCACCACTGCCAGGACCTCGGGTCCGCCGTAGGCGGTCGCCACCACGCTGCGCACCATGCCCCATCCTTTCGCGCAGGTCAGCCGCACGTCCAGGGCCGAGGGTCCCTGCGGGTGCGCTCGTCCGCGGAGCGCCCCGCAGCCCGCACGCCCCGCCGGTACCCTTGCGCGGTGACCCTCCAGCTCTTCGACACGGCGACGCGCGCCCTGCGCGACCTCGTCCCCCTGCGCGCCGGGCGGGTCGGCATGTACGTCTGCGGGGCCACCGTGCAGAGCTCGCCGCACATCGGTCACGTCCGCATGGCCGTGGCGTTCGACGTCCTCGTCCGCTGGCTGCGCCGCAGCGGCTACGACGTCACCCTCATCCGCAACGTCACGGACATCGACGACAAGATCCTCGCCAAGGCCGCCGAGGCCGGCGTCCCGTGGTGGGCGTGGGCGCAGCAGCACGAGCGCGAGTTCACCGCCGCCTACGACGCCCTGGGCGTGCTGCCGCCGACGTACGAGCCGCGCGCGACGGGCCATGTCACCGAGATGGTCGAGCTCATGGAGCGGCTGGTCGAGCGCGGCCACGCGTACGTCACGGGCCCGGGCGACGTGTGGTTCGACGTGCGGTCGTGGTCGGGGTACGGCTCGCTGACCAACCAGCGCCCGGAGGACCTCGAGGCCTCCCCGGACGCCGACGCCGCCGAGGGCGCCCCGGTCAAGCGCGACCCCCGCGACTTCGCGCTGTGGAAGGGCGTCAAGGACACCGACCCGCTGGGCGCCTCCTGGCCCACGCCGTTCGGCCGGGGCCGGCCCGGCTGGCACCTGGAGTGCTCCGCGATGGCGCAGCGCTACCTCGGTGACGCGTTCGACATCCACGGCGGTGGGCTGGACCTGCGCTTCCCCCACCACGAGAACGAGCAGGCGCAGTCCCGGGCGGCCGGACACGACTTCGCGTCGCTGTGGCTGCACAGCGCCTGGGTCACCCAGGGCGGCGCCAAGATGAGCAAGTCGCTGGGCAACTCGCTGCTCGTGTCCGTGCTCCTCGAGCAGGCCGCCCCGGTCGTGCTGCGCTACGCGCTCGCCTCGGTGCACTACCGGTCGATGCTCGAGTGGACCGACGAGACCCTCCACGAGGCGGAGGCGACCTGGACGCGCCTGGCGGGCTTCGTGGCCCGCGCGCAGGAGCGGGTCGGCACACCCACCCCCGACGACGTCGCGTCGAGCGACCTCCCGGCGGCGTTCGTCGCCGCGATGGACGACGACCTCAACGTCTCGGCGGCCCTGGCCGTCGTGCACGAGCACGTGCGCGCCGGCAACACGGCCCTGGCCGACGACGCCGACGAACGCACGGTCCGGGCGCACCTGGTCGCGGTGCGCGCGATGCTCGACGTGCTGGGCCTGGACCCGGCCCGCTGGACGACCGCCGACGGCGACAGCCGCGCGGCCCGGGCGCTCGACGCGCTCGTGCAGGCGGAGCTCGAGGCCCGCGCGAACGCGCGCGCCACCAAGGACTGGGCGACCGCCGACGCCGTGCGGGACCGCCTCGCGGCGGCCGGCGTCGTCGTCCAGGACTCACCGACCGGCGCGCGCTGGGCGCTCGCCACCGATCTGGAGGACTGATGGCCGGCAACTCCCAGCGTCGCGGAGCGACGCGCAAGCCCGGGAGCAAGAAGGGCGCGTCCGCCGGGACCGGTGGCAAGAACCGCCGCGCGCTCGAGGGCAAGGGCCCGACGCCGAAGGCGGAGGACCGGCCGTACCACGTGGCGGCCAAGCGCAAGGCGGCCCAGGAGCGGCAGGACCGGAAGGACACCCCGGGCCAGCGCCGCGGCGCCGCGGCGCCCGCGACCCGCTCGACCACGCCGGCTGCGCGGCGGCGTCGGGAGCTGGGCGGCGTGGAGATCGTCTCCGGGCGCAACTCCGTCGTGGAGGCCCTGCGCGCGGGGGTCCCGTGCGACGGCGTCTGGGTGGCGCGCAGCATCGCCGGCGACGAGCGCACGCGCGAGATCCTCAAGATCGCCGCGGACAAGGGGCTGCCGATCCTCGAGGTCACCAAGCCCGAGCTGGACCGGCTCACCGACGGCCTCGTCCACCAGGGCGTGGCCATGCAGGTCCCCGAGTACCGCTACGTGGACCTCGACCGGATCCTCGCGCGCGCGGAACGCGCGGGGGAGGCGCCGCTCGTCGTCGCGCTCGACGGCATCACCGACCCGCGCAACCTCGGGGCCGTGCTGCGCTCGGCGGGGGCGTTCGGCGCCCACGGCGTGATCGTGCCCGAGCGCCGCGCGGCCGGCGTCACGGCGGCGGCGTGGAAGGTCTCGGCCGGCGCCGCGGCCCGGGTGCCCGTCGCCAAGGTGACCAACCTCGTGCGGGCGCTGGAGGAGCTGCAGAAGGCGGGCTGCTTCGTCGTCGGGCTGGACGCGGGCGGGACCACCGAGGTGGCCGCCCTGGAGACCGCGACCGAGCCGCTGGTCCTCGTGGTCGGCTCCGAGGGCAAGGGCCTGGGCCGCCTGGTGCGCGAGACGTGCGACGTCATCGCCTCGATCCCGATCCGGGGCGCCGTGGAGTCGCTCAACGCCGGCGTCGCCGCCGGCGTCAGCCTCTACGAGGTCGACCGGCTGCGCCGCACGGAGACCGCCGAGGGGTGAGAGCGGCCGGCGGGGGACCCGCCGGCCGGCCGCGATCCGCGGCATGCGGCCGGCCGGTCCGCCGCGTGGCGGCAGGTCAGTCGCGGACGACCGGCAGCACCGCGGTGTCGCTGACCCCGAGGACGGCCTTCTCGTCCGGGCGGGCGCGCAGCACCTTCTCGACGTAGCTCGCGACCGCCTCCGGCAGGGGGACGTCCCGGCCCTGCTCGCTGGAGATGTACCAGCGGTGGTCGAGGATCTCGTGGAACATCTGGGCCGGCTCCAGCTTGCCGCGCAGCTCGCGGGGCACGGCGCGGACGGCCGGCTCGAACACCGTCGTCAGCCAGTCGTGGGCGACGAACTCCTCCTCCTCGCCCTGGCGGTCGGCCGCGGCGGCGTAGGAGTCCAGGTCGTTGAGCATGCGGCGCGCCTGGTTCTCCTGGACGTCCAGGCCCGTGAGGCGCATGAGGCGCCGGGCGTGGTGACCGGCGTCGACGACCTTGGGCTGGATGTGCACGGTCGTGCCGTCCACGTCGGTCGTGATGTCCAGCTCGCCGACGTCGAAGCCCAGGCTGTTGAGCTGCTCGATGCGGGCCGCCACGCGCCAGCGCTCGCCGGTGCTGAAGGACTCCGCACCGGTGAGCGTGTCCCAGAGCTCGGTGTAGCGCTCCACGAGGGCGGCGCCGATCGCCACCGTGTCGACACCGGACTCGAGCAGCTCCCCGGCCTCGAGGTCCATGAGCTCGCCGATGACGTTCACGCGGGCGACCTCGAGGTCGTAGGCGCGCTGGCCGTCCGAGAGCCGGTCGTGCAGGTCCCCGGTCTCCGCGTCGACGAGGAACGCCGCGAAGGTCTCCGCGTCCCGCCGGAAGAGCGTGTTGGACAGCGACACGTCGCCCCAGTAGAAGCCGGTGAGGTGCAGGCGCACCATGAGGACGGCGAGGGCGTCCACCAGGCGCGTCGTGGTGTCCGGCTGGAGCTGCTGGCTGAACAGGGCCCGGTAGGGCAGCGAGAACTGCAGGTGCTGGGTGACCAGGCACGTCTCGAGCCGCTCGCCCGAGGCGTCCCGGCGGCCGTTGACGACGCCGACCGGCACCACGCTCGGCACGCGCAGCCGCTGGAGGGCGCGCAGGAGCTCGTACTCCCGGAAGGCGACGGTCTCCCCGATCTCCTTGATCGCGATGACCCGCCCCGACATCTTCACGAACCGCACCACGTGCCGCGAGATGCCGCGGGGGAGGGCGGCCAGCACCTTGTCGGGCCACTCCTCGAGGGGCACGTCCCAGGGCAGGTCCAGGAGGGCCGGGTCCGGGGCAGCGGCGGTGATCTGGAGGGACTGGGGCACGGCGGCGTCCTCGGTCTGCTGGGCGCTCGGTTGCTGACGGCGCGAGCGGCGGGTGCGGAATGCCGAAGGGGCGGGACGGCCGGAGCCGCCCCGCCCCTTCGCGGGTCCTGAGGTCAGACTACGGCGATGCGCTGACCGGTGGCGGCGGAGAACGCGTGGCGCTCCCCGGGCCGGATGGCGACCCAGACCGTCTCGCCCTTGCGGGGGACCTGACGCGGGTCGACGCGCACGATGACCTGCGCGTCGCCGGCGCCCGAGTGCATCTCGCGGGCCTCGGCACCGGCGTTGGCGATGGCGCCGTAGAGGAACGCGTCCGAGCCGAGCTCCTCGACGAGGTTGACCTCGACGGGGAACGCGCTCTCGTGCGCCTGGCTCACGACGTCGAGCGACTCGGGACGGAAGCCGATCGTGATGTGGCCCTTGTCCTCGTCGGTGATCGCCGACAGGACGGTGCGCTCGAGCGGGATGCGCGTCTGGCCGAGCTGCGCGGCGCCGTCGGCGACCCGGAAGGAGCCGATGTTCATCGCCGGGGAGCCGATGAAGCCCGCGACGAAGACGTTGGACGGGCTGTCGTACATCTCGCGCGGCGTGCCGACCTGCTGCAGGAGGCCGTCCTTGAGCACGGCGATCCGGTCACCCATGGTGAGGGCCTCGGTCTGGTCGTGCGTGACGTAGACCGTCGTGACGCCGAGGCGGCGCTGCAGCGACGCGATCTGCGTGCGGGTCTGGACGCGGAGCTTGGCGTCGAGGTTCGACAGCGGCTCGTCCATGAGGAACACCTGGGGCTCGCGGACGATCGCGCGGCCCATGGCGACGCGCTGGCGCTGGCCACCGGACAGGGCCTTCGGCTTGCGGTCCAGGTACTCCGTGAGGTCGAGGATCTTCGCGGCCTCCTCCACGCGCTTGCGGATGTCCGCCTTGGGCGTGCCGGCGATCTTCAGCGCGAAGCCCATGTTGTCGGCCACGGACATGTGCGGGTACAGCGCGTAGTTCTGGAACACCATCGCGATGTCCCGGTCCTTCGGCTGGACGTCGGTGACGTCGCGGTCGCCGATGAGGATGCGGCCGGAGTTGACGTCCTCCAGGCCGGCGAGCATGCGCAGCGACGTCGACTTGCCGCAGCCCGAGGGGCCGACGAGGACGAGGAA
This sequence comes from Actinotalea ferrariae CF5-4, assembly GCF_000603945.1. GTDB lineage: Bacteria > Actinomycetota > Actinomycetes > Actinomycetales > Cellulomonadaceae > Actinotalea > Actinotalea ferrariae. The sequence continues at coordinate 3,409 of NZ_AXCW01000065.1, read as the reverse complement.
CTCGCCGTCCTCGACGTGGAGGTTGAGCGCGTCGACCGCGGGGCGGTCGGTGCCCGGGTAGAGCCGGGTCGCGTGGTCGTAGGTGACCGTAGCCATGATGAGGTACTTCCCTTCACCGGCAGGTACGTGCCGGACGATCCGTCGTGAAGTGGATGCGTCGGTCCGGGTCTCGTCCGCGAGACCCCACCGGCGTCGTGGACAGCGGTGACCCACGGCACAGGCGCGACGCGGTCATCCTGCCACACCTGGTCCGGGTCGGGTCAGGTCAGGTCGTCGGCCACCTGCGTCAGGAGGCGCGCCATCGCGTCGGGGTCGGCCACGCGGAACCGGGCGGCCGAGGCACCCTCGCCGACCTTGACCGTGACGTCGCCGGGGCCGAGCGTCGCGAACGCCCGCTCGTCCGTGACGTCGTCGCCGGCGTAGGCCACGACGTCCACGCCGAGGTCGGCCCGCAGCGCGGCGAGGGCGTCCCCCTTGGTCACCTCGAGCACGGACAGCTCCACGACGTCCTTGCCGCGCATCGCGTCGACGTCGTCGCCGGCGCCGAGCGCCAGGGCGTGCTCCGTCAGCCGCGCGGCGGCGGCGGCGTCGGCGACCGTGCGGGTGTGCAGGACGACGGACGCAGGCTTGCGCTCCACGCGGGCACCGGGGACCGGCGCGACCGCGTCGTCCAGGGCGGCGGCGAGGTCCGCCAGCGCGCGGGCGCGCTCCGGGTCGAGGGTGAAGGGGTCCAGGGCGACCCCGCCGTCCTGCCGTCGGCCGCGCTCCCCGCCGTGGGAGCCGACGAGGTGGGTGCCCTGCGGCACCTCGGCCTTGTCGGACAGGTCGCCGATCGCCCGGCCGGAGACGATCGCGAGGTGCAGGCCCCGCACGCCGGCCAGCCGGTCCAGGGCCGTGACCGCCTCCGGCAGCGCCCGGCTGAGCTCGGGGTCGTCCTGGAGGGGTGCGAGGCAGCCGTCGAAGTCCAGCGCGAGGAGCGCGCCCCCGCCGCGCACCGCCGCGACGACCTCCGCGGCGGCCCGGGCGGCGTCGTCGGCGCTCACAGCGCGCGCCCCGTCATCGGCTCCGACAGGCCGGGGTCGCCCCGCCCGGCGAGCGCGTGGGGCGGGTCGTCCATGAGGAAGGACAGGAAGCGCTCGGACCACCGCGCGACGTCGTCGTGCAGCACGCGCCGGCGCAGCTTGCGCATCCGGCGCCGCTGCTCCGGGGCGTCCATGTGCACGGCGCGCTCGATGGCGTCCTTCATGCCGTCGATGTCGTGCGGGTTGACCATGATCGCCCCGCCGAGCTCGTCCGCCGCACCCGTGAACTCGCTGAGCACCAGCACCCCCCGCTCGTCGGTGCAGGTGGCGACGAACTCCTTGGCGACGAGGTTCATCCCGTCCCGCAGGCTCGTGACGAGCATGACGTCCGCGGCGAGGTAGAGGGCCGCCATCTCCTCCGGCGGGTAGGAGTGGTGCAGGTAGTAGATGGCGGCCGAGCCGATCTGCCCGTGCTCGCCGTTGATCCGGCCGACGAGCAGCTCGACCTCCTCGCGCAGCTGCTGGTACGCCTCGACGTTCTCCCGGCTGGGGCTCGCGACCTGCACGAGCGCAGCGTCGGGCACGTCGAGCCGACCCTCCTCGAGGAGCTCGCCGTAGGCCTTGATGCGGTGCCGGATGCCCTTGGTGTAGTCCAGGCGGTCCACGCCGAGGAGCAGCACCCGGGGGTCGCCCAGGTCGCGCCGGATCTCCCGTGCCCGGGCGCGGACGTCGTCCCGGCGCGCCAGGGCGTCGAAGCGGGCGGAGTCGATGGAGATGGGGAACGCCGCGGCCCGGACCTCCCGGCCGGGGGCCCCCTCCGCGCCGGGGCAGTGCACGACCTGCCCCTTGGTCGTCAGGTCCGTGAGCCGGCGCACGACGCGCACGAAGTTCGCGGCGTCGCCCGCGCGCTGGAAGCCGATGAGGTCCGCGCCGAGCAGGCCCTCGACCACCTGTCGCCGCCACGGCAGCTGCGCGAAGATCTCCAGCGGCGGGAACGGGATGTGGTGGAAGTACCCGATGCGCAGGTCGGGGCGGATCTCCCGGAGCATCGCCGGGACGAGCTGGAGCTGGTAGTCCTGCACCCACACCGTGCCGCCCTCGGCCGCCTGCGCGGCGGCGGCCTCCGCGAAGCGCCGGTTCACCTTGCGGTACGCGTCCCACCACCGTCGGTGGAACTCGGGCGGGCTGATGACGTCGTGGCACAGCGGCCAGAGGGTGTCGTTGGAGAAGCCCTCGTAGTAGTCGCGGACCTCGTCCTCGCTGAGGGCCACCGGGACCAGGCGCATGCCGTCGCCGTCGAAGGGCTCGACGTCGACGTCGGGCTTGCCGGCCCAGCCGACCCAGGCGCCGTCGGCGGCCTGCATGACCGGCTCGAGGGCGCTGACCAGGCCCCCGGGCGAGCGACTCCAGCTCGTGCTGCCGTCCTCCTCGACGGTGACGTCCACCGGTAGGCGGTTGGCGACGACGACCAGCGCGTAGGTCACGGCATCAGCTCCTCGGGTTCCTCCCGAGGGTAACCAAGGCTCGGTCAAGTCTCCCGGTCAGACCGCGTCGGGTGGCCGACGTCACGCGGCGGCACGCGGGTGGGCGGCCGTCGCCCGACGGCGTCCGGCCTGGTGGGCGGGCGCGGCGACCGCCGCCGTGCGGCGGCCGCGGCTAGCGTTGCCGCATGGAGCGGATCGGCGTCGTCCCGGGGACCGAGATCGGTGGGTACCGGGTGCTCGGCCCCCTCGGCCGGGGCGGCATGGGCTCGGTCTACCGCGCCGTCGACGCCGACGGCGTGGCCGTCGCGATGAAGGTCCTCCACCCTCACCTGGCTGCGGACGACGCGAACCGCGAGCGCCTGCGGCGCGAGGTGGCGAACCTCCAGCGGCTCCGGCACCCCGCCGTGGCGCGGGTGCTCGACGCGGAGATCGACGCCGACGACGCCTTCGTGGTGACCGAGCTGGTCGACGGGACCGACCTCGCGGCCCGGGTCCGCGACGCGGGTCCCCTCGACCCGGCGGCGCTGGCCGACCTCGCCGAGCGGCTGCGGGAGGCGCTGGAGGTCGTCCACGGCGCGGGCGTGCTGCACCGCGACCTCAGCCCGGGCAACGTCATGCTCAGCCCGCGCGGCCCGGTCCTCATCGACTTCGGCATCGCCCAGACCGTCGAGGACGCGCGCGTCACCGCCACCGGGATGGTCACCGGCACCCCGGGGTACCTGTCGCCCGAGATGGTCCGCGGCGCCGAGCCGTCGTCGGCCGCCGACTGGTGGGGGTGGGCGGCGGTGCTCGCGTTCGCCGCGACCGGCCGCGCGCCCTTCGGGACCCGCCCCCTCGCGGCCGTGCTGGCCCGGGTGGAGTCGGGGGAGGCCGACCTCGCCGGCCTGGACCCGCGGACGCGGG
>NZ_AXCW01000064.1 GCF_000603945.1 Actinotalea ferrariae CF5-4 | reverse complement strand
GACCGCGGCGGGAGCCACCGCAGCCGGCGCCGCCGCGTCCGGGCGGGTCTCGCCGGGCGCCGGTGCCGTGACGACGACGGCGCCGGGGCCCCGCACCGAGGGCACCGAGGCCACTGCCGGTGACGACGGGGAGCAGCCCGTCCCGACCCCGGGGACCCCGGACGGCTACGTGCCGCCGCCCTTCGACCCGGACGCGACCTGAGGGCTCCGGCACCCGGGCGGTGACCGGGGCACCCCCCGGTGCCTGCCACAATGCTCCCCATGTCCGACGCGGCGCAGCGACCTCGCATCCTCTCCGGCATGCAGCCGACCTCCGACTCCCTCCACCTCGGGAACTACCTCGGCGCCCTCACGAGCTGGGTGGCCCTCCAGGACGACTACGACGCCCTCTACACGGTCGTGGACCTGCACGCCCTCACGGTGGGACCGGACCCGGCGCTGCTGCGGGAGCGGACGCGACGGACGGCCGCGCAGTACCTCGCGGCGGGGGTCGACCCCGCGCGGTCCCTGCTGTTCGTGCAGAGCCACGTCCCGGAGCACACGCAGCTCGCGTGGGTCCTCTCGTGCCTCACGGGGTTCGGCGAGGCGTCGCGGATGACCCAGTTCAAGGACAAGTCGGCGCGGATGGGGGCCGAGGCGGCCAACGTCGGGCTCTTCACGTACCCGGTCCTCATGGCCGCGGACATCCTGCTGTACGACGCCGCGCTCGTCCCCGTCGGTGAGGACCAGCGCCAGCACCTGGAGCTCACGCGGGACCTCGCGCAGCGCGTCAACGCGCGGTTCGGGCACACCTTCGTGGTCCCGGACGCGCACATCGTCCGGGAGACGGCGAAGATCTTCGACCTGCAGGAGCCGACGTCGAAGATGAGCAAGTCCGCCTCCACGCCCACCGGCCTGGTGGAGCTGCTCGACGACCCGAAGGTCGTCGCCAAGCGGATCAGGTCCGCCGTGACCGACGCGGAGCGGGAGATCCGCTTCGACCGCGAGGCCAAGCCGGGCGTCTCGAACCTCCTGACGATCCACTCGGCGCTGAGCGGGCGGACGGTCGCCGAGCTCGAGGAGCACTTTGCGGGCCAGGGGTACGGCGACCTCAAGAAGGAGCTCGCGGACGTCGTCGTCGGCTTCCTCGAGCCGTTCCAGGCGAAGGTCCGCGGGTACCTCGACGACCCGGCCCAGCTGGACGCGGTGCTGGCGGAGGGCGCCGAGCGCGCGCGGGCGATCGCCGGCGCGACCGTCGACCGGGTGTACGACCGCATCGGCCTGCTCCCGGCGCGCAGGACCCACGGATGAGGCTGCCGGAGCGCACCGGCGACCAGCGGCGCATCGGTGTGGCGATCGAGGTGCCGCAGCCCTACGGGGCGCAGCTCCAGTCCGCCCGCGCCGGGTTCGGCGACCCGCTGGCCGGGGACATCCCGCCGCACGTGACCCTGCTCGGGCCCACGGTCCTGGAGCCGGAGGACGTCCCGGTCGTCTACGCGCACCTGGAGGAGGTGGCGGCGCGGCACGCGCCGTTCCGGCTGCACCTGCGGGGGACCGGGACCTTCCGTCCGGTCAGCGCCGTCGTCTTCGTCCAGGTGGTCGAGGGCATCGCGGAGTGCGAGCAGCTCGAGCGCGCCGTCCGCAGCGGCCCCCTGGAGCAGGACGTGCGGTTCAACTACCACCCGCACGTCACCGTCGCGCACGACGTGGACGAGGACGCCCTCGACCGGGCCTTCGAGGAGATGGCCGGCTTCGAGGCGGTCTTCGCCGTGGACACGGTGCAGGTCTTCGAGCACGGCGACGACGGCGTGTGGCGTCCCGTCACGCCCTTCCGCCTGGGCGGCTGAGCTCCCCCGCGGACGCGGGCAGCACGACGGCGGCGGGGGAGACCCACCGCCGCCGTCGGTCCTGCGGGCTCAGAACGCGCGGGTGATCATCGCGCGCTTGACCTCCTGGATCGCCTTGGTCACCTCGATGCCCCGGGGGCACGCCTCGGTGCAGTTGAAGGTCGTCCGGCAGCGCCAGACGCCCTCCTTGTCGTTGAGGATCTCCAGCCGCTGGACGGCCCCCTCGTCGCGGCTGTCGAAGATGAACCGGTGCGCGTTGACGATCGCCGCGGGGCCGAAGTACTGCCCGTCGGTCCAGAACACCGGGCACGAGGACGTGCACGCCGCGCAGAGGATGCACTTGGTCGTGTCGTCGTAGCGCGCGCGGTCCTCGGGGGACTGCAGCCGCTCCTTGGACGGGGCGTTCCCGTGGGTGATGAGGAAGGGCATCACCTCGCGGTAGGACGCGAAGAACGGCTCCATGTCGACGACGAGGTCCTTGATGACCGGCAGGCCCTTGATCGGCTCGATGGTGATCGGCTTGGACGGGTCGAGGTCCTTGAGCAGAGCCTTGCAGGCGAGGCGGTTGCGGCCGTTGATCCGCATCGCGTCCGAGCCGCAGATGCCGTGGGCGCAGGAGCGGCGGAAGGTCAGCGAGCCGTCGACCTCCCACTTGACCTTGTGCATGGCGTCGAGGACCCGGTCGGTCCCGTGGGCGGTGACCGTGAACTCCTCCCAGCGCGGCTCGGCGCCGTTGTCGGGGTCGAAGCGGCGGATCCGGAGCGTGACGTCGAAGCTCGGGACGGCCCCGACCTCGGCCCGGGCGGACGTGGTGGACTCGGCGAGAGCAGTCATCAGTACTTGCGCTCCATCGGCTGGTAACGGGTGATGATCACCGGCTTGTAGTCGAGCTCCACCGTCCCCTGGCCGTCCCCGCGGACGCGCTGGTAGGCCATGGTGTGCAGCATGAACCGCTCGTCGTCGCGGGTCGGGAAGTCCTCCCGGAAGTGCCCGCCGCGCGACTCCTCGCGGGCGAGGGCACCGACGACGACGACCTCGGCCAGGTCGAGCAGGAAGCCGAGCTCCACGCCCTCCATGAGGTCGGTGTTGAACCGCCGCCCCTTGTCCTGCACGCTCGCGTCGCGGTACCGCTTCTTGAGCGCCGTGATGTCGGACAGGGCGGTCGTCAGCGAGTCGCGGGTGCGGAAGACCTGGGCGTTGCGGTCCATCGTCTCCTGGAGCTCGCGGCGGATGTCCGCGATGCGCTCGCCCGTGGCGTGGTCCCGGAGCCGCTCGATGTACTCCACCGTCGCCACGGACGCGTCGTCGGGCATCTCGTGCCACGGCGCCGTCTCGGCGTAGCGGGCGGCGGCGATGCCGGCGCGCTTGCCGAAGACGTTGATGTCCAGGAGCGAGTTCGTGCCGAGACGGTTCGAGCCGTGCACGGACACGCAGGCGACCTCGCCGGCGGCGAAGAGGCCCTTGACCACGTCGGTGTTGTTCCGCAGCACCTCGGCGTCGATCGTCGTCGGGATGCCGCCCATGGCGTAGTGCGCCGTCGGGTAGACCGGGACGGGCTCGGTGTAGGGCTCGACCCCGAGGTAGGTCCGGGCGAACTCGGTGATGTCGGGGAGCTTGGCGTCGATGTGGGCCGGCTCGAGGTGCGTGAGGTCGAGCAGCACGTAGTCCTTGTTCGGCCCGCAGCCGCGGCCCTCGCGGACCTCGTTGGCCATCGCGCGGGCGACCATGTCGCGGGGCGCGAGGTCCTTGATCGTCGGCGCGTACCGCTCCATGAAGCGCTCGCCCTCGCTGTTGCGCAGGATCGCGCCCTCGCCGCGGGCGGCCTCCGAGAGCAGGATCCCCAGACCGGCGAGGCCTGTCGGGTGGAACTGGAAGAACTCCATGTCCTCCAGCGGGATGCCGCGCCGCAGGGCCAGCGCCATGCCGTCGCCGGTGAGGGTGTGCGCGTTCGAGGTGGTCTTGTAGATCTTGCCGGCCCCACCGGTCGCGAAGACGACCGACTTGGCCCGGAAGACGTGGATCTCACCGCTGGCCAGGTCGTACGCGACGACGCCCGCGACCGAGACCTCCTCCCCGTCCGGCACCGTGCCGGCGGAGAGGTCGTGGGTGAGGACGACGTCCAGCACGTAGAACTCGTTGTAGAACTCGACGTCCTGCTTGACGCACTGCTGGTACAGCGTCTGGAGGATCATGTGGCCGGTGCGGTCGGCCGCGTAGCAGGAGCGGCGCACGGCGGCCTCGCCGTGGTTGCGCGTGTGGCCGCCGAACCGCCGCTGGTCGATGCGCCCCTCGGGCGTGCGGTTGAACGGCAGGCCCATCTTCTCCAGGTCCAGCACCGCGTCGATGGCCTCCTTGGCCATCACCTCGGCGGCGTCCTGGTCGACCAGGTAGTCACCGCCCTTGACGGTGTCGAACGTGTGCCACTCCCAGTTGTCCTCCTCGACGTTGGCCAGGGCGGCGCACATGCCGCCCTGCGCCGCACCGGTGTGGGAGCGCGTGGGGTAGAGCTTGGAGATGACGGCCGTCCGGGCGCGGGTCGAGGACTCCAGCGCAGCGCGCATGCCCGCGCCGCCCGCTCCGACGATGACGACGTCGTACTGGTGGGTCTGCATGGCTTCTCGTCTGTCCTTCGTCGTGGAGGTGCGTCAGGAGGCGGGGCAGAAGGACGGCAGCAGGTCGGCCGGGGCGCCGATGGGGCACGGCTCGAAGGTGAAGATCACCAGGGTGCCGAGGGTGACCGTCAGGAGGAACGCCGCCGCGAGGAGCACCTTCAGCACGAGCCGCGTCCGGTCGCGCTCCGCGTAGTCGTTGATGATCGTCCGCATCCCGTTGGTGCCGTGGATCATCGCGAGCCAGAGCATCGCGAGGTCCCAGAACTGCCAGAAGGGGGACGCCCACTTCCCGCCGACGAAGGCGAAGTCGATGCGGTTGATGCCCTCGCCCTGGACGAGGTTGACGAACAGGTGCCCGAAGATGAGCACGAGGAGCAGGACGCCGGACAGTCGCATGAACAGCCAGGCGACCATCTCCATGTTCGTGCGGGAGGACCCGCGCGACCGGGTGGTGCGCGCGCTGCGCGGTGCGGCCAGCGGGCCGGCGGGGATCGTCGTCGCCATGGTTCAGCCTCCGAAGACGTTCGCGAGGTGGCGGGGGAGGAAGCCGGCCATCGTCACCACGACCAGCCCGACGACGACCCACAGCATCAGGCGCTGGTAGCGGGTGCCCTTCGACCAGAAGTCCACGAGCATCACGCGGATGCCGTTGAAGGCGTGGAACACGATCGCCGCGACCAGGCCCGCCTCGCCCAGACCCATGACCGGGTTCTTGTACGACCCGATCACGACGTTGTACGCCTCGGGGGACACCCGCACGAGCGAGGTGTCGAGGACGTGGACGAGGAGGAAGAAGAAGATGAGGAAGCCGGTCACGCGGTGGGCCACCCAGGACCACATCCCCTCGCGGCCTCGGTAGAGCGTGCCGGCCGGCTTCTCGGGCACTGTTGGACCTCCGGTCGAGGGGGACGGCGTCGTCGCTGCGCAGCGACCCGGCCTCCGGTGGACGGGTGCGACGCTGCGCCCACACTCTACGACCGTCCCCCGGTACGGATGGTGGGTGGACTCAGCGATCCGCAAGGGTCGAGGGTCCTGTGCCGCACCGCGCCCGCAGGGGCGACGGCTGCGCTGTGATCAAAGCCACACCGGACGCCTCTGCCAGGATGGCCGGGTGACGACCTCCCGAATCGACGACCTGCACGTGATCGTTCCGGCCGGCGGCGCCGGCACACGGCTGTGGCCCCTGTCCCGCGCGGGGTCCCCGAAGTTCCTGCACGACCTGACGGGCAGCGGGCGCAGCCTCCTGCAGGCCACGGTCGACCGGCTCGCGCCGCTGAGCGCGGGCGTCGTCGTCGTGACGGGGGAGCGGCACGCGGACGCGGTGCGCGCCCAGCTGCCGGGGCTCGCCGCCGACGACGTCCTGGCGGAGCCCTCGCCGCGCGACTCGATGGCGGCCATCGGCCTCGCGGCCGCCGTCCTGGCCCAGCGGCACGGCGACCCGGTCGTCGGCTCGTTCGCCGCCGACCAGGTCGTCGACGCCGGGCCCGGGTTCGCCGAGGCGGTGCGGCAGGGCGTGGTGGCGGCCCGCTCGGGGCATCTGGTGACGGTGGGCATCGCGGCCACCGGCCCCTCGACGGCCTTCGGCTACGTCCGCAGCGGCGAGCTCCTCGGGCTCCCGGACGCGCCCGACGCGCGCCGCGCGGCCGGGTTCACGGAGAAGCCGGACGCACACACGGCCGCCGAGTACCTCGCGACCGGCGAGTACCGCTGGAACGCGGGCATCTTCCTGGTCCGCGCCGAGGTCCTGCTCGGACACCTCGAGCGCCTCCTGCCGCAGCTGCACGGGGGTCTGCGCGAGATCGCGGCCGCGTGGGACACGCCCCGGCGCGCGGAGGTGCTCGACCGCGTGTGGCCCGGCCTGCAGCGCATCGCGATCGACCACGCCGTCGCCGAGCCGGTCGCGGCCGAGGGCGGCGTGGCCGTCGTCCCGGGCGACTTCGCGTGGGACGACGTCGGCGACTTCGCCTCCCTCGCCGGCCTGCTGCCCGCCGGGGCCGACGACGTCCGGGTGCTCGGTGCGCGCGACGACGTCCTCGTGGTCGACGCGCAGCGGCCCCTCGTCGCGGCGTCGTCGGGCCGGCTCGTCGCGGTGCTCGGGGTCGCGGACCTCGTCGTCGTGGACACTCCCGACGCGCTGCTGGTGACCACGCGCGCGCACGCGCAGGGTGTCAAGGCGGTCGTGGACGCGGTGCGGGCCGTCGGTCGGGACGACCTGCTCTGACGCGGCGCCGCGGCCCCGAGCAACTACCCTCGTGGGGTGATCGACACCTCCCCGACCGTGCCCGCCGCGCGCATCCGTGCCGCCGTCGACGCGATCGAGGCGGAGCTCGTCGCGCTGCGCCGGGACCTCCACGCCCACCCGGAGGTGGCGCGCACGGAGCGGCGGTCGACCGACCTGGTCGCGGCGCGGCTCCGGGAGGCCGGGCTGCAGCCGCACCCGCTGCCGGGCACGGGCCTGGTCTGCGACATCGGCCCGGGTGCCGTGACGACCGGCCGGCGGCGGGTCCTGCTCCGGGCGGACCTCGACGCGCTGCCCGTGCCGGACCGGTGCGGTGAGCCGTGGGAGTCCGCGTCGCCCGGTGTGGCGCACGCCTGCGGCCACGACGTGCACACGGCGGCGGTCCTCGGTGCGGGGCTGGTCCTGGCCCGGCTCGCGGAGAGCGGGGACCTGCCCACCGGTGTGCGGCTGCTCTTCCAGGCGGCGGAGGAGGTGCAGCCGGGCGGGGCCCTCGACGCGATGGACGCCGGCGCCATGGAGGGCGTCGGGCAGGTCTTCGCCGTGCACTGCGACCCGCGCCTGGAGGTCGGTCACGTGGGCACGCGGATCGGCGCCATCACCTCCGCGTCCGACGACGTGACCGTGACGCTCAGCTCGCCGGGCGGCCACACGTCCCGACCGCACGTGACCGGCGACCTCGTCTTCGCCCTGGGCAAGGTCCTCACCGAGGTCCCGGCCGTCCTCGGCCGGCGCCTGGACCCGCGCGCGGGCGTCAACCTCACCTGGGGGATCGTCAGCGCCGGCGCCGCGCCGAACGCGATCCCCGCGTCGGGCCACGTCCGCGGGACCCTGCGCTGCCTGGAGTCCCGCGCCTGGGAGGAGGCCGCGCGCGTGCTGCGCGAGGCGGTCGAGCTCGTCGTCGCGCCCTACCAGGTGGACGCCGACGTGCACGTCCAGCGCGGCGTCCCCCCGGTCGTCAACGACGAGCACGCCACGCGCCTGCTCGACCAGGCGGGCCGGGACATGCTGGGCCGCGACGGCGTCGTGCTCACCGAGCAGTCCCTCGGCGGTGAGGACTTCGCCTGGCTGCTCACCCGGGCGCCCGGGGCGATGGCCCGGCTCGGCACACGCGCGCCCGGCGGGCCCGCGTTCGACCTGCACCAGGGCGACTTCCGGGTCGACGAGCGCGCGATCGCCATCGGCGCGCAGCTGCTCGCGCGGGTCGCCGTCCTCGCCGGCATGCCGTCGGCACCGCCCCCCGACGGCCCGCGTTCCTGAGGGCGGGGCGGGACCTCCGGCCCTTCCCTTCGGCGGACCCGCCGCGCGGCACGCCGCGCAACATTCCGGTTCCGTAACGGAACCCCCCGGACGTACCAGTCGGTAACACGACCGGGACAAACACCGCACTAGGGTGTGCTGGCTGAACCAGCCGACCAGGCGCGGTCGGTCCGTGGCAACGATGCCGGCGGAAACTCCGCGGTCCCTGGCGGCACCGACGTCGAGTGACGAATCAGGAGTACGACGTGAAGAGACTGACGCGAGTTGCAGCCCTGGCGGCTGCGACGGCCCTGACCCTGGCCGCCTGTGCCGCGGCCCCCGAGGAGGCCGAGGAGACCACCGGCAGCGAGCCCTCGGCCGAGGAGACCTCCGCCGAGGAGGAGGAGGAGTCGATCGACTTCAAGGCGTGCATCGTCTCTGACGCCGGCGGCTTCGACGACAAGTCGTTCAACCAGCTGAGCTACGAGGGCGTCACGCGGGCGGTCGAGGAGCTCGGCGCCGAGATGGCCGAGGTCCAGTCCGACTCCGAGACCGACTTCGCCCCGAACATCGAGTCGCTCGTCTCCGAGGGCTGCAACACGATCGTCACCGTCGGCTTCGCGCTGTCGGCCGCGACGGTCGAGGCGGCGAACGCCAACCCGGACATCGAGTTCGTCCTCATCGACGACGCCGCGGACAACGACTTCGACGGCACGAAGGACGCCGAGAACGTCAAGCCGATCCTCTACGACACGGCGCAGGCCGCGTTCCTCGCCGGCTACCTCGCCGCGGGCTACTCCACCAGCGGCGTCGTCGGCACCTTCGGCGGCCAGCCGTTCCCGACCGTGACGATCTTCATGGACGGCTTCGCGCAGGGCGTCGCGCACTACAACGCCGAGAAGGGCACCGACGTGCAGGTCGTCGGCTACCAGGGCGGCGACCAGGGCTCGTTCACCGGTGGCTTCGAGGCCAACGACACGGCCAAGCAGGTCGCGGCGGGGCTCATCGACCAGGGCGCGGACGTCCTGCTCCCCGTCGGTGGCCCGATCTACCAGTCCGCCATGGACGCCATCGCCGACTCCGGCTCCGAGGTCGCGCTCATCGGCGTCGACGCGGACTTCTTCGAGACGGACCCGAGCACGCAGGACATCGTCCTGACCTCGATCCTCAAGAAGATGGACGTCTCGGTCTACGAGGCCGTCATGGCCGCCGGTGAGGGCAACGTCGACTACGAGACGTACGTGGGCACGCTCGAGAACGAGGGCGTCGGCCTCGCGCCGCTGCACAACTTCGAGGACAAGGTCGACCCCGCCCTGTGGGCCGAGGTCGAGGCGCTCCGCGAGGCGATCATCGCCGGCGAGGTCGAGGTCACCTCGTACCTCAGCGAGTGACGGCCTGAGCACGCGTTCCCGGGGGCCCACCGGCCCCCGGGAACGCGTGCGTCAGCCCTACCCGTGTTCCCTGCTGCAAGGACGGACGTGCGATGACGCTCGAGCTCCGAGGCATCACCAAGCGCTTCGGCACCCTGGTCGCGAACGACCACATCTCGCTCACCATCGAACCGGGCCAGATCCACTGCCTGCTCGGCGAGAACGGTGCCGGGAAGTCCACCCTGATGAACGTCCTCTACGGCCTGTACACGGCGGACGAGGGCGAGGTCCTCCTCGACGGCGTCCCGCAGCGCTTCCGTGGGCCCGGTGACGCCATGGCGGCGGGCATCGGCATGGTCCACCAGCACTTCATGCTCATCCCCGTCTTCACGGTCGCGGAGAACGTCATGCTCGGGCACGAGCAGACGCTGTCCGGTGGTCGGCTCGACCTCGACGCGGCGCGCGAGCGCGTGCGCGAGATCGCCGCCCGCTTCGGCTTCCACGTCGACCCGGACGCGCTCGTCGAGGACCTGCCCGTCGGCGTGCAGCAGCGGGTCGAGATCATCAAGGCGCTGTCGCGCGACGCGAAGGTGCTCGTGTTCGACGAGCCCACGGCCGTCCTCACGCCGCAGGAGACCGACGAGCTGATGGGCATCATGCAGCAGCTCAAGGCGTCCGGGGCGGCGATCGTCTTCATCACGCACAAGCTCCGCGAGGTCCGCGCCGTCGCGGACCGGATCACCGTGGTCCGCCGCGGCCGGGTCGTCGGCGAGGCCGACCCCGACTCCACCGACGCCGAGCTGGCCGCCCTCATGGTGGGCCGCGCCGTCGAGCTCACGGTGCAGAAGGAGCCGCCCCGGATCGCGGACGCTCTGCTGGAGGTCTCCGGCCTCGAGGTGCGCGACGCCAAGGGCGCCGTCCTCGTCGACGACGTGAGCTTCACCGTCCGCGGCGGCGAGGTGCTCGTGGTCGCCGGCGTCCAGGGGAACGGCCAGACGGAGCTCACCGAGGCGCTGGTCGGTCTGCAGCACACGGTCTCCGGCTCCATCCGGCTGGACGGCACGGAGCTCGTCGGCCGCAGCGTCCGGCAGGTGCTCGACGCGGGCGTCGGGTTCGTCCCCGAGGACCGCAGCACCGACGGCCTGGTCGGCGCGTTCAGCGTCGCCGAGAACCTCATGCTCGACCGGACGGACGGGCCGCCGTTCGTGCGCCGCGGCGTGCTCCAGCTCGACGAGCTCGAGCGCTTCGCCGCTGCCGCGATCGAGGAGTTCGACATCCGCACGCAGGGGACCACCGAGCCGGTGGGCCGGCTGTCCGGCGGCAACCAGCAGAAGGTCGTCGTGGCCCGCGAGCTGTCCAAGGACCTGCGGCTCCTCGTCGCGGCCCAGCCGACCCGCGGCGTCGACGTGGGATCGATCGAGTTCATCCACAAGCGGATCATCGCGACGCGCGACGCCGGGGTCCCCGTCGTCGTCGTCTCCACCGAGCTGGACGAGGCCGTGGCCCTCGGTGACCGCATCCTGGTGATGTACCGGGGTCGGATCGTGGGCGTGGTGCCCGCGGACACCCCGCGTGACGTCCTGGGTCTGATGATGGCGGGCATCTCGCCCGAGGAGAGTGCCGCATGAGCGAGGACCGTCAGCTGGGCGGCGACGAGGTCGCCCGCCCGCAGCACGTCGGCGAGGAGGATGCCGGGGCCCGTCAGGCGGTGCTCCAGGCCGACCGGACCGGGGACGCCGAGGGGCGCGTGGTGCCCGATCCCGACGCCGGACGCTGGCACGACGCGCTGCGTCGCGTCACGCAGGGCAGCTGGGCCGTGTCGGTCGGCGCGGTCGTCCTCGCCGTGCTCGCCGGGTCGGTGCTGATCGCCGTCACCGACGAGGCGGTGCAGGAGGCCTCGGGGTACTTCTTCTCGCGGCCGAGCGACACGCTGGCGGCCGTCGGCAGCGCGGTGGGCAGCGCCTACGCCGCCCTCTTCCGCGGCGCCGTCTGGAACTTCCAGGCCGACGACCTGGCCGGCGCGATCCGGCCGCTGATGAACTCGCTGAACTTCGCGACCCCGCTCATCGGCGCGGGGCTCGGCGTCGCGCTGGCCTTCCGCGCCGGGCTGTTCAACATCGGTGGCCGGGGGCAGATGCTCGTCGCGGCCGCCGCAGCGGGCTGGGTCGGCTTCGGCATGGAGCTGCCCGTCGTGCTGCACCTGCTCGTCGCAATGGCGGCCGGCATCGCGGCCGGTGCCGTGTGGGCGGGGATCGCGGGTCTCCTCAAGGCCGCCACGGGCGCGCACGAGGTCATCACGACGATCATGCTCAACTACATCGCCTTCTACCTGGTGTCGTGGATGCTCGCGACGCCGGGCCTGCTCCAGGCGCCCGGCTCCTCGAACCCCAAGACGCCGCCGATGCAGGACACCGCCGTCCTGCCCGACCTGTTCGGGCCGCGCTACAACGTCCACTGGGGCCTCGTGTTCGCGCTGGTCGCGGTCGCCTTCGTCTGGTGGCTGCTCAACCGGTCGCGGCTGGGCTTCACGTTCCGCGCGGTCGGGGAGAACCCGGCGGCGGCCCGGGTGGCCGGCATCGACGTCCCGCGGACCACCGTGTCGGTGATGCTCGTCGCCGGCGGCCTCCTCGGCCTCGCGGGCGCCACCCAGGTGCTCGGGACGGTGACGACCGGGTTCAGCTCCGACATCGACGCCGGCATCGGCTTCGACGCGATCACCGTCGCGCTGCTCGGCCGGTCCTCACCGATCGGCGTCCTGTTCGCCGCGATCCTGTTCGGCGCCTTCAAGGCCGGCGGCTCGGTGATGCAGGCGTCCGAGAACGTGCCCATCGAGATCGTCGTCGTCGTCCAGTCGCTCATCGTGCTCTTCATCGCGGCCCCGCCGCTGGTCCGCGCGGTCTTCCGGCTGCCCCAGCCGGGCGAGCGGCCCGCGCGCAAGCCCCGGTCGCGCAGCAAGCAGAAGGAGGTGGCGGCATGACCACCGCGACTGCCACGCCGTCGTCGGCATCCGTGTCCGAGGACCTCCGGCACGTCACCGTCGTGAGCCGCAAGAGCGCCCTGGTGCTCACGGTCGTGACGGCGCTCATGGCGCTGCTCCTGCTCCTGTCGCCGCGCGAGGGCGACGTCCAGTACCGGATGGGGGCCGAGGGCGACGCGCTGCGCCTGCCCGACGTCGCGCTGCCCGGCATGACGGTCGCCTGGGTCTGCGTCGCCATCGCGGCCGTCCTGGCCGCGGTGGCATGGCTGCAGGTCCGCGCCGAGCGCACCCTGTCCTTCGCGGTCCCGATGGTGTTCGCCGTCGTCCTCCTCGTGGCCTTCCTGTCCTGGGCGGGTGCGGGCAGCCCGCAGGACTTCCCCGTCAGCCGGATCATCGGCGGCGCGGTCCTGCTGTCCGTGCCGATCCTCTTCGGCGCGCTGGGCGGCGTCATCGGTGAGCGCGCGGGCGTGGTCAACATCGCGATCGAGGGCCAGCTGCTGCTCGGTGCCTTCGCCGCGGCGATCACCGCGTCCCTCACGGACAGCCCGATCGCGGGCCTGCTCGCGGCCGTGACCGCCGGCATGCTCGTCGCCCTCGTCCTGGGCCTGTTCACCATCACCTACAAGGTCGACCAGGTCATCGTCGGCGTGGTGCTCAACGTTCTGGTCATCGGCCTGACGAGCTTCTTCTACTCCGAGGTCCTCGTCCCGAACGCGGAGCGGCTGAACGAGACGGACCGGTTCGCGCCCGTCGCGATCCCGCTCCTGTCGGAGATCCCCGTCCTCGGCCCGGCGCTCTTCCGGCAGTCGGTGCTGGTCTACCTGGCGTACGTCACGGTGCCCGCGGTGTGGTTCGCGCTGTACCGGACGCGGTGGGGCCTGCGCCTGCGCGCCGTCGGTGAGCACCCCAAGGCCGCCGACACCGTGGGCATCAAGGTGCTGCGCACGCGGTACCGGGCGCTGCTCATCGCCGGTGGCATCGTCGGCGTCGGCGGTGCCTTCTACACGGTCGTCTCGGTGTCCTCCTTCGGCAAGGAGATGACCGCCGGGGCCGGCTTCATCGCGCTGGCCGCCGTCATCTTCGGCAAGTGGGACCCCCTGCGTGCCGCCCTCGCGGCCCTGCTGTTCGGGTTCGCCTCGAACCTCGACGACATGCTCAGCCTCGTCGGCGCCCCGGTGCCGAGCCAGTTCATGCTGATGCTGCCGTACGTGGTGACCCTGTTCGCGGTCGCCGGGCTCGTGGGGAAGTCCCGCGCGCCGGCCGCGGACGGCGTGCCGTACATCAAGGAGTGACCGGACATGGAGGAGCGGGCATGAGCCACGCCGACGTCGACTGGGACGCGCTGCGCGCGGCCGCCCGTGACGCGATGACCACCGCCTACGTGCCGTACTCGCACTTCCCGGTGGGGGCGGCGGCGCTCGTCGACGACGGGCGTGTCGTCGTCGGCTGCAACGTCGAGAACGCCTCCTACGGGGTCGGTCTGTGCGCCGAGTGCGGGCTGGTCAGCGCACTGCACGCCTCGGGCGGGGGACGGCTCGTCGCGTTCGTCTGCGTCGACCGGCACGGCAGCACGCTGATGCCCTGCGGCCGGTGCCGGCAGCTGCTGTGGGAGCACGGCGGCCCCGGTCTGGTGCTGGAGACGGTCAGCGGGTTCAAGACCATGAGCGAGGTGCTGCCCGACGCGTTCGGAGCGCACGACCTCACCGAGCGGGACTGAGGACGGGACGAGCATGTCCGAGCAGCAGCGTCACGAGCCGTTCGACGCCGTCGACGTCATCCGGACCAAGCGGGACGGCGGGCGGCTCTCGCCCGAGCAGGTCGACTGGGTCATCGACGCGTACACCCGCGGCGCCGTGGCCGACGAGCAGATGTCCGCGCTGGCCATGGCGATCCTGCTCAACGGGATGGACCGGGCGGAGATCGCGCGGTGGACCGCGGCGATGATCGCCTCCGGGGAGCGGATGGACTTCTCCCACCTGTCCCGGCCGACCGCGGACAAGCACTCGACGGGCGGCGTCGGGGACAAGATCACCCTGCCGCTGGCGCCCCTGGTCGCGGCGTGCGGCGTCGCGGTGCCCCAGCTCTCCGGACGCGGCCTGGGCCACACCGGGGGAACGCTCGACAAGCTCGAGGCCGTCCCCGGGTGGCGTGCCGCGCTGAGCAACGCGGAGATGATGGCGCAGCTCGAGGACGTCGGGGCGGTGATCTGCCAGGCCGGCTCCGGGCTCGCCCCCGCCGACCGCAAGCTCTACGCGCTGCGTGACGTCACCGGCACCGTCGAGGCGATCCCGCTCATCGCTTCCTCGATCATGAGCAAGAAGATCGCGGAGGGCACGGGCATCCTCGTGCTGGACGTGAAGGTCGGGTCCGGCGCCTTCATGAAGGACGAGGAGCAGGCCCGCGAGCTCGCGCGGACCATGGTCGCGCTCGGCACCGACGCCGGCGTCCACACCGTGGCGCTCATGACGGACATGGCCACGCCGCTCGGTCTGACCGCGGGCAACGCGCTCGAGGTGCGCGAGTCGGTGGAGGTCCTCGCGGGCGGCGGTCCGCAGGACGTCGTGGACCTCACCCTGGCGCTCGCCCGCGAGATGCTCGCGGGTGCCGGACGCGGCGACGTCGACCCCGCGGACGCGCTGCGCGACGGCCGCGCGATGGACGCGTGGCGGCGGATGATCGCGGCCCAGGGCGGCGACCCCGACGCCCCGCTGCCGGTCGCCCGGCACACCGAGCAGGTGCTCGCGCCGGCCGACGGCGTCCTCGTCGGGCTCGACGCGCTCGCCGTCGGCGTCGCCGCGTGGCGGCTCGGGGCGGGCCGGGCCCGCAAGGAGGACCCGGTCCAGGCCGGAGCGGGTGTCGAGCTGCACGCCAAGCCCGGCGCGGTCGTGCGCGCCGGCGAGGTGCTCATGACCCTGCACACGGACACGCCCGAGCGGTTCGAGCGGGCCCAGGCCGCGCTGGTCGACGCCGTGACGATCGCCCCCGAGGGCTCGCGCCCGCCGGAGCGGCCGCTCGTCCTGGACCGCATCGCCGCCGACTGAGCCGGAGGGCGGCGCAGCGGTGGACGGGCACGGACGGCCCGCGGTGCAGCTGTCCACCGTCCTGCGCCGCCTCGGGTGGGGCCGCTCGCCCGACCTCGGACCCGTGCCGGCTCCGGACCCGGAGACCGCCGCCCGGCGCCTGGCCACCGCCCGCCGGCTCGCCGCGGACGGACGCCAGCAGGACGGCACGACCTGCGGGTCGGCCGTCCTGACGATGCTGGCCGCGCTCGGCGACCCCGGCCTCGAGCACTGGCTCGCCCGCGGTCGACTCACGGGCCCGACGCTCCCGCCGGAGCTCGCCGGTGCGCCGTCGTCGGCGCTCGACCGCCTGGCGGACGCGTCCGCGGCGGTGCGCTTCCGTGCCGTCCACCGGGTCGTGCAGCGGCGGACGACCGAGCGGTCCCTCCTCGGGGGCCCGTGGCCGCGAGCCCTGGGCACCCCGCCCTGGGGTGCGGCCGGCGTCGCGCGCCTGGCCGGGGTCGGGTGGACGCACCGGCCCCTGGACGACACGGACGCCGGGTCCCTCCGCGCCGAGCTGGACCGGGTCCGGCGGTGGGTCGCGGCCGGGGTCCCCGTGCCGCTCTACAGCGGTGGGGACACCCGGCAGGGGCTCGCCGCCGCCGTGCCGCGGCACGTGGTCCTGGTGGTCGGCGCCGACGACGGCGCGCTGGACGTCTTCGAGCCCAGCCGCGGGGCGGTGGTCCGTGCTCGTGTGGCGGACCTGCTCACCCCGGACGGGCCGCAGCCCGCCCTCGGGGGCTGGCGGCACCTGGCCTGGGCCGTGGTCCCGGTGGCCGGCGGGGACCGGGTCGTCGCTCGCTGAGTCGTGCGCTCCCGTGCTGCCCGGTGCCGTGGCGGCCCGTGGCGGTGGCGTGGCGGCGCCGTCGCCCGCGGGCGAGGATGGAGGAGACGGTCGGACCCGAGGGAGAGGCGCAGACGATGAGCACGACACCGGGTGACAGCACGTGGGCCGACGCGGGCCTGGTCCCGCCGGACAGCTCCGCGCCCCAGGACCCCAGCCGGACGACCGTGCCGGTCGACCCGGCCGACCTGCCCCGCGCGCCCAAGCCCGACCTGCGGGACGAGGGTGGGGACCTCGACGTCGACGCGCAGCGCGAGCGGCTCGCCGCCCAGCGCCCGACCCTGCCCGACGACGCCCCCGAGGCGGACGCCTGGGACCAGGCCCAGGAGACCGACGCCGCGGCACCGGACCCGGACGCCGCGACGGACCTGGGTGAGCGGGACGCGTCCGAGGCCGACGTCCTCGAGCAGGCGGCGGAGGTGCCGGAGGACGAGCAGGACTCGTACCGCTCGTGACGCCGGGCGGAGACCGGCAGGACCGGCCGGACGGTCCGGACCGCCCGGCTCAGCCCGCTAGCGTGGGGTCATGAGCGCACCGGAGCCGTCGACGACCCAGCCGGCCACGACCTCGGCACCGATCACCGGACGCTCCGACGGACTGACCGGCGAGGCCCTCCGGGCGCTCCCGAAGGTGCTCCTGCACGACCACCTCGACGGCGGCGTGCGGCCGTCCACGGTGCTCGAGCTCGCCGACGCCATCGGCCACGAGCTGCCGGCGTCGGACGAGGCGTCGTTGGGCGCGTGGTTCGTGGAGGCCTCGACGTCGGGCTCGCTCGAGCGGTACCTCGACACCTTCCGGCACACGGTCACGGTGATGCAGACGGCTGCCGCCCTGCGCCGGGTCGCCCGGGAGGCCGTGCTCGACCTGGCGGCCGACGGCGTCGTCCACGCCGAGCAGCGGTACGCCCCGGAGCTGCACCTGACCGGCGGCCTGGAGCCGCAGGAGGTCGTGGACGCCGTGCGAGCGGGGATCGACGAGGGGACGGCGGAGGTCGCGGCGGCCGGTGGCCGGATCCGGGTCACGCAGGTGCTCACCGCGATGCGGCAGTCCGAGCACAGCACGATGGTCGCGCGTCTGGCGCTCGCCAACCGGGACGCCGGCGTCGTCGCGCTCGACCTGGCCGGGCCGGAGGCCGGGCACCCTGCGGCCCGCCACGCGGCCGCGTTCCGGACCGTGCGCTACGCGAGCTTCCCCACCACGGTCCACGCGGGAGAGGCCGCGGGCGTCACGTCCATCGCCGAGGCGGTGCACCTCGCCGGGGCGACGCGCATCGGTCATGGCGTGCGGGTGATCGACGACGTCGAGCTCGGGCCCCGCAGCCCGGAGGACCCGTGGGGCGTCGAGGGCGCCCGGCTGGGCCACCTCGCGCACTGGGTCCGTGACCAGCAGGTCCCGCTGGAGCTCTGCCCCACCTCGAACGTGCAGACCGGCGCGGTGACCTCGATCGCGGAGCACGCGATCACGCCGCTCGCCCGGCTCGGCTTCGCCGTGACGGTCAACACCGACAACCGGCTCATGTCCGGCACGTCGATGACGCACGAGTACGCCCAGCTCGTCGAGCGCGCCGGCTGGGGCCTGGACGAGCTCCGCGACGCCGCGCTCACCGCCGCCTGGAGCGCGTTCCTCCACCACGACGAGCGCGAGGAGCTCGTCGAGGGCGTGCTCCGGCCCGGGTACACGCCGGCCGGCTCGGGGCGCCACCGGGCCTGAGCCGACCGCCGCGGCGCAGAGGCGATCCGCCGAGCCGATCCGATCGCCGCGGCGCCCGAGGCGGCGGGTCAGGCGCCCTTGGGGTGCCAGACCGTCTTGGTCTCGGTGAACGCGAGGATCCGGCGGGGGCCGTCCGGGGCCGCGGTCCAGTCCGGCTCGTCCCCGGCCGGGGGGCGCACGACGCGCTTGACGGTGTCCGCCGCCGTCGCCTCGAGCTCCTCCCACGACACGCCCTCGGCGCCCATCGTCCCGGTGAGGTCGACGGCGTTGACGTCCATGTGCCCGACGAGGTGCGGCGCGACCTCGGCGACCCGGCCCGTGAGGATGTTGACGACCCCCTTGGGCACGTCGGACGTCGCGAGGACCTCCGACAGCGTGATCGCCGGCAGCGGCCGGTCCGTGCTGCTCAGGACGACCGCGGTGTTGCCCGTGACGAGGACGGGCGCGAGCACGGTGACGAGGCCGAGGAGCGACGACCGCTGCGGCGCGACGACACCGACCACACCGGTCGGCTCGGGCACCGAGATGTTGAAGTAGGGCCCGGCGACCGGGTTCGCAGCGCCCGCCACCTGCGCGACCTTGTCGGTCCAGCCCGCGTACCAGACCCAGCGGTCGATCGCGGCGGAGACGACGGCCTCGGCGTCCTCGGGCCGCAGGCCCTCGCTCGCGGCGACCTCGGCGACGAACTGGTCCCGGCGGCCCTCGAGCAGCTCCGCCACCCGGTACAGCACCTGGCCACGGTTGTAGGCGGTCGCGCCGGCCCAGCCGGGCTGGGCGGCACGGGCGGCCTTGACCGCGTCCCGGGCGTCCTTGCGCGAGGCGAGCGCGGCGTTCGCGAGGAACGCGCCCTTGGCGTCGCTCACCTCGTACGTCCGCCCGGACTCGCTCCGCGGGAAGGCCCCACCGATGAACAGCTTGTACGTCTTGCGCACCTCGAGCCGAGTGCTCACAGTGCTCCCTCCTGGAGGTAGGCGGCCAGTCCGTGGCGGCCGCCCTCGCGGCCGTAGCCCGACTCCTTGTAGCCGCCGAAGGGGCTCGTCGGGTCGAAGCGGTTGAAGGTGTTGGCCCAGACGACGCCGGCCCGGAGCTGGTCGGCCATCCACAGGATGCGCGAGCCCTTCTCCGTCCAGATGCCGGCCGAGAGGCCGTAGGGGGTGTTGTTCGCCTTGGCGACGGCCTCGGCGGGCGTGCGGAAGGTCAGGACCGACAGCACCGGGCCGAAGATCTCCTCACGGGCGATCGTGTGGGCGGTGCTGACGTCGGTGAACACGGTGGGCGCGAACCAGTAGCCGCGCTCCGGCAGCTCGCACGGCGCCGTCCAGCGCGTCGCGCCCTCGACGGCGCCGGTGTCCGTGATCCGCGTGATCCGCTCGAGCTGCTGCGCGGAGTTCACCGCGCCGACGTCGGTGTTCTTGTCCATGGGGTCACCGACGCGCAGGGTCGACAGGCGCGCCTTGAGCCGCTCCACGACCTCCTCGGCGACGGACTCCTGCACGAGGAGCCGCGAGCCGGCGCAGCACACCTGGCCCTGGTTGAAGAAGATGCCGTTGACGATGCCCTCGACCGCCTGGTCCACCGGGGCGTCGTCGAAGACGATGTTCGCCGCCTTGCCGCCCAGCTCGAGGGTGAGGCTCTTGCGGCTGCCGGCCACCTCGCGGGCGATGCGCTTGCCGACCGGCGTGGAGCCCGTGAAGGCGATCTTGTCCACGCCCGGGTGGTTGACGAGCAGCGAACCGGTCTCCCGGGCGCCGGTGACGATGTTGACGACGCCGGGCGGCAGCTCGGCCTGGCGCAGCAGGTCCGCGAACAGCAGCGCGGTCAGCGGCGTCGTCTCGGCGGGCTTGAGGACGACCGTGTTCCCCGCGGCGAGGGCGGGCGCGACCTTCCAGGCCAGCATCAGCAGCGGGAAGTTCCAGGGGATGACCTGCGCGGCGACGCCGTGCGGGCGCGGGTCACGACCCAGGCCGGCATGCTCGAGCTTGTCCGCCCAGCCCGCGTAGTAGAAGAAGTGCGCCGCCGCCGTGGGGACGTCGACGTCGCGGGACTCGCGGATCGGCTTGCCGTTGTCGAGCGTCTCCAGGACGGCGAACTCCCGTGACCGCTCGGCGAGCAGGCGGGCGATGCGGAAGAGGTACTTCGCGCGCTCGGAGCCCGGCATCGGGCCCCAGACCTTCTCCTGGGCCCGGCGCGCGGCGCGGACGGCGCGGTCGACGTCGGTCTCCCCGCCGACCGCGATCTCGGCCAGGACCTCCTCGGTCGCGGGGTTGACGGTCTTGAGGACGGCGCCGTCGGCGGCGTCGGCGAACTCGCCGTCGATGAAGAGCCCGTAGGAGGAGGCGATGTCGACGACGGCGCGCGACTCGGGCGCCGGGGCGTACTCGAAGATGCTCATGATGTCCTCAGGGGTTCTCAGCTGTGCGGTGCAAGGGCGGGCTCGGGCGCCGGGGCGAGCCCGGTGGGGTCCGGCGGGAAGGCGTCGAGACCACGCTCGACGTAGAGGTGGACGACGTCGCTGCGCAGGTGGATGACGGAGTACATCACCGGGCGTCCGTCGTCGAGGGTGTGGACCTGGCTGAGGCGCAGCACCGGGGCGCCGTCCGCGATGCCGAGCCGCGCCGAGGTGCCGGGCGCCGGGACGACCGCCTCGACGCGGGCGATGCCGGTGGCCACCGGCCGGCCGTAGGTCTCGCGGAGCAGCTCGTAGACCGACCCGGTGTAGGCCGAGGCCTCCACGGGGAGGCCGGGGTGGGGGACCAGGTGGTCCGCGCTCTCGAAGGACGGCACGCCGTCGGCGGTCCGGATCCGGCGCAGGACGCGGCAGGTCGCGCCGTGAGGCAGCCCCAGGGCGTCGGCGACGGCGGTCGGCGGGACCTCGTCGGCCACCGTGACGCCCGTCGTGCCGGGGTCGTGCCCCGCGGCCCGGATCACGGCGGTCATCGAGAGGTTCGCGTCGAGGAACATCGTGAGGTCGACATGGTCGGCCGACCGCACGAACGTCCCGCGGCCCTGCTCACGGCTCAGCAGCCCGCGGTCCTGGAGCGTCCCGACGGCGGCGCGCACGGTCGTGCGGCTCACTCCGAACTCCGCGCAGAGGTCCGGCTCCGTGGGCAGCTGCGACCCCGGGGGGTAGGTGCCGTCCAGGACGCGGCGCTCCAGGTCGCGCGCGACGCGGTGGGCGCGGGACATCAGCCGACGGAGATGTAGTCGGAGCCGGAGTAGGCGCCGGTGCGGAGCTTGTGGCGCTGCATGAGCACGTCGTTGAGCAGCGACGACGCGCCGAACCGGAAGAGGTCCGGGTTCAGCCAGTCCTCACCGACCGTCTCGTTCACGGCGACGAGGTACTTGAACGCGTCCTTCGTCGTGGAGATGCCCCCGGCGGGCTTGACCCCGATGTGCACGCCGGTCGCGCGGTGGTAGTCGCGGACCGCCTCGAGCATGACGACCGTGACCGGCAGGGTCGCGGCGGGGGAGACCTTGCCCGTCGAGGTCTTGATGAAGTCGGCACCGGCCAGCATCGCGAGCCACGAGGCCCGGCGCACGTTGTCGTACGTCGCGAGCTCGCCGGTCTCCAGGATGACCTTGAGGTGGGCGCGACCGGGCCCGGTGCCGCACGCCTCGCGCACCGCCATGATGTCCTCGAAGACCGCGGAGAACCGGCCGGAGAGGAACGCGCCCCGGTCGATGACCATGTCGATCTCGTCCGCCCCGGCGGCCACGGCCTCGCGAGTGTCCAGGAGGCGCACCTCGCGGCTCGCCCGGCCCGACGGGAAGGCGGTGGCCACGGCGGCGACGT
The DNA here is from genome assembly GCF_000603945.1 of Actinotalea ferrariae CF5-4. Taxonomy (GTDB): domain Bacteria; phylum Actinomycetota; class Actinomycetes; order Actinomycetales; family Cellulomonadaceae; genus Actinotalea; species Actinotalea ferrariae. Next base: position 649 of record NZ_AXCW01000064.1, on the reverse strand, counting down.
GGATGCCCGTGCCCTCCAGCGCTGCCCTGGCCTGGGGTACGAGGTCCCCGTAGACGCAGACGGCGGCCACGCGCGGGCAGGTGGGGTCGGTCGGGTCGGGGTTCTTCGCCTTGGCGGCGAGCGAGGCGACCTTGCCGGGGGTGTCGGCACCCTCGAGGGTCGTCAGGTCGATCATCCGGATCGTCGCGTCGAGCGCCCAGGCCTTGGCGGTCGTCTTGATGCTGCGGGTGCCGAGCATCTGGGCCCGCCCGTCCGCGCCGACCTTGTCGACCCCGGGCAGGCCGCGCAGGTAGCGGGCGAGGCCGGCGTCGTCGAGGGTCGCCTGGCCGGTGAGGTGGTGGGCCCGCTCGAGGATCTGCGCGCTCGTCGCGGGCGTGCCGGCGGCGGGCAGCACCGCGACAGCACCGTCGCCGCCCTGGCCTGAGGTCCCCGGAGCCGTCGCCGGCTCGGTTGCGCTGTGGGTCATGGGCGGCATCGTACCCGCGCCGAGGCGGAAACGTCATACGAATTGCGGGTCGGTGCGACAGGTGGGCCCGATCAGGCGCGTCAGGGCACGTCAGGGCACCTCAGTCGCGTCGCAGCAGCAGCGCCTCAGCGGCGGCCGCGCCGCCCCGGCGAGCCGCGCCGCGGCGTGCCCCGCCCCCCGTCG
>NZ_AXCW01000063.1 GCF_000603945.1 Actinotalea ferrariae CF5-4 | reverse complement strand
CCGTGCTCGACGCCGCGGACGGCGCGGTCGTGGTCCCGCTCCGGGCGGCGCCGGAGGCCGGCCGGCCGGCCCGCGTCGTCGTCTCCACGGTGGGCGCCGTGGTGTGGGACGGGGCGGGGGAGGGGACCTGGTCCGACCGGGCCGGGGCGTCGCGGGTGCGCCTGGCGGGCGAACCGGTCGAGGAGCTCGCGGACGACGGCTCGGCGCCCGAGGTGGTCCTGCTCGACAGGGCCGGCAGGCTCACGGCCGTCGAGGTCCCGGGTGGGGCGGTCCTGTGGGAACGGCCGGTCCGGCCATGGCGGACCGTGGCGCGGGTGGCCGGAGGGCTCGTCGTGCTCGAGCCGGGGGTGCTGGTCCAGGTGGACGCCAGGACGGGGGAGGAGTCGTGGGTCCGGCCGGTCACGGCCGGGGACGCCGGGGGAGAGCCGCCGGCGGGGTCCTTGCTGCTGGACGCCCGGCGGGTCCTGCTGGGCGACGTGCTGGGGGGGCCGTCGGTCGTCCGGCTCGCCGACGGGGTGCAGCTGTGGGCGGCGGTGCCGGGTCCGGCGGGCACTCTGCGGGAGGGCACGGGAGACGTGGCGGTGGCCGCCGAGGGGCGCGGCGCGACCTCGTTCTGGGCTGTGGAGCCGCCCTGATCTCAGCACTCGGCACGGAACGTTCCGATGTGCTAGCACGCGGGAGAACGCGGTTCGACGACGGATCGTGTCGTCGAACCGGCCGGAGACCGGCGATATCGGCGGTGCGGGCGCGTCGCCTGCGCGGCGTGCGGCTTCCCGACCTGCACGCATGTCTCACTTCCCGAGACGTACCACCCAGTATCGAAGTGGTAACGATCCGGCTTCCGGGTGATGACGTGTCCCAGATGCCGGAATATCCGGGGGTAGGCTCCCCGCCATCCATCGGTGGATGTCCTGGGGGACGCGGCCATGGGGCCAGCCGGCCCCGCGCCGGCTCCGGGTCTCCGCCGCATCCTTGTCAGGAGGAAATGTGAAGCTGAGGCGAATCGGTGCCACCGGTGCCATCGTCGCGACGGGCGCGCTTGTGCTGAGCGCGTGCGCCACGCCCACCCAGGAGGCCGAGAACCCCATCGAGGAGTCGACCTCGATGTCGATCGGCTGGAACCAGCCGTTCTACGCGCAGAACAACCTCACCTCGACGGGCAACGCGACCACGAACGCGAACGTCCTGTACCTCACGCAGAGCTCGTTCAACTACTACGACGGCGACCTGAACCTCGCGAAGAACGAGGACTTCGGGACGTACGAGGTGGTCAGCGAGGACCCCTTCACCGTCGAGTACACGATCAACGAGGGCGTCACCTGGTCCGACGGCACCCCCGTCGACGCCGCTGACGTCCTGCTGTGGTGGGGCGCCCAGAACGACTCCTTCGACAACGTCGAGCCGGAGTACGACGAAGAGGGCAACATCTCCAACCAGGACGCCATCGACGCGGGCGTCTACTTCGACTCCTCCTCCGTCGCGATGGGCCTCATCACCGAGGCGCCGGAGATCAGCGAGGACGGTCGCACGATCACCTTCGTGTACGACACGCCGCGCTCGGACTGGGAGATCTCCATCCAGCCGTCGCCGATCGCCGCGCACGCGCTGGCGGGCGTGGCCCTCGAGGTCGAGGACCCGGCCGAGGGCAAGCAGCGCGTCATCGACGCGTTCACCGAGAGCGTCACCGAGGACCTCTCCCCGATGGCGAAGGCCTGGAACGAGTCCTTCAACTTCACCTCGCTGCCCGAGGACGAGCGCCTCTTCCTCTCCTCCGGCGCGTACGTCATGACCGAGTACGTCGAGAACCAGTACCTCACGCTGCAGCTGCGCGAGGACTACGACTGGGGCCCGATCCCGACGATCGACGAGATCACGATCCGCTACTCCGAGGACCCGCTGGCCTCGGTCACGGCACTGCAGAACGGTGAGGTCGACCTCATCCAGCCGCAGTCCTCGGTGGACGTCCTCGCGACGCTCGACGGCATCGACGGCGTCCAGTACACGACGCAGGCCGAGGGCACGTACGAGCACGTCGACGTGATCTTCAACAACGGCGGCCCGTTCGACCCCGCCGCCTACGGTGGCGACGCCGAGAAGGCCCGCGCCGTGCGCCAGGCCTTCCTCCTGTCGATCCCCCGCGAGGAGATCATCGAGAAGCTCATCAAGCCACTCCAGGAGGACGCCGAGATGCGCAACTCGCACACCGTCGTCCCGGGCTCGCCCGCGTACGACGAGGTCGTCGCCGCGAACGGCTCCGACTTCTACACCCAGGGTGACGAGGCGAACCGCCAGGCGGCCATCGCGCTGCTGCAGGAGGCCGGCGTCACGACGCCGATCGACGTGCGGTTCCTCTACGGTGCCTCGAACGTCCGCCGGGCGAACGAGTACCAGCTCATCCAGGCCTCGGCCTCGCAGGTCGGCTTCAACGTCATCGACGAGGGCGACGACAACTGGGGCTCGCGCCTGACGGACACGGCGTCGTACGACGCGTCGCTGTTCGGCTGGCAGTCGACCAACACGTTCGCGCTCAACTCCGAGGCGAACTACGTCACCGGCGGTCTGAACAACTTCGGTGGCTTCTCCGACCCGGACATCGACGCGTGGTACGCCGAGATGGCCACCAACACGGACCCGGAGCGCGAGACCGAGCTGACGATCCTCATCGAGGAGCGTCTGAACGAGCAGGGCTTCTCGGTCCCGATCTTCCAGTTCCCGGGCGTCGTCGCATGGCGCGACACCCTCCAGAACGTCAAGACGATCCCGCTGTCGCCGACGATCTTCTGGAACTACTGGGAGTGGGAGATCGGCGCTGCCGACGAGGCCGCCGAGGAGTGAGCTCCCGCACCAGCTGATCGGCGTCGCCTGACGCCGTGACGACGCACCACCCGGTGGGGTACCGCGGTCCGCGACTGCGGTACCCCACCGGCGTTCCCGGGGCGGCTCGACGCCGCCCGCCCGGGGGGACCCCTGGACCGTCCCGATCCCTCGACGGTCCTGTAGCCTCCCCGAGACCACGACATATCTCTCCAGCGAGGTCCACCACCCCATGGCTACCTCTACACGCGTCGACGGCGACGCAGCCGTGTCGGCCGTCCCGGTCAGCGCCGGCAGCCCGCGCGCACGGCTCCGGGCCAGCGCCCCGATGATCACCTTCATCGGTCGCCGCCTGCTGTCCTCCGCCGTCGTCCTCCTCGGCGCGACGTTCATCGTCTACATGCTGCTGGCGTACAGCCTCGACTTCCTGCAGGACCTGCGGACGAGCACGGCGCCCAACAAGGAGCAGCTCATCCAGGCGCGGATCGACCTGCTGGACCTCGACGTCCCGCCGCCGCTGCGCTACCTCTCGTGGCTCGGCGGTGTCGCCGGCTGCGCGATCGGCCGCTGCGACCTCGGCGGCAGCTGGGTCACCGGGCAGGCGACGCCGGACCTGCTGGCGACGGCCATCCCGTCCTCGCTGCAGCTCATGTCCGTCGCGGTCGTCCTCGCGATCCTCCTCGGCGTCACGGTCGGCATCACGTCGGCGCTGCGTCAGTACACCGGCTTCGACTACGGCGTCACCTTCGGGTCCTTCCTGCTGTACTCGCTGCCCTCCTTCTGGGTCGCGGTGCTGCTCAAGCTCTGGGGCGCCATCGGGTTCAACGACTTCCTCGCCGACCCGACGCTGTCCTGGCCGACGATCCTGGCCATCGCCGTGGTCGCGGGGCTGATCTGGCAGGCCGTCATCGCGGGCGACCGACGTCGTCGCGCGCTCACGTTCGCCGTCTCCGCGGTCGCCACCGGCGCCGTCGTGTGGTTCGTGACGGCGACCGGCTGGCTCAACGACCCGAGCCTCGGGCCCGTCGTCATCGCGCTCCTCGGAGCCGGCGCGGCCGTGGCGATCACCGCCCTGGCCGCCGGCCTGCGCAACCGTCGCGCGCTGTGGTCCACGCTGACCGTCGTGGGCATCGGTGCCCTGCTCTGGTACCCGCTGCAGTTCCTCTTCCCGTACGCGACCGGGCTCATGATCGCCGGACTCGCGGTCGTCACCGTCGGTGTCGGCGTCCTCGTCGGGTTCCTGTACGGCGGCCCCGACCGGGGGCAGTCCATGCGCGCCGCGGGCATCACGGCGTTCGTCGTCGGCTTCCTCATCTTCGTCGACCGCGTCATGGCGGTCTGGGAGCCCTACAACAACAGCAGCCGCGTCAGCGGCCGGCCCATCGCCACGATCGGCGCGCAGACACCGGGCCTCGGCGGGGACTACTGGGTGCGGACGCTCGACACGTTCACGCACCTCCTGCTGCCGACCATCGCGCTGACGCTCATCTCCTTCGCGGCGTACACGCGGTACTCCCGCGCCAGCCTCCTGGAGGTGATGAACCAGGACTACATCCGCACGGCGCGCGCCAAGGGGCTGCCCGAGCGGGTCGTGACGATGCGCCACGCGTTCCGCAACGCGCTCATCCCGCTGGCCACGATCATCCCGCTCGACATCGCCGCCCTCTTCGGTGGCGCGATCATCACCGAGCGGATCTTCGCGTGGAGCGGCATGGGCACGCTGTTCCTCAAGGCGCTGGAGAACCGGGACATCGACGTCGTGATGGGCTACTTCCTCGTCATCGGGACGATGCTCGTGCTCGCCAACATCATCGTCGACTTCATCTACGCCGCTCTCGACCCCAGGATCCGGGTGAACGCATGACCACCCCCGTGCCTCAGACGCCCGACACGACGGTCCACCACGACCCCGTCCAGAACACCGAGAACGCGATCGAGCTCAAGGAGGTCGAGGGCCTCTCGCAGGGCCGCATCGTCCTGCGGCGGTTCGTCCGCCACCGGGGCGCGATGGTCGCGTCCTTCGCGCTCCTGGGCATCATCGTCCTCGTCACCACCTCCATCGGGTGGGGCCCGGTCCCGGGCTGGTGGCAGTGGGGCCCCAACCAGCTGACGCCGGTCGTCAACCCCGGCGGCTCCCCGACCATGGGCATGCAGGACGGCGGCTTCCAGATCGGTCCGCACCCGTTCGGCCAGGACAACATCGGCCAGGACGTGTTCGCCCGCGTCATGCGGGGGACCCAGATCTCCCTGATGGTCATGGTCGTCATCGGCCTGGTCGCCACGTCGATCGGCATCCTCATGGGCGCCGCGGCCGGCTTCCTGCGCGGTCGGGTGGACAACATCCTCATGCGCTTCACCGACATGGTCATCACCATCCCGGTGATCGTCATCGGCGCGATCCTCGGTGCCCGGTTCGGCCAGGCTACCCCGGTGGTCCTCGCGGTCGCCCTGGCGCTGGTCACATGGACGTCGATGGCACGTCTCGTGCGGGGCGAGTTCCTGTCCCTGCGCGAGCGGGAGTTCGTCGACGCCGCGCGGGTCGCGGGGGCGAGCAACGTGCGGATCATGTTCAAGCACATGCTGCCGAACGCCGTCGGCGTGATCATCGTCAACACGACGCTGCTCATGGCCTCCGCGATCCTGCTCGAGACGGCACTGAGCTACCTCGGCTTCGGGATCCGGTTCCCCAACGTCTCGCTCGGCACCCTCATCAGCGAGTACCAGACCGCGTTCAACACCCGGCCGTGGCTGTTCTGGTGGCCCGGTCTGTTCATCGTCGCCATCGCGCTGTGCGTCAACTTCATCGGTGACGGGCTGCGAGACGCGTTCGACCCGCGTCAGCGCCGCATCCCGTCCCAGCGGAAGATGAATAGCGCGCAGCGGAAGGCGAAGGCCTGACCGGTGGGGCGCCCCCAGGCGTCCGTCCGTCCGTCGCGCACCACCGCGCCACGGACGGGTCCGCGTCCCCTGACCTCGCCGCGCCGACGGCCGGCGCGCCGTCCGGCGTCGGGCGTCCAGTCAGAGCAGCCGGGGCGTCAGCACCGCGAGAGCGGTGAGGCCGGCCAGCAGCAGGCCGGGCAGCACGTGCCAGGTCACCTCGGGACGGTCGCGCTCCAGCCGCGGTTCATCGAGGTGCCCCGCGTCGCGCAGCTGGTCCAGGCAGCGTCGGATGTACGCGGCCGCGTCACCGGAGGCGGTCCCGGCGAGGTCTCCCGGTCGCAGGCCGCCACCGATGTAGGAGGACTCCGGCAGGTACCGGGTGTCCTCCGGCGTGGCGCGGACCGTCGTGCTGCGGCTCGGGGCGGGAGCCGCCCATGCGGCGTAGGTGCCGTAGGCCGTCTCCACGGTGAGGGCGTACTTCGTGTCCACGCGCTGCACGGCCGGCCAGGGCAGGCGGACGGTGCGGGTCACGTTGCGCAGCTCCACCCCGGCGGCGTCCACCACCACGGCGGGGCGTCCGTAGAAGGCCCAGACGCCCGTGGCCACCAGCGCCAGCACGGGTGCCCAGCGCAGGGCGGCCACCGTGTCCTCCACGGCGATGGCCACCAAGGTGACCACGCAGACCACCGCCGCCACCACGGTCAGCACCTGGCCGAAGCGGGCACGGAACTCCACCGGTTCGTCGCTCGTCACCCCCACATCGTCCCACCACCGCCGGCGGCACAGGCCGCCGCCGACCACCGCGAGGGCACCGGCGAACCCGGTGCCACCCCGCACGAAAGGACACGGATCTCCCGTGGTTGCTGACCAGTCCACCCCGACCAAGGCGCCCATCCTCGAGGTCCGAGACCTGACGGTCGAGTTCTTCGTGGAGGGCGAGTGGTTCCCCGCTGCCGTGGACATGCACTACGACGTGCACGCGGGCGAGGTCCTCGCGATCGTCGGCGAGTCGGGCTCCGGCAAGACGCAGTCGTCGATGTCCCTCATCGGCCTGCTCCCGCAGAACGGCCGCGCGACGGGGAGCGCCAAGCTCGCCGGTCGTGAGCTCGTGGGGCTCAGCCACAAGCAGCTGTCCTCGGTCCGCGGCAAGGAGGTCGCGGTCATCTTCCAGGAGCCGATGACCGCGCTGAACCCCGTCTACACGATCGGGTTCCAGATCATCGAGACGCTGCGCGTCCACTTCGACATGGGTCCGCGCGCCGCTCGTGAGCGGGCGATCGAGCTGCTCCGCCTCGTCGACATCCCCGAGCCGACGCGCTCCGTGGACAAGTACCCGCACCAGCTCTCCGGTGGCCAGCGGCAGCGGGCGATGATCGCCCAGGCGCTGGCGTGCGACCCCAAGCTCCTCATCGCCGACGAGCCGACCACGGCCCTCGACGTGACCGTGCAGGCCGAGATCCTCAAGCTGCTGCGGGACCTGCGCAGCCGGATCGACTCCGGGATCATCCTCATCACCCACGACATGGGCGTCGTCGCGGACCTGTCCGACCGCGTCCTGGTGATGCAGAACGGCCACGTCGTGGAGCGGGGGACCGCGGAGGAGATCTTCTACCGGCCGCAGCACCCCTACACCCTGCAGCTGCTCCAGGCGGTGCCGCACCTCGGCCGCGCGGACGAGGCGGGCGTGCTGCAGGACGCCCCGATGGAGGGCCCGGAGGGGACCGGCGCGACCGCCGGGACGCCCGCGGCGACCACCAGCCCCGTCGAGATCCCGACCACCCCCCTGCCCGAGGGTGTCCCGGCCCTCGAGGCGGTCGACATGGTGCTGGAGTACCCCGGCCGCGGTCGGGTCCCGGCGTTCCGGGCCGTCGACGAGATCTCCTTCACCATCGGCAAGGGCGAGGTCGTGGGCCTCGTCGGTGAGTCCGGGTCCGGCAAGACGACCGTCGGCCGCGCCGTCGTCGGCCTGCTGCCGGTGACCGGGGGCTCCCTCACGGTCGCCGGGACGGAGATGAAGGGGATCGGCGCCAAGGCCCTGCGCGACGTGCGTCGGGACGTCTCGATCGTCTTCCAGGACCCGGGCTCCTCCCTCAACCCCCGGCTCCCCATCGGCGAGTCGATCGGCGAGCCGCTCAAGCTGCGCAAGCTGCTCAAGGGCGCCGCGCTGGACCGCCGCGTCGAGGAGCTGCTGGACCAGGTGCACCTGTCCCGCACGATGCGGAACCGGTACCCGCACGAGCTGTCCGGCGGCCAGCGGCAGCGCGTGGGCATCGCGCGCGCCCTCGCCCTGTCCCCGAAGCTGCTCGTCGCCGACGAGCCGACGTCGGCGCTCGACGTGTCGGTCCAGGCGAAGGTGCTGGACCTCTTCCAGGAGCTCCAGCGCGAGTACGGCTTCGCGTGCCTGTTCATCAGCCACGACCTCGCGGTCGTCGAGATCCTGTCGCGGCGCATCGCGGTGATGCACAAGGGCCGCATCGCGGAGCAGGGTCCGCGGGACCAGATCCTGCGCGCACCGACGGACGACTACACCCGCCGTCTCCTGGCGGCCGTCCCCGTGCCGGACCCGAACGAGCAGCGGCTCCGGCGTGAGGAGCGGGACCGCCTGCTCGAGCAGGAGCTCGTCCGCCAGGGCGTGCACAGCGCCACGGGCGAGGCCGGCGCGACGGCGGCAGGCTCCTCCGTCCGCTCCTGAGCGCATACCCGACGGCACACCCACGACGGCGCGTCCCCGACCCGGGGGCGCGCCGTCGTCGTCCCGGTGGGCAGGGCGGGCGGCTGGGCTCGTGGCCGTGGCTCGCGGCGGGTAGACTCGACCGCCGCCGTGCCTCGGTAGCACGTCGCTCCCGGCCCCGGTGGCATCCTGCCGTCCCGGGAGCGGAACCGGTCCCGCGGACCGGGCCCGCGCCGTCGCCCCCGCCCCCTCACGAGACGAGTACCCGCATGCCTGTGCGCTCCGACCTCCGGAACGTCGCCATCGTCGCCCACGTCGACCACGGGAAGACCACCCTGGTCGACGCCATGCTCTGGCAGGCGGGTGCGTTCGGCGCGCACGCCCACGTCGACGAACGGGCGATGGACTCCGGGGACCTCGAGCGCGAGAAGGGCATCACGATCCTCGCCAAGAACACGGCCGTGCGGTACCGCGGCCCGTCGGCGGCGGCTGCGGGTGAGCCCGACGGCGTGACGATCAACGTCATCGACACCCCCGGTCACGCGGACTTCGGCGGCGAGGTGGAGCGTGGGCTGTCGATGGTCGACGGCGTCCTGCTCCTCGTGGACGCGAGCGAGGGTCCGCTCCCGCAGACCCGCTTCGTCCTGCGCAAGGCGCTGGAGGCGAAGCTGCCCGTGGTGCTCGTCGTCAACAAGGTCGACCGGCCCGACTCGCGCATCGAGGAGGTCGTCCACGAGGCCACCGACCTGCTCCTGGGACTGGCGAGCGACCTGCACGAGGACGTGCCGGACCTCGACCTCGACTCGATCCTCGACGTGCCGGTCGTCTACGCGGCGGCGAAGGCCGGGCGCGCGTCCCTGCACCAGCCGGCCGACGGCTCGCTGCCCGACTCGCCGGACCTCGAGCCGCTGTTCGCGACGATCCTCGAGAAGATCCCCGCGCCCACCTACGACGAGGGTGCCCCCCTCCAGGCGCACGTCACCAACCTCGACGCCTCGCCGTTCCTGGGGCGCCTGGCCCTGCTGCGCGTCTTCAACGGGACGATCCGCAAGGGCCAGACCGTCGCCTGGGCGCGCGCGGACGGCACCCTGCAGAACGTCCGCATCACCGAGCTGCTGGAGACGAAGGCGCTCGAGCGGGTCCCCACGCAGGAGGCCGGACCGGGCGACATCGTGGCCGTCGCGGGCATCGCCGACATCACCATCGGTGAGACGCTCACCGATCCCGAGGACCCCCGCCCGCTGCCCCTCATCACGGTCGACGACCCGGCCATCTCGATGACCGTCGGCATCAACACCTCCCCGCTGGCCGGCAAGGGCGGCAAGGGCCACAAGGTGACCGCGCGGCAGGTCAAGGACCGCCTCGACGCGGAGCTGGTCGGCAACGTCTCGCTGCGGGTGCTGCCGACCGAGCGCCCGGACGCCTGGGAGGTGCAGGGCCGCGGCGAGCTGGCGCTGGCGATCCTCGTCGAGCAGATGCGCCGCGAGGGCTTCGAGCTCACCGTCGGCAAGCCCCAGGTCGTCACCCGGGTCGTCGACGGCAAGGTGCACGAGCCCATGGAGCACATGACCATCGACGTGCCGGAGGAGTACCTCGGCTCCGTCACGCAGCTCCTCGCCCAGCGCAAGGGCCGCATGGAGACGATGAGCAACCACGGCACGGGCTGGGTCCGGATGGAGTTCATGGTCCCGGCGCGCGGCCTCATCGGCTTCCGCACGCAGTTCCTCACCGAGACGCGCGGCACCGGGATCGCGTCCTCGCTCGCCCACGGCTACGAGCCCTGGGCCGGGCCGATCGAGACCCGCACGACGGGCTCGCTCGTCGCCGACCGGGCCGGGAAGGTCACGCCCTTCGCGATGATCAACCTGCAGGAGCGCGGCTCGTTCTTCGTCGAGCCGACGCAGGAGGTGTACGAGGGCCAGGTCGTCGGGGAGAACTCCCGCAACGAGGACATGGACGTCAACATCACCAAGGAGAAGAAGCTCACGAACATGCGGTCCTCCACGGCCGACTCGTTCGAGAACCTCGTGCCGCCGCGCAAGCTCACGCTGGAGGAGTCCCTGGAGTTCGCCCGCGAGGACGAGTGCGTCGAGGTGACCCCGGAGATCATCCGGATCCGCAAGGTGGTCCTGGACCAGACCGACCGGGCTCGCCTGACCGCCCGGGCCAAGCGCGCCTGACGAGCGGGCTCGCGGTGGTCCATGACGGCCGGACGGGTTCCGCGGGCCTGCTCGCGGTCCACGCCCACCCCGACGACGAGACGCTGTCCAACGGCGCGCTGCTCGCCACCTGGGCGGCCGCCGGTGGACCGGTCACCGTGGTGACCTGCACGCGCGGCGAGCAGGGCGAGGTGATCCCCGCCGACCTGCGACACCTCGAGGGCGACGGTCCGGCGCTGGCCGCGCACCGCGAGGGCGAGCTCGCGGCGGCGCTGCGGGCCTTGGGGGTGCGCGACCACGTCTTCCTCGACCAGGTCCCGCACCCGGGGTCCGGCACAGCGCGCTTCGCCGACTCCGGCATGGCCTGGGCGGCCGCCGGCCGCGCCACCGCCGCGGACGACGTGCCGGCCGACGCGTTCGTCCGGGTGTCCCTGGACGACGCGGCGGGCCGGCTCACCGACGTCATCCGGTCGCGGCGGCCCGACGTCGTCGTCGGCTACGAGCCGGGTGGCGGCTACGGGCACCCGGACCACGTGCGGGCCCACGAGGTGCTGCACCGCGCGGTCGAGCTGGCCGCGGGGGCGGAGGCCGACCGGTGGGAGGTCCCCGTCGTCCTGTGGACGGTGGTGGAGGAGGAGCCGTGGGGGGCCGCGCTGGCGGAGCTGCGCACCCGCCACGGTGGGGGGAGCGCGGGGCTGACGGTGGTGGACGCGACCGCCCGGCCGTCCGCGGTCGTGGTCGGCCCCGTCGACCTGCGGGTCCCCGTGGCGCCCGTGCTGGACCGCGTCCTGGCCGCGCTCGGTGCGCACGTGACGCAGGTGCAGGGCGTCGGCAGGGAGCCGGGGGAGGGCGCCGCCGTCGCGCGCCTCGCCCTCAGCGACGCCGTGCTCCAGCCGGTGCTCGCCCACGAGTCGTACGTGCTCGCCCGCGGTCGTGCCGACGGGGTGGCCTGGCCGGCGGGCGTGCACCCCGTCGGGCGCCGGTAGCCTGACGCCGTGCCCGACGCCGGACCTCCCGCACCGCCCCTGCTCTCCGGCAGGGCGCTCCTCCGCCTGCTCGGGACCGGACTGCTCGGCCTCGTCGTCGGGGTCGTGGGCACGAGCGTGCACCGCGCCGAGCCGCCGTGGGGCCTCGTCCTCGCGCTCCTGTGCGTCCTGTCGGCCGGGGTGCTCGCGCGCGCCTGGACCGGGTGGGCCGGCATGCTCGCGGTGGCGCTCGGCGTCTTCGCCGCGGTGAGCCTGCTCGGCGGACCCGGGCCGGGCGGCGACGTCCTCGTCGCCCTCCAGCCCCTCGGCGTCGTCTGGTACGCCGGAGCCCTCACGGTCGCCCTCGTCGCGCTCCTGCCGCGGCGGTGGTTCTCCGACGAGCCCCGCGCCGCCCCGGAGCGGCGGCGTCCCGCTGTCAGCCCCGCGCCGTAGACTCCGCCCGCACACGCGCGCAGGCAGGGGAAGGCAGGAGCATGTCGAAGCAGACCGACCAGCAGGCCCGGGTCGGTGGTGGCTCGCCCATGGACGCCTTCCCCGACGAGCCGGCCCGCCGCTCGTGGCCGCGCGCTGTCGCGATCGTCGCGGCCGTCCTCGTCGTCGTCGCCGCCGCCTATGTCGGCGCTCTCTGGGCGTGGGGCGACACCGTCCCCCGGGGCACGACCGTCGCCGGAGTCGCGATCGGCGGGCTCTCGTCGCAGGAGGCGGAGGAGCGGCTGACGGCCGACCTCGGCCCCGCGACGCAGGACCCGATCCCGGTCGCCGTCGGCGAGCGACGCACGACCGTCGACCCGGCGACCGCCGGGCTGGAGCTCGACGTCCCCGCCACCGTCGACGGCCTGACGGGCTTCAGCCTCGCCCCGTCCAGGCTCTGGCAGCACCTCGCCGGCGTCGGCGAGGCGGACGCGGTGACCCGCGTGGACGAGGACGCCCTCGGCCGGGCCGTCGAGGACCTGGACGTCTCCCTCGGCACCGCCCCCGTCGACGCGACGCTGGGCTTCGTCGACGGCCAGCCGAGCGCCACCCCGGCCGCCGCGGGCACCGAGCTGGACGCGGAGGCCGCCCGGGAGGTGCTCTCCGAGCAGTGGCTCACCGCGGCGCGCCCCGTCGAGCTCCCCAGCCGCCCGGTGGAGCCGACCGTCACCGACGACGACGTCCAGCGCGCCCTCACGGGTCTGGCCCGGCCGCTCGTCGACGCCCCCGTGGCCGTGAGCGTCGCCGGTCAGCTCGCGGAGCTGCCCGTGGACGTGCTCGCCGCGACCGCCACCTTCGTCGTCACCGAGGACGGCGACCTGGAGCTGGAGATGGACGGCGAGGCGCTGTCCGAGGCGGTCCTGGCGCGGACGACGAACCTGCTCACGCCCGCGACGGACGCCTCGTTCGCGTTCGAGGGCGGCGTCCCGGTCATCGTGCCGGGCGTGGCCGGGTCGTCCATCGACCCGCAGGCCCTCGCCGAGGGCGTGATCGCGGCCGGGACGGGCCGCGACGAGGACCGCACCGTCGAGGTCGAGCTGGTCCAGGTGGACCCGGCCCAGTCGACCGCGGCGCTGGAGCAGCTCGGCGTCACCACCAAGGTCTCGGAGTTCTCCACGCCGGTGACGTCCGACGCCGACCGCACGCACAACCTCGTCGTCGGGGCGAGCAAGGTCAACGGCACGCTCATCCGGCCCGGCGAGGTCTTCTCGCTGACCGACACGCTCGCCCCGATCACCCCGGCCGGTGGCTACCGGGAGGCGGGCGTGGTCGTCAACGGCGTGCTCACCGACGGCGTCGGGGGCGGGCTGTCCCAGATGGGCACGACGGTCTACAACGCCGGGTTCTTCGCCGGGCTCGAGGACGTCGAGCACCGGCCGCACTCCTACTGGTTCAGCAGGTACCCGGAGGGCCGGGAGGCGACCATCTACGAGGGCGTCCTGGACGTCAAGATCGGGAACAACACGCCCTACGGCGTCCTGCTCCAGTCGTGGGTCGCCGACGGGCGCCTGTGGGTGGCGGCGTGGAGCACCCCGCACTGGGAGGTCCAGCACTCGACCTCGGGTCGGTCCGAGGTGGTGCAGCCGACGACCGTGTACTCCACCGCGCCGGACTGCATCGCCCAGGCGGCCGGTAACCCGGGGTTCCGGGTGACCGTGACGCGCCGTCTGCTGCTCCAGGGCGAGGTGCAGTCCGAGGAGTCCGACACGTGGCGCTACCAGCCGCAGAACGCCGTCGTCTGCGGCCCGGCGCCCGGGACCGAGCCCGCGCCGGCGCCCACCCCGCCCCCGGGCTGAGGCCGGCGCCCCGGGCCGAGGTGCGCCGTCGTCAGCCGCCGCGCAGGTGCCGGGGGAGCGGCGGCGGCGGGACCACCTTGCCCAGGACGATGTCCGCCGCCGGCACGGTCACCTCGCCCCGTCGCGTCCGCACGCGCACGCCCTCGGGCCCGGTCTCGAGCAGGTCGCCCAGCACGTCCGACAGGCCGCCCTCGGCCAGCCGACGCCGCACCACGACACGGACACCCGGCGGCCAGGCGGTCCACGGTGCCGACTCCTGGGTCACCTGAGGGATACTAGGTGCGCAGACGCCCGCGCCCCGTGCCGGGGCGGTCCGCCCCCCGTCACCCGACGCCAGTCGAAGGGATCGCCACTCGTGACCTACGTGATCGCCCAGCCCTGTGTGGACGTGAAGGACAAGGCCTGCATCGAGGAGTGCCCTGTCGACTGCATCTACGAGGGGAAGCGCTCGCTCTACATCCACCCC
>NZ_AXCW01000062.1 GCF_000603945.1 Actinotalea ferrariae CF5-4 | reverse complement strand
TGCGGGGCCTGCGAGCCGGTCTGCCCCGTGGAGGCGATCTACTACGAGGACGACGTCCCCGCGCAGTGGAGCGAGTACTACAAGGCCAACGTCGAGTTCTTCGACGTCCTGGGCTCCCCGGGCGGTGCGGCGAAGCTCGGCGAGATCGACCACGACCACCCGATCGTGGCGGCGCTGCCCCCCCAGAACGGCGCGTGACCGCACCGGTCCCGGCGTCCTGACGTGGGTCTGCTGACCGGCGGCCTGCCGGACTTTCCCTGGGACACCCTCGTCCCGTTCAAGGAGGTGGCGCGCCGTCACCCCGACGGCCTGGTCGACCTGTCCGTCGGCACGCCGGTCGACCCGACGCCGGTCCTGGTGCGGGAGGCGCTGGCCGCGGCCGCCGACGCGCCGGGCTACCCGACGACGCACGGCACGCCCGCCCTGCGCGAGGCGGTGGTCGACTGGTTCGCCCGGCGGCGCGGGGTGCCCGGTCTCGACCCGGACGCGGTGCTGCCCACGGTCGGCTCCAAGGAGCTGGTCGCGTGGCTGCCGTCGATGCTCGGCCTGGGGGCCGGGGACGTCGTCGTGCACCCGGAGTGCGCGTACCCGACCTACGACGTGGGTGCCCGGCTCGCCGGCGCCGAGCCCCTCCCGGCGGACGACGTCGCCGCGTGGGAGGGCCGCGACGACGTCCGGCTGGTGTGGCTGAACTCGCCGTCGAACCCCACGGGCGCCGTGCTCGGGGTGGAGGACCTGCGACGCGTCGTCCGGGCCGCGCGCCGGACCGGCGCGGTGGTGGCGTCGGACGAGTGCTACGCGCTGCTGCCCTGGGCCGAGCCCTGGGTGACCGGTGGGGTGCCCAGCCTCCTGGACCCGCGCGTCACCGACGGCGACACCCGGGGGCTCCTCGCGGTGCACTCCCTGTCCAAGCAGTCCAACCTCGCCGGCTACCGGGCCGCGTTCGTCGCCGGGGACGGAGCCCTCGTCCGGCGCCTGCTGGAGCTCCGCAAGCACGCCGGCATGATCGTCCCCGGGCCGGTGCAGGCCGCCATGACGGCGGCGCTGGCCGACGACGCCCACGTGGACGCCCAGCGCGAGCGGTACCGCCGTCGTCGCGCGGTCCTCCTGGGCGGGCTGGAGGCGGCGGGCCTGGAGGTGGACGGGTCGCCGGCCGGGCTGTACCTGTGGGCGCGCGCCGCGGGGGCGGGCCAGGACGGCTGGGCCACGGTGGCCGACCTCGCGGGGCTCGGGATCCTCGTCGCCCCCGGCGCCTTCTACGGCCCGGCCGCCGCGCGCCACGTGCGGGTGGCGCTGACGGCGTCCGACGACGACGTCGCGCGCGCCGCATCGCGCCTCACGGGGGCCTAGAGGGACCTGGGCCCAGGCCGTCATCCCATGACCTGTCGCGGTGACGAGCGGACTTGACCTGCCCTTGACGCATTCTGCGACTATCTTGGAACTCTCTTGAGGTAGACCGCTGTGACGGGGATCACGCCCCCGAAGGGACCTTGAACCCTCGTTGGGTTTCCGCCTCCCGTCCCGGCGAACGTACGCTTACCGATGGCCGACGACGCCCGCCCGCACGTCCGGACCCGCCGACACCTCGCGCTGGGTCTGCTGCAAGGAGGAAGCATGACCCAGACTGCGACCACACCGGTGGAGCTGCGCGTCGCCGACCGCTCGATGGAGCTGCCGGTCCGCCCCGCGACCATGGGCAACGACGGCGTCGTCGTGGCCTCGCTGCTCAAGGAGACCGGCCTGGTCACGGTGGACCCGGGCTTCATGAACACCGCCTCCTGCGAGTCGGCGATCACCTACATCGACGGCGACGAGGGCGTGCTGCTGTACCGCGGCTACCCCATCGACCAGCTCGCGGAGCGCACGTCCTTCCTCGAGGTGGCGTACCTCCTCACCCACGGCGAGCTGCCGAGCGCGGACCAGCTCTCGGCGTTCACCGAGCGGGTCGAGCGGCACACCCACCTGCACGACAACTTCAAGGCGCTCATCGGGGCCTTCCCGGAGAACGCCCACCCGATGGCCGTCCTGTCCAGCGCCGTCTCCGCGCTCCCGGGCTACTACCCGGAGAGCGTCGACCCGTTCGACCCCGAGACGGTCGAGCTGGCCACCGTGCTGCTGCTCGCGAAGGCGCCGACCATCGCCGCGTACGCCCACCGCCGGGCGCTGGGGCAGGAGATGATCGGCCCGGACCGGGGCCGCGGGTACGTCGCCGACTTCCTCCGGATGGCCTTCCAGCCGAACGGCACCATCTGGGAGCCGGACGAGACGATGGTCAAGGCGCTGGACCTCCTCCTGATCCTCCACGCCGACCACGAGCAGAACTGCTCCACCTCCACAGTCCGCATCGTCGGGTCGAGCCACGCCAACCTCTACGCGTCCGTCTCGGCCGGGATCAACGCGCTCAGCGGCCCGTTGCACGGCGGCGCGAACGAGGCCGTGCTGCAGATGCTCACCGAGATCCAGCGCTCCGGCGGGGACGCGACGGAGTTCATGCGCCGGGTGAAGAACAAGGAGCAGGGCGTCCGGCTCATGGGCTTCGGGCACCGGGTCTACAAGAACTACGACCCGCGCGCCGCCATCGTGAAGAAGGCGGCGGACGAGGTGCTGTCCGCTCTCGGCAAGCGGGACGAGATGCTGGACATCGCCATGCGGCTCGAGGACATCGCGCTGCACGACGACTACTTCATCGAGCGCAAGCTCTACCCCAACGTGGACTTCTACACGGGCCTCATCTACAAGGCGATGGGCTTCCCCACGCAGATGTTCACCCCGCTCTTCGCCGTCGGCCGGATGCCCGGCTGGATCGCCCAGTGGCGCGAGATGGTGAACGACCCGGCGACCAAGATCGGTCGCCCGCGGCAGGTCTACACCGGCCCGACGACGCGCGACGTCGCCCCGATCGACGCCCGCTGAGCCGGCCGCCGGCTCGGCGCGGGGGTCGGCAGGTGTGGCGGGCGGCGCGACCCCTGTCGCCCGTGCCGCCTGCCGTCGGTGGCAGCCGGTCAGCCGGCGAGGGTGACCCGGACCTGACCGGCCGGAAGCGGCTCCGTGGCGGGGACCCAGGCGCCCTCCGCCCGGTCCCACCGCTGGTCCGCGTGCTCCACGGCGACGACGTGGTGGGGCTCGGCGACCGCGACGGCCCAGTGCGCGACCGCCCAGCCGGCACGGGCCGCGTCGCCCCCGGCGAGCCCGGCGCCGTCCAGCACCACCGTGCCGGACTCGTCGACCACGGCGCCGACCGTGCCCGCGAAGTCGCGCTGCGCCCGCGCCGTGAGCGCCGCCGGGTCTCCGGCCCCGTCGGGGTCCCGCAGGTCGCACGTCACGGCGGCGGCGCTCCACCCGGTGAGCCCGGACGCCCACGCCCGTGACCGGGCCTCGTGCTGGGCGTACGCGTCCGGGAAGCCCGAGCGCTGGACCCGCTGCGCGGCCACGGTGACCTCCAGCTCCTCGTACCCCTCGACCCGGTCGAGGGCGTCGAGGAAGGCGTTGGTCGCGTAGACGGGGTCCAGGATCTGCTCGACGGTGCCCCAGCCCTGCGAGGGGCGCTGCTGGAAGATCCCCACCGAGTCGCGGTCGCCGTAGTCGATGTTGCGGAGCTTCGACTCCTGCAGGCCCGTGGCCAGCGCGATGGTGGCGGCGCGCGCCGGCATCTGGCGGTGCACGGTCGTGGCGGACAGCAGCGCAGCCGTCTCGGCCTGGTCCGGCTCCAGGTACCACCGGGTGCCGTCCTGCTCGGCGGCGCAGCGCACCGGGGACGGCGGGCCGACGTCGAGCCGCTCGAGGAGGGCGGCCACGCCGAGGCCCGCCGCGCCGACGACCAGGACGAGGACGAGGGTGCCGCCGGCGGCGCGCCCGGCGCCCCGAGGGCGTCCCGGTCGCCCGCGGGGAGGGAGGGAGGAGCTCACCACGGCGTGCGGCGGCTCAGTTGGCGTGCAGGGCCGCGTTGAGCTCGATGCCGCGCCCGGAACGGGCGAGCACCTCCACGGCCCCGGTGACGGAGTGACGGCGGAACAGGAGGCCGTCCTGGCCGGCGAGCTCCCGGGCCGCCACGACGCGGGGCCGGCCCTCGTCGTCCGTCGCCCCGACGAGGGTGACCTTGGTGCCGGCCGTGAGGTACAGCCCGGCCTCCACGACGCAGTCGTCGCCCAGCGGGATGCCGAGGCCCGCGTTCGCGCCGAGCAGCGAGCGGCGCCCCACCGACACGACGGACCGCCCGCCGCCGGACAGGGTGCCCATGATCGAGGCGCCACCGCCGATGTCGCTGCCGTCGCCGACGACGACGCCCGCGGAGACCCGGCCCTCGACCATCGACGTGCCGAGGGTCCCCGCGTTGAAGTTGACGAAGCCCTCGTGCATGACGGTCGTGCCCGGGGCGAGGTGGGCACCCAGGCGCACCCGGTCGGCGTCGGCGATCCGCACCCCGGCCGGCACGACGTAGTCGACCATCCGCGGGAACTTGTCCACCCCGAGGACCGTGGGGGCGACGCCGTGCGCCGTCCGCAGCCGCAGGCGCGTCGCCTCGAACCCCTCGACCGCGCAGGGCCCGCGGTCCGTCCACACCACGTTCGGCAGGACGCCGAAGATCCCGTCCAGGTTCAGCCCGTGGGGCTGCACCAGCCGGTGGGACAGCAGGTGCAGGCGCAGGTAGGCGTCCGCGGTGCCGGCGGGGGCCTCGTCCAGGTCCACCCGGGTGGTCACGACGACCGTCCGCACCCCGCGCGCCTCGTCCGTGCCGGCCGCCGCTGCGAGGTCCGCCGGCGGCTCGGAGCCGTCCGGCTCCCCGAGGGCGGGGGAGGGGTACCAGACGTCGAGCACCTGGCCGTCGTCGGGTCCGGTGGACCGGTGGTCGGGGAGCGTGATGGTGGCCAGGCCGTGGCCCCAGGCAGTGCGCGCGGTCATGATGTCGAAGGGTAGGCGAGCCCCCCGGGGCCCCGCGGATAAGGTCACCGTGTGAACGCCGCCCCGCCGACGACGCCCGCGCTCGACCTCACGTCGGACGTGCTCGCGCTCACGCGCGCGCTGTGCGACGTCCCGTCCGTCAGCGGGGACGAGACCCGCCTGGCGGACCTCGTGGAGACCGCGCTGCGTGCGCTCCCGCACCTGGAGGTGCTGCGCGACGGGGACGCCGTCATGGCGCGCACCCACCTCGGGCGCGCCGAGCGCGTCGTCGTCGCCGGGCACCTCGACACGGTCCCGGTCGCGGCGAACCTGCCGACACGGCTCCTCGGCGAGGGGGCCGCCGCGGAGCTGTGGGGGCGGGGCACCGTCGACATGAAGGGCGGCGTGGCCGTGCAGCTCGCGTGCGCGGCGGCGGTCACCGAACCGGTCCGCGACGTGACGTGGGTCTTCTACGACCACGAGGAGGTCGCCTCCGAGCTCAACGGCCTGGGCCGGCTCGTGCGGCACCACCCCGAGTGGCTGCGCGCGGACCTGGCGGTCCTGTGCGAGCCGACGTCGGGCGCGATCGAGGGCGGCTGCAACGGCACCCTCCGGGTCGAGGTGACCCTCCCCGGACGGGCCGCCCACTCGGCCCGCGCGTGGCGCGGGGTCAACGCCATCCACGCGGCCGCGCCCCTGCTGCAGGCCCTCGCCGACCACCCGGCGGAGGAGGTCGAGGTCGACGGCCTCACCTACCGCGAGTCGCTCAGCGCCGTGCTCATCACCGGCGGGATCGCCACCAACGTGGTCCCCGACCGCTGCGTCGTGACCGTGAACTACCGGTTCGCGCCCGCCCTGTCGCCGCAGGAGGCCGTGGACCGGGTGCGGGCGCTCGTCGACGGCCTGGGCATCCCGGGCGCGCAGGTCGAGGTGACCGACCTCGCCCCGGGCGCCCGGCCCGGCCTGGACCACCCGGCGGCAGCGGCGTTCGCGGCCACCGTGCAGCGCCTCACGGGGCGGACGCCGGCGGCGAAGGTCGGCTGGACGGACGTGGCCCGGTTCGCGGAGCTCGGCGTGCCCGCGGTGAACTTCGGTCCGGGCGACCCCTCCCTCGCGCACGCCGACGACGAGCGCTGCCCCGTCGCGGACCTCGACACGTGCTTCTTCGCGCTGCGGACCTGGTTGACCGAGCCCACGGGCTGACGCACGGCTGTGTCCGCGCTGCCGCCGTCGTGACCTGCTCGTAGGCTCGTGCCCATGGACGAGAGCGGCACGACGGGACCGGCGCAGGACGCCGGAGGGGACACGGGCGACGGCCGGGGCGGCGCGACCGGGCACGGCACCGGGCACGGCGCGAACGGGCACGGCTACCGGCGCGGCCCGGTGCTGCTCCGCCGCGGGCAGATCCCCCGGTCCACCAGCGACCAGCGGCTGCTGGCGCAGGGGGACGACGCCGACTGGCTGCACATGGACCCGTGGCGCGTCATGCGGATCACCAGCGAGTTCGTCGAGGGCTTCGGCGCGCTGGCCGAGGTCGGGCCTGCCGTGAGCGTCTTCGGCTCCGCGCGGACCAAGCCCGACAGCCCCGACTACGCGACCGGGCGCGCCGTCGGCCGGGGCCTGGCGGAGGCCGGCTACGCGGTCATCACCGGGGGTGGCCCGGGCATCATGGAGGCCGCCAACCGGGGGGCGTCGGAGGGCGGCGGGTTGTCCGTGGGCCTGGGCATCGAGCTGCCGTTCGAGCAGGGCATGAACGACTGGGTCGACCTCGGCGTCAACTTCCGCTACTTCTTCGCCCGCAAGACGTGCTTCGTGAAGTACTCGCAGGGCTTCGTCGTCCTGCCCGGCGGCTTCGGCACGTTCGACGAGCTCTTCGAGTCCCTCACGCTCGTGCAGACGCACAAGGTGACCGGCTTCCCCATCGTGCTCGTGGGGCGCTCCTACTGGCAGGGTCTCGTCGACTGGCTCGGGGGCGAGGTGCTCGGCCGTGGCGCGATCGACGCCGTCGACCTCGAGCTCCTGGAGATCGTCGACACGGCGGAGGAGGCGGTCGCCCGCGTCCAGGAGCGCAGCGAGGCGCTCCTGGCGGAGAAGGCGGCGGTCCGGGCCAACGCCGAGGCGGAGAGGGAGTCCGAGCGCGCCTCCGACTCCACCGGTGGCCGCTGAGGCCGGGGCGGGACGCAGGACCGGACCCCGGACGGGGTCGTGGACGGAGGCCGGGCGACGCTGAGACGTGGCGGCGCCCGGTGCCTGCGCCGGCGCCGCCATGGTCGATGATGGCGCCGTGAGCGAGCCCCTCCCGACCGCCGACGACGCGCCGTCGTCGGGTGCCCGCGCCGACGTCCCGGCCGCCGGCGTCCCGCTCGTCCTGCGGGGCCGCGTGCTCGCCCCGGACCGCGGGGCGGTCATGGCGGTCGTCAACCGCACGCCCGACTCCTTCTACGCGGCGGCCCGCGCGGCCGACGACGACGTCGCCCTCGCGGCGGTCGCGCGGGCGGTCGAGGAGGGCGCCGACCTGGTGGACATCGGCGGCGTCCGGGCCGGTCGGGGGCCGGTCGTCACCGTCGAGGAGGAGCTCGAGCGCGTCCTGCCGCTCGTCCGCCTGGTCCGCGGGGCGTTCCCGGAGCTGCCCATCAGCGTCGACACGTGGCGGGCCGAGGTCGCCGAGGTCGTC
The DNA here is from genome assembly GCF_000603945.1 of Actinotalea ferrariae CF5-4. Taxonomy (GTDB): domain Bacteria; phylum Actinomycetota; class Actinomycetes; order Actinomycetales; family Cellulomonadaceae; genus Actinotalea; species Actinotalea ferrariae. The sequence continues at coordinate 639 of NZ_AXCW01000062.1, read as the reverse complement.
GTCGATGCAGGGGCGGACCTCATCAACGACACGTGGGCGGGCCACGACCCGCGGCTCGTGGAGGTGGCCGCCCGGCACGGCGTGGGCATCGTCTGCTCGCACACCGGGGGCCTGCCGCCGCGCACGGACCCGTGGCGGCCGCGGTACCCGATGCCGGACGGCGTTCGTCCGCAGCACCCGGGCGCGCCGGGGGCGGACCCGCTCGACGGCGTGCTGCTCGACGTCCTCGCGACCCTCACCGCGGCCGCGCGCCGCGCTGTGGAGGCCGGGGTGGACCCGCGCTCGGTCCTCGTCGACCCGACGCACGACTTCGGCAAGACGACGTGGCACTCGGTCCACCTGACCCGGCGCACCCAGCGGCTCGTCGAGCTCGGCCATCCCGTGCTCATGGCCCTGAGCCGCAAGGACTTCGTGGGGGAGTCCCTCGACCTGCCCGTCGACGACCGGCTGGAGGGCACCCTCGCGGCGACGGTCGTGGCGGCCTGGCAGGGCGCGACGGTGTTCCGGGCGCACGACGTCCGGGCGACGCGCCGGACCCTGGAGATGGTCGGCGTGCTGCGGGGCGACCGGCCGCCCGCGCGGGCCACCCGCGGGCTCGTCTGACGGCGGCGGCGTGGCGGCGCCCGGCGGTCCACCGGC
>NZ_AXCW01000061.1 GCF_000603945.1 Actinotalea ferrariae CF5-4 | reverse complement strand
TCCGCGGCCGCTCGGGGCGCGGGAGGCGCTGCGGGCGCCGGGGAGGGTGCCGGCCTGGCCTCGGGGGCGACGGGGGCCGGGCGGCGCTCCGCCCGACCGTCACCCGGTCCGTTGGGCTCCGCGCCGGGGCGGTAGTCCTCGAAGAACTCCCACCACGCGGGGTCGACGGCGTCCCGGTCCTTCAGGAACTGCTCGTACATCTCGTCGACAAGCCACTGGTTCGCTCCGAACTGCGACGTTGCATCCGGGTGCGCCTTCTGGGACACGCGAGGATCGCCCTCTTCCACTGCGGGACCTAGGACCGTTGTGACGGCCCTCTCTCGGACCACCACCCTAGGCCACGTCGGCGGGTGCCACGCGTTCCCGGGAGCCCGCGGCGCGCGTCCCGCCGCCAGTGTGGTGGCGACCGGAAAGCGCGGGCAATGACCGGGTCGTGGGCCGGTCTACGGCGTCCGTTGCGGGCACCATGACCCGGCGAGGTCCGCGCGGCGGCCGTGCGTGCGGGCGCCGTCGTCAGGTCACGTCCCGCCGGAAGGTGGTCAGCCGGCCGACGGCGGCGAGGGCCACGCCGTACCCGACGAGGACGAGGAGGCCCTGCTCCCAGGGGAGGAGCTCGGCCAGGCCGGCCGTGCTGTAGAAGCTGGAGCCGGCGATGGCCTCGCCCGCCGCACCCGGCAGCCACCGCGCGACGCCGGCACCCCACTCCACCGCCCCGAGGAAGATCCGCAGGGTCGGCTCGACGAACTGGGTGAAGGCGAGCAGGACGACGATGGCGGCGACCTGGTTGGTCAGGGCGCTGCCGAAGCCCACGCCGACGACGGTCCAGACCGTGAGCGCCAGGACCGAGCGCCCGACGGCGGCCAGCACGTCCGGGTCGGTCAGCAGGGGGTCGTGGCCGGAGGCGGCGAGCGCGGCGGCGCCGGCACCGGTGGCGGCGAGGGTCCCGACGAGGCCGAACACGAGGCCGACGGGGATGCTCGCGAGCAGCTTCGCCCCGAGGACGACCGAGCGACGCGGCTCGGCGAGCAGCGTGGGGGTGATCGTCATGTGCCGGAACTCGCCCGTGACCGACAACGCCCCGACGACGACCGGGAACACGTAGCCCAGCGCGGGCGCCAGTGTGTAGACCGAGAGGGCGACCGCGAGGTCGTCCAGCGGTGGCGGCGGGGGGCCGTCGCCGGTCGGCAGCCCCGTCATCGGTCCGTCCCCCAGCACCAGGGCGAGGGCGAGGACCCCGCCCAGGAAGGCCATGTAGAGCCCGGTCACGGCCAGGAGCACCCACCACAGACGCGTCGAGACCAGCTTGCGGTACTCGGTGCGCAGGGCGGCGCTCACGCCGCCACCTCCCCGTCGGGGCCGGTGCGCCCGACGGCGGACGCGCCGCCGGCACTCGTCCCCGCCGGGCCCACCGGCGGCTCACCGGTGAGGCGGAGGAAGACGTCCTCGAGCCCGACGGAGGTCTCTGTGAGGCCGTGCAGCTCCAGACCCGCGAGGAAGGCCGCGTGCCCCACGCCCGGCGCGTCGACGTCGTCGATCGTGAGGGTGCCCGGGCGCTCCGGGACGTCCCTCCACCGGCCGGCCCACCGCTGCTCGGCCAGCCGCCGCAGGCCCTCGGCGTCCGGGGAGGTCACCCGGACGCCCGTCCGCGTCAGCGCGGCGAGGCCGGCGAGCGAGGAGGCGTGGACGAGGCGGCCACGGGCGATGATGACGACGTCGTCGACGGTCTGCTGCACCTCCGGCAGCACGTGGCTGGACACCAGCACCGTCCGGCCCTCCCGGGCGAGGTGGCGCAGCACGTCCCGCAGCCAGCGGATGCCCTCCGGGTCCAGGCCGTTCGCCGGCTCGTCGAGGACGAGCACCCGGGGGTCGCCCAGCAGGGTCGTCGCGAGTCCCAGGCGCTGGCGCATGCCGAGGGAGAAGCCCCCGACCCGCCGGTGCGCGACCTCCGTCAGGCCCACGAGGGCCAGGACCTCGTCGCAGCGGGCATCGGGGACGCCGACCTGCGGGGCGTAGACCCGCAGGTGGTCCCGCGCGGTGCGGCCGGGGTGGAAGCTCGCCGCCTCGAGGGCCGCGCCGACCACGCGCTGGGGGCGCTGCAGTGCGGCGTAGGGGAGGCCACCGATCGTCGCGGTGCCGGCCGTGGGCCGGACGAGGCCGAGGAGCATGCGCAGCGTCGTCGTCTTCCCCGCCCCGTTGGGCCCGAGGAACCCGGTGACCCGCCCGGGCAGCACGCGGAACGAGAGGTCGTCGACGGCCCGCACCGTGCCGAACGTCTTGGTGAGCCCCCGGACCTCGACGACGCCCGCCGCGTCGTGGGGGTCACCGTGCGGCGACACCTCCGGTTGGCCCGTCCGGTGCCCGTCGTGCCGGGTTGTGTCGTCCTGCGTCATCCCCGCTCCTCCCGCGCGTGCTGACCGCCCGCGCCCGATCATGCCGTGCGTCGCCGTCGGCGGGCGGCGGTTCCGTCACGTCGTCGAGGGCTGCTCCGGCGCCGTCGTCCGGCCGGCCCGTCGCCCGTGCGGCCCTGCGGGCATCCGGACCCGCATGACGCACCCGGCGGGGGAGTCGGCGACCTCGACCGTGCCGCCGTGCAGGCTCACGGCCCACCGCACGATGGCGAGCCCCAGACCCGTGCCGCCGGTGCTCTGGGCGCCCGGCTGGGTCGGGGCGTTCCCGCGCTGGAACCGCTCGAACACCCGGTCGCGGTCGGCGGGCGGGATCCCCGGTCCCTCGTCGACCACGTCGATGTGGATCTCCCGACCGTGCCGCCGCGCGGCGACGCGCACCTCGCGGCTCTCGGGGGAGTGGCGGACGGCGTTCTGCACGAGGTTGGTGACCACCTGGTGCAGCCGCTCGGCGTCGGCCGGGACCGACAGGCCCGCCGGCTCGACGTCCACGACGACCTCGACGTCCTTGACCGCCGCGATGGGCCGGACGCCGGTGGCGGCCTCCTCGAGGAACTCCCGCAGCGGGACGTCCCGGACGTCGAGCGCGACGGCGCCCGCCTCGACGCGGGACAGGTCCAGCAGGTAGGTGACGAGCCGTCCGAGGCGCTCGACCTGCGCGAGGGCCTGCTCCAGGGCCCGCGGGTCCGGCTCCGTGACGCCGTCGACCATGTTCTCCAGCTGCGCCCGCAGCGCCGCGACCGGCGTGCGCAGCTCGTGCGACACGTTCGCGACCATCTCCCGCCGGAGGGTGTCCGCGTGCTCGAGGTCCTCGGCCATGCGGTTGAACGCGTCGGCGAGCTGGCCGACCTCGTCCCCGCTGGTGGCGCGCACGCGCTGGGAGTAGTCGCCGGCCGCCATGTTGCGCGCGGCGGCGGTCATCTCCCGCAGGGGCGCGGTCATGCCGTGCGCGAGGATCTGCACCGCGAGCACGGAGAACACGATCGCCAGCGGCAGGGTCCGGCTCGGCCCGAGGGCGTTGTAGAGGCCCGCCCAGGTCACGAACGCCGCGAGGGTCACCGTGGCGGTGACCAGGACGCCCAGCTTGATCTTGATCGAGGAGAAGCGGTCGAGCGGGCGCACGTCCGGCAGCCGTCCGGCGTGGCGGGGCGGCACGGGTCAGGACCCTGCCGGCTCGAACGCGTAGCCGACTCCGTGGACCGTGCGGATGAGGTCCGCCCCGAGCTTGCGTCGCAGGGCCTTGACGTGGGAGTCGACGGTGCGCGTGCCGCTCGCGTCCACCCAGTCCCAGACCTCGGCGAGGAGGCGCTCGCGGGTGAGCACCGTGCGCGGGTTGACCGCGAGCGTCACGAGGAGGTCGAACTCCGTCGGCGTCAGGTGCACCGGCTCGCCCGCCCGCGAGACCCGGCGCTGGGCGCGGTCGACGACGACGTCGCCCGCCGTGATCGGGGCCTCGGGCGCCGTCGAGCCCGCGAGCTGCGCGGAGCGCTCGACGCGGCGGAGCAGGGCCCGGGTGCGCGCGACGAGCTCCCGCATGGAGAAGGGCTTGGTCATGTAGTCGTCGGCCCCGACGCCGAGGCCCACGAGCATGTCCGTCTCGTCGTCCCGCGCGGTGAGCATGATGACGGGGACCGGCCGTTCCGCCTGGATCCGGCGGCACACCTCGAGACCGTCGAAGCCCGGCAGCATGACGTCCAGGACGACGACGTCCGGCGTGAGGCGTGCGGCCGCCGCGACGCCGGACGGGCCGTCGGAGGCGACCTCGACGCGCCAGCCCTCGGCAGCCATCCGGTGCGCGATCGCCGTGGCGATGGCGGGCTCGTCCTCCACGACGAGCACGACGACGGAGGCGGGGTCGCCACCGGTGCGGGTGTCCGTCGGGCGCGGGGCGTTCATGGTGCCAGCCTGGCACAGGTCGCCCCGCCGGCTCCGGACCGGCACCCTTCGGGGCCGGTGCGTCAAGGGACCCCGGAGGTGACGACGCTCACCGGATCGGGGGACCGAGGGGGCTTGGAACCCGGGTGTGGCGTCCGTTACTGTTTCGTGACCGCGGTGGAGCGTGGCCCCCCAGGGTGCGTGCACGAGCTCGATCCCGCGCCTGCTCCGCTCCGCTACGGTCAACCCCGGCCCCCAGGGGTCGTCGGCCGCCCGCACGCCCTGTGCGGGTCGGTCCGTGTGACGAGCGTGTCCGTGCCGGCAGTGCCCCTGATCCATCGGAGGTGTCGTGGAGCCCGAGCAGGTCCCGTCGGCCCCCGCGCCGGCGACCTCCCGGCGGGAGCTGCGCGCCGCCGCCGACCGCTCGGGGAACCGGGCCTCGCGCCGGGCCGCCCGGACGTCACGGGCCCGCTCGACCCTGACCCCCTGGGCCCTGCGCTGGGGCCCGCGGACCGCCGTCCTGAGCACCCTCGCCGCCGCCACCATCGCCTTCCCCGTGGTCGACGCGACGACGGGCACCGACGTCGAGCTCGGCCCCGGGACCGTCTCCGCCTCCGCGGCGGCGGCCGGCCTGCCCACGGCGTACGAGGTCCTCTCGTCCACCCTGCCGCAGGCGACGCCGACCACGCTCCTGGCCGCGGGGAGCGGCCCCCGTGCGGCGGCCGAGCCGGTGAGCCGCTCCCTGGAGCGGGAGCCGCTGCCGGGCTGCGACGGCGACATCCGGACCACGGCCCCCAACGGGCAGATCCCGCAGTCGGACCTGTGCTCGCTGTGGGACCCCGACCACGCCCTGCGGGGTGACGCCGCCGTCGCGCTGAGCGAGCTCAACCTCAACTTCCGCGCCGCGTTCGACCGCGACCTGTGCCTGACGGACTCCTACCGGCCGCTGAGCGTCCAGCGCCGCCTGGCCGTGACCAAGCCGGGTCTCGCCGCCACGCCGGGGCTGAGCAACCACGGCTGGGGCCTCGCGATCGACCTGTGCAGCTCGGAGACCGCGAGCGCCGACGCGATGGCGTGGCTGCGTACCAACGGCCCGGTCTTCGGTTGGGAGAACCCGGCGTGGGCCCGGCGCGGCGGGTCCGGACCGTACGAGCCGTGGCACTGGGAGTACGTCCCCGGCACCGAGGCGATGGGGACGAACTGGTCCTGACGCCCTGCATGGGCGCCACCTGCTGACGCCCTGCGTCGGCGCCACCCGCTGACGCTGTGCGCCGGCGGCACCCGGGCGGACCCGGCACCTCGCTGCCCGGCTCCCGGGGACACCGCTCGAGCGGCAGCGTCCCCGGGCCCGCCGCACGGCGGGGTCCTCACCTCACAGCAGCGTGATGCCCCAGGTGACCTCGTGCGTCGCGCCGGGCTCGAGGCGGACCAGGCGGTCTCCCGTGCGGAACGCGTCGGCGATGCAGCTCATCGGCTCCGCCGCGAGCCCGGTCCGCCGCCACTCGACCACCCCCAGGTGGTCGCCCGTGCACGCCTGCCAGGTGTCCATCGACTCGTCCATCCACACCGCCGCGGTGCGCCCGTCCGCCCCCGTGAGCCGGATCCACGACAGCCCGTCCTCGTCGCGCAGGACGTCCACGAACGCGTCGTCGACGTCGACCTCGCTCGCCGGGCGGGGCTCGCGCAGGTCGAACTGCCCGCTGACCGGCTCGGTGCCCGTCGGCAGGAGCCGGTCGTCGACCGTGACGCGGGTCGCCGCGTCGATCTGGATCGTGCACTCGTCGAGGCTGCCCTCGCCCGGCGACAGCCAGGGATGGAACCCGATGCCGTACGGGGCGGCACGCGACCCGAGGTTGGTGGCGGCCGCCTGCACGTGCAGGCCGGTGGCGGTGAGCCGGTAGGTGACCCGTAGCAGCAGGTCGAACGGGTAGCCGCCCCCGGGGGCGAGGCGGAGCTCGAGGGTCGTCGCGGCTCCCTCCCGGTGCGCCGCGTCGTCGACGGCGACGGGCTGCCACCGCTGGAACATGACGAGGCCGTGCAGCGCGGTGCCCCGGTCGGGCTCGCTCAGCGGGACCTGGTACTCCTCGCCGTCCCAGGTGTACCGGCCGTCACGCAGTCGGTTGGGCCACGGCGCCAGGACCGCGCCGTGGCCGGCGGGCGCCGTGACGTCCTCGTCGAAGGGGACGACGACGTCACGGCCGCCGACGGCGTACCGGCGCAGCTTGGCGCCCACGTCGGTGACGGTCGCCTCCTGGTCGCCCAGGGCCAGGTGGATCTGGTGGCCGGACAGCGGGGCCGGGGTGGTCGGGGTGAAGGCGGCCGCGCCGCTCGAGCCTGTGGTCACGTCCCCCGACGCTAGCGGTCCGGCAGGCGTCAGGGCGACGCCTCGCCGATCCGGTCCAGCAGGCCGTCGATCTCGCCCGAGAGCCTCTCGAGCCCCTCCCGCACGGCACCCTCCGTGTCCTGGGTGACCGACTCGAGGTTCTCGCGCGCGTCGGTGAGGGCGCGCTCGGCGTCCGCCAGGTCCTCCGCGGCCGGGGACGCACCCCGCTGGAGCTCCTCGAGCCGCGTGCGGGCCTCCTCGACCGCCTGCTCGGCCTCGGTCACGGCGCCCTCGGTGCGCTCCCGCACGGCGTCGTCGACCTGGGCGCCGCTCAGGTCCTCACGGACGTCGTCCGCGGTCTGCCGGGCCTCGTCCGCGAGCTGCTCCACCTGGTCGGACAGGCCGCTCCAGTCGACGTCCACGTCCACGGGCCCCTCGCCCTCCGCGCAGCCCGTCAGGGCCGCGGCCAGCACCAGGGCCGCCGCCGGCCGGACCGCGCGCCGCGCCCAGCGGGCCGTCGTCCGTCGTGCCGTGCGGTCGTGCTGCGGGGTCATCCGGGGCCTCCAGGTCAGGTCGGGGGCGGCTCGACGAGCCGTGGCGACCGGCGGACTGGTGCCGGGCGCCTCGGCACCAGTGTGTCCCGCGGGACGGGCACGGGCGACCGCGCCGTGCGCCGAACGGACGTCGCGCCGTGCGCGGACCGGACGTCGCCACGGGTCCCCACCCCGAACGGCCGAGGCCCCCGACCCGTGTGGGGTCGGGGGCCGCGGTGGGGGGCCGTCCGCGCGACCGGACGGCCCGCCGAGCGGGTCAGGAGGCGGGCACCGTCTCCTGGGTGGACGGCTCCACCTCCTGCGCCGCCGTGCGCCGGGAGCGCACGTCCTGCAGCGACGTCCCGTAGTACGCCGCGGTCATGAGGTCCTTCATGTCGTCCAGCATCGGCATCCGGGGGTTCGCCGGCGCGCACTGGTCCTCGTAGGCGCGCATCGCCAGGTCGTCCAGCTTGCCGATGAAGTCGCGCTCGACGACGCCCTGCGCCTGGAACGACGCCGGGATCCCGACCCGGTCGCGCAGGTCCTCGACCGCGCGGGCGTAGGACTCCACGCCCTCCTCGGGGGTCGAGGCGGGCAGGCCGAGCATGGTGGCGATCTCCTGGAAGCGCTCCGGTGCCACGTAGTACTCGTACTTGGGCCAGCTCGTGAGCTTGGTCGGCACGCTGCCGTTGTAGCGGATCACGTGCGGCAGGAGCGTCGCGTTGGTGCGGCCGTGCACGAGGTGGAAGCTGGACCCGATGGTGTGGGCCATGGCGTGCACGATCCCGAGGAACGCGTTGCCGAACGCCATGCCCGCGATGGTGCCGGCGTTGTGCATCTTCTCCCGGGCCTGGACGGCCTCCTCGCCACCGGTGACCGACGCCTCGAGGTTCTGGAAGATGAGGCGGATGGCCTGCATGGCCATGCCGTCGGTGAAGTCGTTCGCGTAGACGGAGACGAACGCCTCGGTCGCGTGGGTGAGGGCGTCGAACCCGGAGTCCGCCGCGAGGGACGCGGGCATCTTGCCGGTCAGCGCCGGGTCGATGATCGCGACGGTCGGCGTGAGCGCGTAGTCCGCCAGCGGGTACTTGACGCCGGTCTCCTGGTCGGTGATGACGGCGAAGGGGGTGACCTCCGCGCCGGTGCCCGACGTCGTCGGGATGCAGACGAGCTTGGCCTTCTCACCCAGGGTCGGGAACTTGAACGCCCGCTTGCGGACGTCGAAGAACTTCTCCCGCATGTCGGCGAAGACGATCTCGGGGTGCTCGTACCGCAGCCACATGACCTTGGCGGCGTCCATCGGCGAGCCACCGCCCAGGGCGATGATCGTGTCCGGGTTGAACTCGCGCATGCGCTCGGCGCCGCGGTCGACGGTGCGGATGCTCGGCTCCGGCTCGATCTGGTCGAGGATCTGCAGCGCGACCTTCTCCGGCCGGCGGGCCAGCACGTCGAGGATCTTGTCCACGAAGCCGAGCTTCGTCATGGTCTCGTCGGTGACGATCGTGACCCGGCGGATGTCGGGCATGTCCTCGAGGTAGCGGATCGCGTTCGGCTCGAAGTAGGTCTTGGCCGGGACCTTGAACCACTGGAGGTTGTTGTTCCGCCGACCGATCCGCTTGATGTTCACCAGGTTGACCGCCGAGACGTTGTTGGACACGGAGTTGGCGCCGTAGGAGCCGCAGCCGAGCGTCAGCGACGGGGTGAAGGCGTTGTAGATGTCACCGATGCCACCCTGCGACGACGGCGAGTTCCAGATGACGCGGACGGCCTTGACGCGGCTGCCGTACTCCTCGACGAGGTCCTTGTCCTCGCAGTGGATGGCGGCCGAGTGGCCCAGGCCGTCGAACTCGACCATCCGCTCGGCGAGCTGCATGCCGTGCTCGGTCGACTCGGCCCGCAGGACGGCCAGGACGGGGCAGAGCTTCTCGCGGGTCAGGGGCTCTGCGGGGCCGACCTCGGAGACCTCGGCGAGGATGATCGAGGTGTCGGCGGGAACGGTGAAGCCCGCCTTCTCGGCGATCCACTGCGGGCTCTGGCCGACGACGGCGGGGTTGAGCTTCGCGCCCGCGCAGTTCGTGCCGTCGGCCCGGACGCCGAAGATCAGCTCCTCGAGCTTGCCCTTCTCCTCCGGGGTGCAGCGGTACGCGTGCAGGCGCGCGAACTCGCTCATCGCCTCGTCGTAGATCTCGGTGTCGAGGATGGCCGCCTGCTCGGAGGCGCAGACCATGCCGTTGTCGAAGCACTTCGACATGACGACGTCGTTGATCGCGCGCTTGAGCTTCGCCTGCTTGGTCACGTAGGCCGGCACGTTGCCGGCCCCGACGCCGAGGGCCGGCTTGCCGCACGAGTAGGCCGCGCGGACCATCGCGTTGCCGCCCGTGGCGAGGATGAGCGAGACGCCCGGGTGGTTCATGAGCTGGTTCGTCGCCTCGATCGAGGGCTGCTCGACCCACTGGATGCAGTGCTCGGGGGCGCCGGCCGCGACGGCGGCGTCGCGCACCACACGGGCCGCGGCGACGGACGACCGCTGCGCCGACGGGTGGAAGGCGAAGACGATCGGGTTCCGCGTCTTCAGCGCGATGAGGGACTTGAAGATCGCGGTGGAGGTCGGGTTCGTGACCGGCGTGATGCCGGCGACGACGCCGACCGGCTCGGCGATCTCGACGATCCCGTGCAGGTCGTCGCGGGCGACGATGCCGACGGTCTTGGTGCCGGCCATGCGGTGCGTCACGTGCTCGCACGCGAAGATGTTCTTGACGGCCTTGTCCTCGAAGACGCCGCGGCGCGTCTCCTCGACCGCCAGCTGGGCGAGGACGCCGTGCTGGTTGAGGGCGGCGACCGACGCCTTGCGGACGATCTGGTCGACGTCCTCCTGGGTGTAGGTCGCGTACTGTCCCAGCGCCTTCAGGGCACCGGCGACGAGGCCGTCGATGGCTTCGGCGGGGGCGACAGGGGTCGCGACGTCCGCGGTAGGGCTGGGTCGGGCTGATCGGCTCACGGGAAGCTCCCGGTCTTCTCGGTGACGGGGTGATGGATCGCCGTTGACCCGTCACCGACGCTAGGGCTGACCCCAGTCACAGCCCTGTGTCGAAGGTCCCGACGTCGTCCCAGGTCTGCTCGGGCGGGGCCCCGCTGACCCCCCGACGGGACCGAGGTCCCGGTCGCCGCGGACCCCTTGGCAGGCGGCGGGCGTGGTGCTACACCAGAGATGTAGCCGCCTGGGGCGGACACGGAGCGCCGCACCGGGACCTGCACCGTGCTCCGGACGGTCCGGAGCACCCTCGGAAGGAGGTGCTGCGATCATGGCTACGCGGTACGACCCCTTCACCGACACGGCTCGCTGGATGGACCAGCTGCTCGGCGCCACCCGCGCGGCGGAGGTGCCGGCGGTACCGGCGATGCCGCTGGACCTGTACCGGGCCGGTGACCATTACGTCCTGCACGTGGACCTGCCCGGGGCGGACCCCGGCAGCATCGACGTGAGCGTCGAGGACCGGACCCTCACCGTGCGGGCCGAGCGCTCGGGCCGCACGGAGCCCGACGTGCAGTGGCTCGCCCGCGAGCGGGCGACGGGCACGTTCGTCCGTCAGCTCACGGTGGGCCGAGGGCTCGCCCTCGACGCGATCGAGGCGAGCTACGCCGACGGCGTGCTGACGCTCACCATCCCGGTGGCCGAGGAGGCGAAGCCTCGTCGCGTCGAGATCCGCCACGGCACCTCGGCGCCGACGGCGATCGGCCACCGCACCCAGGAGAGCGCCCCGGCCTGACCGGCGCCCGACCGGCGCCCGAGCGGCACCGGACGGGCACCTGAACGGCACAGCGACATCGCGGCGGACCCGGCTCCCCGGGTCCGCCGTCCCGCGCGTGCCGTCTCAGGCGTGCCGACTCAGGCGCACCGTCTCAGCCGTGCCGACTCAGGCGGGCAGGCACGCGGCGATGCGTCGCCCGGCCTCGACGACGAGGGGCCGGGGCATGGCCAGGTTGAGGCGGACCGCGCCGCGGCCGGCCGCACCGCACAGCGCGCCGTCGACGACCGCGACACCCGTCCGGCCCAGGAGCCAGGCGCCCAGGTCCTCCGGCACGGGCGCGCCCGCCCGACGGAAGGCGGGTCGCAGGTCGAGCCACGCCAGGTACGTGCCCTCGGGGGCGCGGTAGGCGACACGTGACCCCGCGCCGGAGCGGGGGTCGGTGTCCACCGCCCCGCCCGCCTGCAGGCCCTCGGCCAGGGCATGGCGGTGCTCGCCGAGCGTCGGCAGGAGCGCGTCGAGCCACGGCCCGCCCGCGCGGTACGCCGCGACGTTCGCCACCGCGCCGAGGGTCGAGGCGCCGTGCGTGGCGAGGTGGTCGACGCGGCGCCAGGCCGACACGTCGTTGTCGGCCGTGAGCAGGACCTGGGCGCACTTCAGCCCGGGCACGTTCCAGGCCTTCGACGCCGACGTGGCGGTGACGGTGTGCGCCGCCGCCGTCGCGCTCGTCGAGGCGTACGGGACGTGCTCGTGACCCGCATGCACCAGGGGGGCGTGGATCTCGTCGGCGAAGACCCGGCCCCCGTTGCTGTCGACGACCGCCGTGAGCGCCGCGAGCTCGTCCCGCGTGTGGACCCGCCCCGTCGGGTTGTGGGGGTTCGTGAGGACGACGAGCTGCGCACCGGACCCGAGGGCCCTGGCGATCGCGTCCAGGTCCAGCACGGCACCGCGCTCGGTGTCGTGCGCCAGGGGGACCTCGAGCACCTCGCGCCCCCACTGCCGCAGCACCGTGAGGAACGGCATGTAGGCGGGCGTGGGCACCACGACGGGGGAGCCGGCGCGGGTCAGGTGCTCGACCGTCACCCGCAGGGCCTCCAGCACGTCGGCGACCGGGTGGACGCGCTCCGGGGCCGGCCTCCAGCCGTGGCGTCCGGCGTACCAGTCCGAGGTGGCGGCGGCCAGGTCCGCGCGCAGCCAGGGCGGGAGGTAGCCGGTCAGGCCGGCCGACACCGCCCCGAGGACGGCGTCGCTGACCTCGGGAGCGGTGCCCAGGTCCGACTCGGCGACCCACGCCGCGACGTCGGCGTCCACCCCGGTCCACTTGAGGCTGCGCGTGCCGCGCAACCGCTCTGCCAGCTCGGCCGGCACTGCCGGTGAGGTCGCCGGTGACAGGGCCGGTGACATGCCCGGTGACGGGGGTGTCCCGTCGGGGACGGCGTGGTCACGGCTCATCCCGGCACGGTAACGCCCGGACGGCTGCCCCTCGAGGGGGCACCCGTCCGGGCGTCGCCGCGTCCGCCGGCCGCCGACACGGCCGCGGCGGCTCCTGCTGCGCTCAGGCCCCGCGGGCGGGACCGGACCTCACGGGTGGTCGACGTCCCCGCGCCACCCGCCGGTCTCGACGCCACGGGCCTCGATGAACTCCTTGAAGCGCTCCAGGTCCTTCTTCACCTGACGGTCGTCGAAGCCCAGGGCCGCGCCCGCCTTCTCGGTGAGCGACTCGGTCTCCCAGTCGATCTGCACCATCACCCGGGTGCTGGTGTCGCTGAGCCGGTGGAAGGTCACGACGCCCGCGTGGGTCTTCCCGTCGATGCTCTTCCAGGCGACGCGCTCGTCGGGGTGCTGCTCGGTGATCTCGGCGTCGAACTCCCGCTCGACGCCGCCGATCGACGTCACCCAGTGGGTCAGGGTGTCGTCGACCTGGGTCACCCGCTCGACCCCGCCCATGAAGTGGGGGAAGTCCTCGAACTGCGTCCACTGGTTGTAGACGGTGGTCAGGGGAACGTCGACGTCGATGGACTTCTGGACGCTCGGCATGGCTACCTCCTGGTCTCGAGGATGGGTCCGCACGGCGCCTCCGCGATCCGCGGGGGCGGTGCTCGCGGTCCACGCTAGGTCGGGGGCGCAGGACGCGCGCGGGGAGCCGTGGCGCCCGCTGTCGTGGCTCTCAGGGAGGTGGTGCGGCGCCGGGCCGTCGGTGACGGTCGCTGTGACCGGCGGGTCAGCCGCGTCACCCCTTCGGGGCGTGGGCTGGACTGTTCGGGTGAAGTGGGATTTGACACGGCCTGTCGGGCATTGCGCCGATGTCCGGATTGTGTCAACGTGTCCCCTGTCAGCGACAAGGGCAAACCCACCGTGAGGTGGGGACGCAAAGCCAACGGGACCCCCAGGGTCGGCCGGGCTCACCGAACGACGAAAGGATGGGCGCCATGTCGCCTCAGACCTCGCACCAGGACCGCACCGAAGCTCCCGGCGCCCTGCTCACGCCGGCCGAGGTCGCGAGCATGTTCCGCGTCGACCCCAAGACCGTCACCCGGTGGGCCAAGGCCGGCAAGCTCTCGGCGATCCGCACCCTCGGCGGCCACCGTCGCTACAGCGAGGCCGAGGTGCGTGGCCTCCTGCACGGCGTCCCGCAGCCGCGCGCCGAGGAGAACTGACCCTCCGCGAGGGACGTCCTCGCACCCGCCGTACCCGATGCCCCCGTCCTGCGACGGGGGCATCGGCGTACCCGGGCGTCGTCCACGGCGTCGAGCGCGGGGCGACCCGCACGGTCAGCTCCCGGTGGCACGCCGGTAGGCCGCGCCGTCCTGGCCGCCGGTGCGGTGCCACCCCCCACTGACCTGCTGCGGGTTCCCCAGGTCGACGGTCGCCCGCCAGGCGTAGGTCGTGGGCCACCGGCGGAACACCGGTACGACTGCGGTGACGACCCGCATGAGCAGCGGGAGGCGCCCGGGCCGCCATCGCTCGTGGACGTCGAGCGCCACGTCGACGACGTCGTCGGCGCGCGCGGCGGACCAGGCGCCGCCGGTGAGGCGCGCGCCGTCCGCCTCCAGCCACCACCGGCCGGACGCGGGGTCCCCGGGAGCGAGGGCGCGCAGGTCGGGGAACGGTGGCTCGAACGTCACCGCCGCGGTGTGGGGGGCACGTGCGGCGGTGATCCGGCGGACGGCGGTCCCGTCCGCCGTCGCCTCGACGCGGCCTGTCGCGGCGCCTGCGTCCGCGCGGGCGTCGTCGCCGCCCGCGTCCTCGTGCGGCCCGCCCAACCCGGCGGGGCCGCCCGCGTCCCGGTTGAGCTCCACGGAGCACAGGGGAGCCGCGTACTTGATCAGGTGCCGGTGGTGCAGCCGGACGCCGGGAAGCCGCCCCGTGGAGGCGGTCCGGCCGTCGATGCGGATCACCGGCCGCCGGGCCGTGACGCGGACGAGGTCGAAGCCGCCGAGCCAGACGAGGAGCAGGGAGCACGGTCGGTCGATGCCGGCGCTGACCGGGGCGAGCAGCCGCGCCCGCCGGCGGGGGCGCCCGTCGCGGTCGTCGACGTCGACCTCCACGAGACGCCCGTCGACGTCGGTGAAGCGCACCGCCGCGACCACGCCGTCCTGGAGCACGTCCAGGCGGGCGGTACCGAGGTCGGTCTCGGTCCAGGACCGCGTGCCGGCACCGATCCGGTAGCCCGCGCGGTCCAGGCGCAGCCCCGGCTCGGCGTAGTAGTCGACGGTCCGGTCGTCCCGCCGCGACAGGAACACGAGCATCCCGGTCCCGTGGACGTCGTCGTCGAACCGCTGCAGCTCGATCCCGTCGTACACGGGGTCGTCCGCGAGCTCGGCGTTGAGCATGGCGGCGACGCCGTCGACGCGCAGGGCGTGCGGGTGCAGGGGGACGGGGACCGCCCTCGCGCGGCCCCGGTCCAGGGTGCTCACCGTCCCTGTATCCCGGATCCGGCTCGCCGCAGCCAGGGGGCGAAGGTCCCGGCCAGCCGCAGGAGACCGGGAACGACGAAGCCCCGGCCACCATCGGTGGACCGGGGCTCTCGTGGGTGCCCGCGGCAGGAATCGAACCTGCGGCCTTCTGCTCCGGAGGCAGACGCTCTATCCCCTGAGCTACGCGGGCGGGGCGCGCAGAACATTACCAGCCCGGCGGCCGGTCGCCGGACCAGCGGGTCCGGGCCGGGCGCCGCGGCCAGGTCAGCCGACCTGGATGTCGCCGATGAACTCGGACAGGTACTCGTCGACCTCGCGCATCGCACCCTCCGCGTCACCGGCGGCGATCGCCTCGACGAGGTCGTGGTGCGAGTCGTCGTCGTGCACCGGGTGCTCGAAGTTGAACCGGATGTTCTCGGTGATCGCGTCGAGGAGGTTCTCGTAGAGCGCGAGCAGGACGGGGTTGTCCGCGGCCCGCGCGATCGTCCGGTGCAGCAGCAGGTCCGTCTCGACCATGTCGTCGAGCGCACCGCTCGCGTAGGCCGCGGCCCGGCGGTCGCGGACTGCCCGCAGCTCCTGGACCTGCTCCGCGGTCGCCCGGACGGCGGCCAGCCGTGCCGCCTCGACCTCGAGGCTGCGGCGCACCTCGAGGACGTCACGCTGGTGCGCGCCGGCGATCTGGCGGCCCATGGCGGTGCCGAGCTCGGAGTTGGAGATGACGTAGGTCCCGGACCCCTGACGCCGCTCGAGCATGCCGGCGTGGACCAGGGACTGGACGGCCTCGCGGACCGTGTTGCGGCCCACGCCGATGAGCTCGGTGAGCTCCGGCTCGGCCGGGATGCGCGTGCCGACCGGCCACGCGCCGGAGGTGATCTGCTGACGGAGGCGGCCGACGGCCTGGTCGATGAGGTTCGTGCGGCGAGTCATCCGACCTCCCGTTCGATGTGGGGGGATTCAACACCGTCGCAGGCCCTCGGCGCATCTTCGCTGCCTGGTGGGGCGCCGGGACCGGGCCGGCGGCGGGCGCCCCGGGCGGCGCCGCGGACGTCGCGCCGAGGCCCGCACCGTGCTCGGTAGGCTGGCGCCGTGACCCCTGCCGAGCTGTCCGAGGCGCTGCACGCCGTCCTGACCGCCGCCGTCGCCGACGGTGCCGTGACCCTGAGCGCCGACGACGTCCCGTCGTCGGTCGCCGTCGAGCGACCCCGGCAGCGCGAGCACGGGGACTGGGCGACGAACGTGGCCCTCCAGCTGGCGAAGAAGGCCGGCGTCCCGCCGCGCGGCCTGGCGGACGTGCTCGCCGAGCGGCTCCGCTCGGTGCCCGGCGTCGCCGCCGTGGACGTGGCCGGACCCGGGTTCCTCAACATCTCCCTGGACACCGCCGCGGCCGGGGGGCTGGCGCGGACGGTCGTGGAGGCCGGTGCGGCCTACGGGACCACGACGGCGCTGGCCGGGGAGCGGGTGAACCTCGAGTTCGTCTCCGCGAACCCGACCGGTCCCATCCACATCGGCGGGGTGCGCTGGGCCGCCGTCGGCGACTCGCTCGCGCGGATCCTCCAGGCGGCGGGTGCCGACGTGACGCGGGAGTACTACTTCAACGACCACGGCGCGCAGATCGACCGGTTCGCGCGATCGCTCCTGGCCCGGGCCAAGGGCCAGGAGGCGCCGGAGGACGGCTACGGCGGTCAGTACATCGCCGACATCGCGGCCCAGGTGCTCGCCGACGCCGCCGCCGCGGGCGAGACCGACCCGCTCACGCTGCCGGACCCGGAGGCGCAGGAGGCGTTCCGGCGTCGTGGCGTGGAGCTGATGTTCGGGGAGATCCGGGCGAAGCTCCACGAGTTCCGGGTCGACTTCGACGTCTACTTCCACGAGGACTCCCTGCACGAGTCCGGTGCCGTCCAGAAGGCCGTCGCGCGGCTGCGCGAGCTCGGCCACATCTTCGAGGCCGACGGCGCGACCTGGCTGCGAACCACGGAGTTCGGGGACGACAAGGACCGCGTCATCATCAAGTCCGACGGGACCGCGGCGTACATCGCCGGGGACCTCGCCTACTACCTGGACAAGCGCGAGCGCGGCTTCGACCGGGCGATCATCATGCTCGGCGCGGACCACCACGGGTACGTCGGCCGGATGATGGCGATGTGCGCCGCGTTCGGCGACACCCCGTGGACCAACCTCGAGATCCTCATCGGCCAGATGGTGAACCTCGTCAAGGACGGCGAGCCGGTCCGGATGTCCAAGCGCGCCGGGACGATCCTGACCATCGACGACCTCGTGGACGCCGTCGGCGTCGATGCCGCGCGCTACGCCCTGGCGCGATCGTCCACGGACAGCATGATCGACCTGGACCTCGACCTGCTCGCCCGCGCGACCAACGAGAACCCGGTCTTCTACGTCCAGTACGCCCACGCCCGGACCGTGAACGTCGGCCGCAACGCCGCGGACCTCGGGGTCCGCCGGGAGGACGGCTTCGACCCGTCCCTGCTGGACCACGCCACGGAGAGCACCCTCCTCGCGCTCATCGGGGACTTCTCGCGGGTCGTCGCGCAGGCGGCGGAGCTGCGCGAGCCGCACCGCGTCGCCCGCTACCTCGAGGAGCTCGCCGGCGCGTACCACAAGTGGTACGACCAGCGCCGCGTCACGCCCTTCGGCGACGAGGAGGTCGGCGACGTCCACCGGACCCGCCTGTGGCTCAACGACGCGACCCGGCAGGTCCTGGCCAACGGCCTCGGCCTGCTCGGCGTCGGTGCGCCGGAGCGCATGTGACGAGCCCGACCCCCGGCCCGGTCGACCGCCCGCTCGACCCCGCCCTCTGGCCCACCTCGACCGCGGTCGGACCGGACGGGGCCGTGAGCCTGGGGGGCGTGGACCTGCGCGCGCTCGCCGCGGAGCACGGCACGCCGGCGTACGTCCTCGACGAGGTCGACTTCCGGCGCAGGGCGCGCGTCTTCCGCGAGGAGTTCGGCCGGGCCTTCGCGGCGATCGGGACCGAGGTCGACGTCTACTACGCCGGCAAGGCGTTCCTCAGCACCGCGGTCGCCCGGTGGGCGGCCGAGGAGGGCCTGCGGATCGACACGGCCACCGGCGGGGAGCTCGCCGTCGCGCTCCGGGCCGGCGTGCCGGGCGAGCACATCGGCCTGCACGGCAACAACAAGTCCGACGCGGAGATCCGGCGCGCGCTGGACGCGGGCGTCGGCCGGCTCGTCCTGGACTCGCTGCCCGAGGTGGACCGGGTGGCCGCCGCGGCTGCCGCGGCCGGCGTCCGGGCGCCGGTGATGGTCCGCGTCACGACCGGCGTGCACGCCGGCGGGCACGAGTACATCTCCACCGCGCACGAGGACCAGAAGTTCGGCCTGTCGGTCGCCGGCGGCCAGGCGCTCGAGGCGCTGGAGGCGGTCCTGGCCCGCCCGGAGCTGGACCTCGTGGGCATCCACTCCCACATCGGCAGCCAGATCCTCGACCCGTCCGGGTTCACCGTCGCCACGCGCCGGATCCTCGAGCTGCGGGCGCTGCTGGCCGAGCGCACGGGGCACCTCGTCCGCGAGGTCGACCTCGGCGGCGGGTACGGCATCGCGTACCTGCCGGGGGAGGTGCCCCTGGACCCCGCCGAGGTCGCCGACGGGATGGCTGCCGCGGTCGCCGCCGTCTGCGCGGAGCTCGGGACGCCCGTGCCCCGCGTCTCGATCGAGCCGGGCCGGGCGGTGGTCGGCCCCACGACCGTCACGCTCTACACGGTGGGCACCGTGAAGCCCGTCGTCGTCGACGGGGACGGGGACGGGGACCAGCAGGGTCCTGACGGCCCGGCCGAGGACGACCGGACGTTCACGCGGACCTACGTCTCGGTCGACGGCGGGATGAGCGACAACCTGCGCCCGGCGCTCTACGGCGCGCGGTACTCCGCCGCCCTGGTGAACCGCGCGGGTGGGGCGGACGCGGTGCGGGCGCGCGTGGTGGGCAAGCACTGCGAGAGCGGGGACGTCGTCGTCCACGACGTGCAGCTCCCGGCCGACGTCCGGGCCGGGGACCTCCTGGCCGTCCCCGCGACCGGCGCCTACGGACGTTCCATGGCCTCCAACTACAACCTCGTGCCGCGACCCCCCGTGCTGGCGGTCCGCGACGGCGAGGTCCGGGTGCTCGTGCGGCGCGAGACCGAGGACGACCTCCTCGCGCTCGACATGGGCTGACGGGTCCGTCCGGCGCGCCCACATCCTGGCCGGGGCGGCGTCGGCG
Organism: Actinotalea ferrariae CF5-4; assembly: GCF_000603945.1. GTDB lineage: Bacteria > Actinomycetota > Actinomycetes > Actinomycetales > Cellulomonadaceae > Actinotalea > Actinotalea ferrariae. The sequence continues at coordinate 4,050 of NZ_AXCW01000061.1, read as the reverse complement.
CAGGGGGATGCGGCAGGGTGACGCTGCACGGCGGTCGTGCGGCAGACGCGAGAGGTGGCGAACGGTGACAGCCAGTGGACCGGTCCGGGTGGCCCTGCTGGGCTGCGGGGTCGTCGGCACCGAGGTGGCGCGGCTGCTCCTGACCGACGGCGCGGAGCTCGCCGCCCGGGTGGGCGCACCGCTGGAGCTCGTCGGCATCGCGGTGCGGGACGTCACGGCGCCCCGCGACCCGGTCGTGGACCGGGCGCTGCTCACCGACGACGCCTCCGCGCTGGTGCGCCGGGCCGACGTCGTCGTCGAGGTCATGGGCGGGATCGAGCCGACGCGCTCGCTGCTGCTCGAGGCGATCGCCTCGGGCGCGTCGGTGGTCACCGCGAACAAGGCGCTGCTCGGCCAGGACGGTCCCACCCTGTACGCCGCCGCCGACGAGGCCGGGGTGGACCTCTACCTCGAGGCGGCTGTCGCGGGTGCGATCCCCCTGGTCCGCCCGCTGCGGGAGTCCCTCGTGGGCGACCGCGTCACCCGCGTGCTGGGCATCGTCAACGGCACCACGAACTACGTGCTGGACCAGATGGCCACCCACGGGCTCGAGCTGCAGGACGCGCTCGCCCAGGCGCAGGAGCTCGGCTACGCGGAGGCGGACCCGACCGCCGACGTCGAGGGCCACGACGCCGCCGCCAAGGCGGCGATCGTCGCCTCGCTGGCCTTCCACACCCGGGTCAGCGTCGACGACGTCCACTGCGTCGGGATCATGGGCGTGACCGCCGACGACGTCGCGCTCGCGGCCGAGACCGGGCACGTCGTCAAGCTGCTCGCGATCGCCGAGCGGGCCGGTGCCGACGGCGTCGTCGTCCGGGTCCATCCGGCGCTCGTGTCGCTGGGCCACCCGCTGGCGAGCGTGCGCGGGGCCTACAACGCCGTCTTCGTCGAGGCCGAGGCCGCGGGCGAGCTGATGTTCTACGGCCGCGGCGCGGGCGGTGCGCCCACGGCGAGCGCGGTGCTGGGCGACCTCGTCACGGTGGCACGTCACCGGGTCCTCGGGGGCAAGGGCCCCGTCGAGTCGCGGCACGCGGACCTGCGTCCGCGGCCCGTGGGCGAGGCCGTGACGCGCTACCAGGTGCAGGTGCGGGTGGACGACCGTCCCGGCGTGCTGGCCCAGGCGGCGCGCGTCTTCGCCGACCACGACGTCTCGATCGAGACGGTGCGCCAGGCCCGGGCCGACGGCGAGCAGGCCGACCTGCTGGTCGTCACGCACGCGGCCCCCGATGCCGCGCTGGCGTCGACGGTGGCCGCGCTGGCCGACCTGCCTGTGGTGCGTGCCGTGGTCTCGGTGCTGCGAGTCGAAGGAGCCTGACATGGCACACCAGTGGCGCGGGGTCATCGCCGAGTACGCGGACCGCCTCCCGGCCCACCTCCAGCGCACCGTCGTCACCCTGGGGGAGGGCGGCACCCCGCTCGTGCCCGCCCGCGCCCTGTCCGAGGCGGTCGGCGCCGAGGTCAGCCTCAAGGTCGAGGGCATGAACCCCACGGGGTCCTTCAAGGACCGCGGCATGACGACCGCCATCTCCGCCGCGGCCGGACGCGGGGCCAAGGCCGTCGTCTGCGCGTCCACGGGCAACACCTCCGCCTCGGCCGCCGCCTACGCGGCGGCGGCGGGCATGACCTGCGCGGTCCTGGTGCCGGACGGCAAGATCGCGATGGGCAAGCTGAGCCAGGCGATCGCGCACGGCGCCCGGCTGCTCCAGGTGGACGGCAACTTCGACGACTGCCTCGTGGCGGCCCGCAAGCTCGCCGAGGTCTACCCGGTCGAGCTCGTCAACTCCGTCAACCCGGACCGGATCGAGGGTCAGAAGACCGGGGCGTTCGAGATCGTGGACGCCCTCGGCGACGCGCCGGACATCCACGTCCTGCCGGTGGGCAACGCGGGGAACATCACCGCGTACTGGAAGGGCTTCGTCGAGTACGCCCAGGACGGCCCGGCCAGCCGCACGCCCGCGATGTGGGGGTTCCAGGCCGCCGGCGCGGCGCCGATCGTCGCGGGCCACCCGGTCACCCACCCGGAGACCCTTGCCACGGCGATCCGCATCGGCAACCCCGCGTCGTGGCAGCAGGCGATCGACGCCCGCGACGGGTCCGGCGGTCTCATCGAGGCGGTCACCGACGACGAGATCCTCGCCGCGCACCGCTTCCTCTCCGCGCAGGTCGGCGTCTTCGTCGAGCCGGCGTCGGCGGCGGGGGTCGCCGGCCTGCTGCGTCTCGCCGAGGCCGGTCGCGTCCCGCCCGGCGCCCGGATCACCGTGACCGTGACCGGCCACGGCCTCAAGGACCCGCAGTGGGCGCTGCGCACCGCCGACGGCGACGAGGTCGTCCCGGTGCGCGTCCAGGCGGACGTGGTCTCGATCGCGCACGCGCTCGAGCTCGACTGAGCACGCCATGCGTCTCGGTCACGACCACGTGCGGGTGCGCGTCCCCGCGACGTCCGCGAACCTCGGCCCCGGCTTCGACAGCCTGGGTCTCGCGCTGGCCCACCACGACGTCGTCGAGGTGCGGGCGCTGGGCAGCACCGACGTCACCGTCGAGGTGTCCGGGGAGGGGGCGGGCGAGGTCGCCGCGGACGAGCGCCACCTCGTGGTCCGCGCCCTGCGCGTCGGCCTCGAGCACGTCGGTGCGCCGCTGACCGGTCTGCACCTGACCTGCACGAACGGCATCCCGCACGGCCGGGGCATGGGCTCGTCCGCCGCGGCGGTCGTCGCGGGCCTGCTCGCGGCGCGGATGCTCATCGCCGACCCGGCGGCCCTCGACGACGCGACGGTCCTGGACCTGGCGACCCGTCTGGAGGGCCACCCGGACAACGCCGCGCCCGCGCTGCTCGGCGGCGTGACCGTCGCGTGGACCGAGGGCGCCGTGCCCCGCGCGTCCGTCCTGCCCGTCCACGACGACGTCGTGCCCGTGGTGCTGGTCCCCGTCGAGCGGTGCGCCACCAGGACCGCCCGGGGGGTGCTGCCGGCGACGGTCCCGCACGAGGACGCCGCCTACACCGCCGGCCGCGCGGCGCTGCTCGTGCACGCGCTGTGCCACCGCCCCGAGCTGCTGCCCGAGGCGACGTCGGAGCGCCTGCACCAGCGCTACCGCGCCCCCGTGATGGCGGCGACCTGGGAGGTCGTCGAGCGGCTGCGGGCGGACGGCGCCGCCGCGGTGGTCTCCGGCGCCGGGCCGTCCGTCCTGGTCCTGGAGCGCGCCTCCGACGGCGACGCGGGGTGGCGTCGGCTGGACGCCGTCCTCGGGCCGCGGGACGCCGAGGGTCGCACCGCGCAGGGATGGCGCGTCCTGCGCCCGGGCCTGGACCACCAGGGCGCCGTCGCGAGTCGCGTCTCCTGAGGACGGGCTGCGGCGGGCGTGAGGCCGTCCGGGTGATCCGCGAGCCGCGGTCGGGTCGCCCGACCCAACGGTGGTAGCGTGAGGCCATCCCCCGGCGAACGCAGTCGGTGCTGTCGGACCTCCGACCGGACCGTCGATGCAGACCGCGTCGACGTGCGGTCCTCGGTCAGTCACCAGCACCGCACGCCGCGGGGGACAACCGCCACCGTCGCGCCCTCGCCGGCGCGCGACCGCCGTGGCTCACCACAGCGCCCGCCATGGGCGTGACACCCACGCGGACCCCCGCCTCCCTCCCGAGGACCCGGGCCGCCGGACGAGGGGGAAGGATCCTTCGTGACAGAGACCATCGAGGCCGCTGAGCTGCGCCCGGACGCGGCCTCCGCGCCCGGGACGCGCTCGGGCGCCCTGTCCACCCTGCGGCTGCCCGAGCTCCAGGCCCTCGCCGCGGAGCTCGGTGTCCCTGGGACGACGGGCATGCGCAAGAGCGACCTCCTCAGCGCCATCCGCGAGCGGCGGGAGAGCGGCAAGGGCGCCGCGACCCGTGGCTCGCGTGGTGCGCGGAGCGCCGCGTCGACGACCGACGCGCCGCAGAGCGACGCGCCGGCGACGGACGCGCCGCAGACCCCGCCGACCGAGGCTCCGCCCTCGCCGACACGTGCCGCCGACGACGCG
>NZ_AXCW01000060.1 GCF_000603945.1 Actinotalea ferrariae CF5-4 | reverse complement strand
ACCACGCATAGATCCGAAGAGCCCCCAATCCGGCTGGGGAACCGTCGCTGAACTCATGGACCCCACCTACCAAGCCCGCGCGTTCTTCGGCGGCCCGACCGGCCCGAACTACTCCTCACCGCGCGGCCTGCTCGACATCCCCGGCTGGCAGCAGATGGACCCAGGCGCAGCCGCTCAAGCCGTCGAGGTCTCCGCCTACCCTGACCGCTACCGCAACTACGAACCCGTCGCCGAGAGCATCCTCACCGCCCTCACCAGAGGTGGCGGGCCTGGACTCGGAGCGGGCGGTGCAGCGTCCGCGTCGTCGCGGGTGGTGTTCCCACTGCCCGAAGGCACCTGGGTGCTGACCTCCCCGTTCGGGATGCGGACGCACCCGATTACCGGGGAGCAGAAGCTGCACACCGGCACCGACTTCGCCGCGCCCGACGGCACCCCGATCCTCGCCGCCGCCGACGGCGTGGTCACCGTCGCGGAGTTCTCCGGCGGATACGGCGGCCTCATCGTCGTCGAGCACACCATCGACGGCCAGACCGTCGCGACCGCCTACGCGCACATGTGGCAGCACGGCATCCACGTCCACGCCGGCGACCGCGTAATGGCCGGGCAGCACATCGGAGATGTCGGCTCCTCGGGCATGAGCACCGGAGCCCACCTGCACTTCGAGGTCCGCCCCGGCGGCACAGGCGGCGAAGCAATCGACGCCGCCGCCTGGCTCAACCAACACGGAGCCGCGGACCTCCCCACAGCGACCAGCGGATCACCAGCCGCCTGCAACACCGCCGGGACCCCCGGCGCGCCCAGTGGCGTCGATGGAGACCCCGACCGGCTCGTCGACGATCCCACCAGCTCGGGCAAGATCACCGCCCGCATGCTCCACCTCTACCAGCAGACCCTCGCCGCGTTCCCCGACACCGGCTGGGGCTGCTACTCACCGCGCCCCGGCACCAAGTCCGAGCACCCCCTCGGGCGGGCGTGCGACATCACCTTCGGCAACCGCATCGGCCAGCGACCCACCCCGGCCCAACTCGACGCCGGCTGGAAGGTCACCAACTGGATGAAGGACAACGCCGACGTGCTCGGCGTCGAGTACCTGATCTGGCAAGGGAAAATCTGGTCCCTCGGCCGCGACGCCGACGGCTGGCGACCCTACAACGGCGGCGGCATGCACGACCCCGCCTCCATCACCGGAGGCCACTACGATCACCTCCACGTCACCGTCAAGGCAGGTTGATCGGCGATGGGTGTCTTCCCCGACTTCGACGGGCTCGGCGGCATCGGAGACCTCCGCGCCGTGGTCGGCGCTCTCCTGACCTTCGTCCTCATCGTCGCCGTCCTCATGCTGATCGTCTCGGCGATCGTGTGGGCCATCGCGACAGCGCACGGCAACTACGCCACCGCCAGCAAGGGCCGCATCGGAGTCCTCGTCGCCGTCGGTGCCGCCGTCCTCGCCGGAGGCGGCGTCGCCTGGATGAACTGGCTACTCACAGTCGGGTCGAGTTTGTAGCGTTGCGGTCATTGATCCGATTCCTCCGCGTCGGCGCTCGCTGTTTCGCACCGGTCGAGCAGGCGCGCGAGGTAGCTGTACGCCGCGAGGCGCTCCATCGCTTCCTGCTCGGACAGTTCGGTGCGCGTGTGGGTCGTCACGTTGCGGACCGTGAGGTTCAGACCAGTGGCCAGCGCGTTGAGTGCCTTCGCGAGCGGCTCAAGACCACCGCGCATGCTCTTCACCGTCTTGTCATCCGACCCTCCCGGCCAGGTGAGCTTCGGCTTGCCCGGTTCAGGTGCGCCTGGCGACAACGTCTGCTGCCAGAAGACCGTGTCATCGACATCGTTCCTGCCGAGACGTTCCTTCCAGTGGACCGTGAGGCCTTCGGCCGCTTCACGAACTGCAACTCGGTACTGATGCGTAGTCCAATGGGCGGAGGCACCAGCCCAGACCACGGGGTGAAACTGTGCGGGAGCGAAGGTCGGAAGGTCAGAGTCCGTACGTGACTCGGCATCGACGATCATCGCGTCGAGCCTGCCCTTGACGTTGGCGGTAGTAGTCCGAATATCCCGAGGCGCGATGGGGGCCTTGGGTGCAGACATAAATGACCAGTTGGAGATTGGGTCGATCGCTCCGAGACCCGCGATCCCAATGTAGGCACCGGTCACTGACACTGCGCTCGCTGCCAGGCCAGCAGCCTCGGCGACACCGAGTTCGAGACGTTGAACCTCGTTCTGTTCCTGACCTTCCTTCGTCCACACAGTAGGAAAGAGGCCGCGCGCCGACATGTGATCTGACTCGACCTGAGTGCTCATCCAAGCGTCGAAGGCTTCCTCGAACTTCTCAACGGCGGCACGCAATCGCTGGAGGTAGTTCACCCCGTACTGACTCATATTCCTTGCACCTCTCGATCCGGCGGTCCCTTGCGGGCGCGCGACGCACAGATGCTCCAAGGCTACGGGCGGCCACCGACGAAGACGGCGACGAGAGCGCACCTGTCGCGTGTACCCCGTCTGCGAGTTCGCGGGCGGACCGCCCGTCGCCAAGGAGACCTACCGTGTTCGATCTGCTCACCAACGTCATGTCCGCGCCCCTACTGGTGCCGATGGACATCAACATCGACCCCAACACCGACGGCCTGCCGGGGATCAATCAGCTGCGCACCATCGTCGGCGCGGTGATGACCGTCGGCCTCATCCTGTCCGTGCTCGCGCTGATCGTGTCCGCGATCGTGTGGGGCTTCGGTGCGAACTCCTCGAACCCGCACCTCGCCTCGCGCGGGAAGATCGGCGTCCTCGTCTCCTGCGGCGCAGCGGTGATCTGCGGCGCGAGCGTAACGCTGATCAACTTCTTCTGGAACGTCGGCCAGTCCGTCTGACCCGCCCCGTCGTCGAGAGCTGGTGTTCGTGATGGGCGTGTGCGACGCTCCCGTGATCTCCTCGGTCTGCGATGCCGTCGGCGAAGGAGCCGCGTCTCTGGTCGCGGCCCCGTTCGACTGGCTCGCCCAGGCGATGGGTGCCGCCGCCGGGTGGCTGTTCGAGGCCGTCTGGTCGGTCTTCGACACCACGACTCTCGTGGATGTCACCAAGCCCGGCTACATCGCCGTCTACAACCTGCTGTTCGGCATCGCGGTCTTCGTCATGCTGATCTTCTTCTGCCTCCAACTCATCACCGGGCTGATCCGCCGCGACCCCACCGCCCTCACCCGAGCCGCGCTGGGGCTGGCGAAGTCCGTCCTCGGATCGTTCGTGGTCATCACGCTGACAGCGCTGCTGCTCGAAGTCGTCGATCAGCTATGCATCGGGATCGTGCAGGCCGCCGGAGAGACCACTGAGTCGATGGGCGACAAGATCGCCCTCCTCGCCGCAGGGCTGGTCGGGATCAACATCGCCGCACCCGGTGTCGGAGCGATTATCACGATCTTCATGGCCGGCCTCGCGATCACCGCCGCCGCGATCGTGTGGCTGTCCCTCCTCGTCAGGAAAGCGCTCCTTCTGGTGGCGGTCGTGTTCGCGCCGCTCGCGTTCAGCGGCGCATCCTGGGACGCCTCTCGGGGGTGGATCGGGAAGTGGGCGATGTTCGTCGTTGCCCTGATCTGCTCCAAGCTCGTCCTCGTCGTGATGTTCCTCGTCGCGATCACCCAGGTCTCGGCACCGATCGACGCCGACCTCGCCTCGGTCAGTGATCCCATCGCGGGGATCGTGCTGATGGCGATGGCCGCGTTCGCGCCGTACCTCACCTACAAGTTCATCGCGTTCGTCGGGTTCGACATGTACCACGCCATCGGTTCCGAGCAGGACGCCAAGAGCGCACTCAACCGGCCGATCCCCGTCCCGACCAAGCCGCAATCAGGCGGAGAGCCAAAGAAGGTGCTCGACGGAACCAGCGGCGGCGGGAACCCGGGCGGAGGCTCCGCCGGTGGAGGTAGCGCTCCACCGTCGCCGAAGACCCCGGCACCGGCACCCGCCGCGAGCGGCGGAGGGGCCGCCGGTGGTGGGGCTGCAGCAAGCGGAGGCAGTGCAGCCGCAGCCGGTCCCGTCGTGGCAGGCGTCGTGGTCGGGGCGAGTGTCGCCAAGGGTGCCGCGACCGCCGGGCCGGAGGCCGGAACCGCGTTGGGAGCCCAGGGTGAGCACGCCGCAGACGCAGCCGTGCAGACCCCGCCGCCGCCCGCCGCCTCACCTGCGGCACCGCCGTCGAGCCCGGCACCAAGACCGCCGAGCACCGACCCGTCACCGCCGCCGAAGCAGCCCCCGCCGCCCGCGCCACGCCCACCGAAGGAGTAGACGATGAGCAGCACGAACCACGACCACCCGACCGCGGGCGAACTCGTGCCGGTGAAGTTCTCCCGCCTCACCCGCCGTGGTGTCCTTCTCGGCCTGTCGCTGACCCAGCTCATCACGCTTGCCATCGGCGGAGCCACGCTCATCGGCGCGTTCTACGCCGGCGGCGGGATGCTCCTCGCCTACACCGCGCCCATCTGGGTACTCGCCGCAGCCCTGACCTGGATACCCATCGCAGGCCGTCCCATCGTGGAGTGGCTACCCATCGCCTGCTGGTGGCTGTGGCGCACCACCGGCGGCCAACTGCTGTACCGGCTCAGGATCGTCGTCCCGCGCCCCGTCGGCACCCTCGCACTGCCCGGCGACATGGCGCGACTGCGCGAGTACACCGACCCCGACACCAGCGCCGGCATGATCCACGACCCCCACGCCGCCACGTTGACCGTCGTGTGCGAGGTCACCCATCCCGCGTTCGTGCTCCTCGATCCCGGCGAGCAGGAACGCCGCGTCAGCTCCTGGGGCCGCGTCCTGGCCACCGTCTGCCGTTCCGGGCGGATCGCGACGCTGCAAGTCCTCGAACGCACCCTCCCGGACTCCGGCACCGGACTGGCCGAATGGTGGGCCACCCACGGCACCCCGGACGGCTCGTGGGCGGCCGACACCTACGCCGAACTCATCGACCGCGCCGGACCCGCCGGCGAACGACACGCCACCACGCTCTCGCTGTCACTGGACATGAAGACCAGTGCCCGTCAGATCAGGACCGCTGGCGGCGGGATACGCGGTGCCGCCGCCGTGCTGCGCCAGGAGATGAACACCCTCGTCGCCGCGCTCCGCTCCGCCGACCTCTCGCCGTCCGGGTGGCTGACACCGGGGCAGATCGCGGTGATGCTGCGCTCGGCCTACGACCCCGCCATCGCCGCCACGCTGGAACGCCACGGGAGGCTCGGCCAGTCGCTTGCGACTGCGGGGCCGGTTGCCGTCACCGAGACCTGGGGCAGGTTGCGCACCGACTCCGCTCACCATGCGGTGCTCTGGGTCAGCGAGTGGCCGCGGTCGCTGGTGTATCCGGGGTTCCTGTCGCCGGTGTTGCTGTCCACTGGCATCCAGCGATCGTTCTCGCTGATCTGCACCCCGATGCGCTCCGATGCTGCCGCTCGCGACATCCGCAAGAAGAAGGTCGAGCACATCTCCGACCAGGCCCAGCGCGCGAAGATCGGCCAGATCGAAGATGCCTCCCAGACCGCCGAGTACCACGACGTGCTCCAACAAGAAGCCGACCTCACCGCCGGACACGGCATCCTTCGCTACACCGGCCTCATCGCCGTCTCCGCACCCACCGTCGAAGAACTCGACGCAGCCGTTGCCGCCATCGAGCAAGCCGCGATCCAGGCATCCTGTGAGACCCGGCTCCTCGTCGGACAGCAAGCCGCCGCGTTCACCGCCGCCGCGCTCCCGCTCTGCCGCCGGGTCTAAGTCAACCGCCACCGCCGCGGCGTGACCCGACCCTTGCTCCGGCAGTGGATCAGGCTCGCGCCTCGATGAACCGAAGCATCGAAACAGGAACCGGCGCGTCTGGGGTTCGTGGCAGATCGACCACGGGAAGCACCAGGGACACGTCTGCGAGGTCGTCGACCCCGAGTTCTAGCCAGTCCGTGCAGTCGGCATGTGGCAAAGCGCTCACCAGCTGGCGATCCGCGAGCAGCAAGCTGAACGGAGGGAAGTGAATCACGGCAGAGATTGTCGGTGTGGTCGTTGTCGTCCATTCATCGTCCCTTCCACCATCCCGCGACAGCTTTACGGCCAAGCCCTCGTGTGCTCCCTCAAGGACCGCCGCCGCTCCGTCCGGCGCGATCGCCGCCAAGAGCCGGATGCCCTCTGGCGCTGGGGCTGCGACTCCATGCCGCACGGCCCCGACCAGGTCAGGGTGTGAATCGATGAGTTTCGGAGTCAGCGCTGTCATGCCCGCGAGCGCGGAGCGGATGAATCGGCCCGGGCGAACCTCGTTGAGCTTTCCTTCAATATGAGTCCGCTCGCCCTTCCATTGGGAGTGGAGCAGGTTGCCTGCGAAGGTGTAGGCCCACCGAATGTACTCGTCATCCCAAGGGGATGTGGCTGCCCGGCAAGGTTCGCAATGCGCATACAGGCTGGCGCCACCGAGTCGTGGACGCCCGTGGGCAAGTCGGTTGCCTGCTGTCGTGCCGCCCCAAGAGAAGCTCCCATTGTTGAATGCAGCTCTCGGTGGCACGTGTGCCTTGGTGAGTCTTGCCCGGGCCCCGCACAGCGCGCACTTGCCGCTCTTTGCCCGCCCACCCGTCGGCCGGAAGCCTTCCTGCTCACTCATGCCTGCACTCGCGCAATCTCTAGGCGTCGATGGCGGAGTCTGCTGTGGCAAGTCCTTCAATCGCTGTCGGGGCCGAAACAGCGTGGGGCGTTCTTTCGGAGAGAGCCGCCGCCAAGCTGTCGATGTCCTCGTGCTCCGCGGCGTCGGGGAACATCCAATGCAGATCGCGCTCCTCTGTGGCCACGTCGATAGTGGGTCGGACGCCCGCTCCGCGGTGCGAGCGACCGCGTACATTCCGCACGTCATCCAGGGAGTAGATCGGGCCGAGTTCGCCTCGCTTTAGGAGGTTCCCTGGGTTAGCGGTGACGATCCGTCGGTCAGTCACCGCTACGAACGTGCTCGACGCGAACTTCTCAACGATGGCACTGGCTCTTCCTGGCGCGAGCGCATCCCAGGTCGCATCAACCCTTCTGGCGAGAATGGCCGGCACGACGCCAGCGAAGTTGTGAGTTCCCATTTCGTATGGGAAGGCCACGCTGCGAAGCGTCTCGCCATCCTCAAGGAACCACCGAAGGATATGCAGATACGGATCGAGTTCAAGCCCTTCGGGTGCGCATACCGCCGCTGGTACTGCTGGCATCTCGACTGCTGGCTGGAGCATGTTGGCCAAAGGGTCGATCGCTTCGAGGAGCTGCCTGCAAGTGAGTTGAGAAGCCTTGGCGTCTTTTCGCTTCTTCGTGAGAGGCACGGTGGCGCGGCCGGGGAGTTCGGCGATGATCCGCAACTCGCGGACGAGCGACTCGGTCAGCGATCGGATTTCGGAGAGCGACTCGTCGATCTCGACGGGAGTGTTCCGGGCGATCCGGTCGAAGAGCTGCGCTTCGCTCTCGTCGTTGGTGCTTCGTGTTCTGGCGAGGGCGGCCCGGACAGCCTGGTACTCCGCGTGGGTCTTGAGTGAGCTGAGAAGCGCGTAGGTATCGAAGACGATTGCTTCGGCGTTGGATTCGAGGTACTGGCGGCGAGCGCGACCGTCCAACTTCCCGAGTTCCTGGACATGGCCTGCCACGTTCTTGCGGTATAGCTTCAATTGCTTGCGGATGTTGGGACCGCTGGGAGCGATGGGCTCCCAGACAGAGTCTGTGATGGCGTCGAGTTCGCGGGTCTCCTTGACTGCCTCATCGACGGACTCCGCCAGCCCTTCAAGCTCTGCCCATTGCTCGTTTCGGATGGCCTTGAGCGTCTGCGTCGTGAGCTGGATGTTGGAGCGGACGAGGCCGGAAATCTCGCCGAGCTGCATTTGGAGCGCGATCATGGCGACGGCCGGGCCGATAGCTGCGATCGCCGTGGCGGCCGTCATGGAGGCTGGGATGAATCGCGCCTGGGCGACCAGTTCACCGTTCTTGAAGATCGCCCCGAGCTTGGCGCCGTCCTTTGCTGCCATCTCCCCGCCGCTCTTCAACAGAGACAGCGTCGCATCGTTGACGCGGAAGAGGCCTTGCGCGCTCGATACAGCCTCTGCGACGTTCCCGACGATCGTGCCTGCGTTGCCGAAGGAGCCGAGAGCGGTGGAGAGCTGAGCGCGGTCGAAGGACGGCACCATGTCAAGACTGATGAGTTCAAGACCGTCGGGGACTTCGCCGAATACGACTGCGACGCCTGGCGTCACCTCGACGAGGGTCGTGGACGCTGCGAGCTCAAGCGCGTCGGTCCTGACCTGACCGTCCTCTGCGGTCTGCCTGCCAACGGCGTCATCATTACCGGACTCGTCGCGCGGGTCGTCCATGTGGCTCTCCTTCTCGCCGGTGACTGCCTCGTGCCTCCCTCCGACGCCTCCATCAAGTATGTCAGCCGCCTTCGACAGCGCCTGGGTCATCGCAGCACACCTCCTGGTCACACGACTTGCGAGGAGGCCGACCATGCCCACGTTCTTCGATTCGACTGCCGATGCCGCTGAGGCGTCCCAAGCCTTGCGCGGACTCACTCACGCGAGCCGGGGGTTCGATCAGCCAGCCGAGATGTATGGGGTTATCGGTGACCTGTCCTCGGGGATGCGGTCGCTGCGGCAGGCGCTCGACCAGATCGCTGATGTTCACGAGCGCAAGGCCGCGCACGCCTTCAACGACGCCGGCAGCCACGAGGCAGGAGTGCGGGACGCGCTCGCCACTGCGGAGGAGTTGCGTCAGGCCGCGAGTCTCGTCGACCGGGCGTATGACCGGCTCGCGGAGGGGTTCATCGCTGCGGGGCGGATCGCTTGGCATCCAGAGCCCGCCGTCGAGGAGGCCGCGCCGTCGCGGTGGGTCAGCGTGGTGTTCCTCCAGGGCGAAGAGGCCGACCGGCCATTGCGCATCCTCGGCGAGCTGGGCCATGTCGATGCGGTGGACTTCCTCGCGCAGTGGGACTACGGCGACGAGACCACGCAGGCCGCGCTGGAGAACGGATACGTCTACGACGAGCCCGGCGAGGGAACAAACGACCGGGTGGCGCTCTCGGGCGACTACGCGCTGGTCGTCAACCCGCACGTCGGCTACGTCTCGTTGCTGCGCCGCTACACCGAACCGGAGGCAGAGACCCACGCCGCCGAACAGATCGAGCCCGAGCCGGTGCAGGGTGGGCCGGAACTGCTGGTGTCGTACTCGTCGCCGGGCGCCCCAGAGCGGGCCGACCTGCCCGCGCCGAAGCGAGACGGGTCGTGGTTCGAGCCGGCCAAGATCACGGCGGTCAAGCAGGCGCGGGGGCTGGTGCGGTGACCGAGGATCGCGCGCGGCTGCACACTGCCGTTCTGGTGGCACCGTCGAAGGAGCGGCGCAAGCTCCGCAAGCAGCGCCGCAAGGCCGAGGCGAGGCTCCACGCCGAGCAGCACAGGACCGCGATCGCCGCCGCGAAGGCGAAGGCTGAGCAGGAGCGCGCCGAGCGCCGCGCGACGATCTACCTGCCGAAGGCGGGCGAGTCCGGTGCTGCGCGGCTGCGCACCCCAGGTCGGTTTCATCTGACGCGGCATCAGGACACGTCGGCGACACTGGCGGGCGCGTACCCGTTCGTCGCCGAGGGCGGTCTCGGCGCCGACGGCGTGTTCGTCGGCCAAGACCTCTACTCGGGCGGGAGCTTCGTCTACGACCCGTGGGTGCTCTACGCACGCGGCATCATCACCGCACCCAACGTGGTGCTGGCCGGGATCGTCGGCTCCGGCAAGTCATCGCTGGCCAAGTCCCTCTACACGCGGTCGCTACCGTTCGGGCGGCGCGTGTACGTTCCCGGCGATCCAAAGGGCGAACACACCGCCGTCGCCAACGCCGTCGGCGGACGCGCCATCGTCCTCGGCCACGGACTCAACACTCGCCTGAATCCACTCGACGAAGGCCACCGGCCCAGCGGACTCTCGGATGAGCAGTGGGCCTCGACCGTCGCTGCGCGACGCCGTGACCTGATCGGCGCCCTCGCGGAGACCGTGCTCGCGCGCGGCTTGTCGCCGTTGGAGCACACCGCGATCGACATCGCCCTGACTCAGACGGTGCGGGAGAACGACGTGCCGATCCTGCCGATGGTCGTTGATCGCATCCTCGCCCCGAGTGCGGATGCCGACGACAGGTTGGCCGAGGACGGCAGGCTTGTCGGCCATGCGCTGCGCCGCCTCGTGGCCGGTGACCTGGCCGGGCTGTTTGATGGCCCTTCGACGGTCGCGTTCGATCCGTCGTTGCCGATGATCTCGCTCGATCTCTCGCGGGTCACCGAGAACTCGACGCTCATTTCGGTGTTGATGACGTGCTCGTCGGCGTGGATGGAGTCTGCGCTGCTCGACCCGAACGGTGGGCAGCGGTGGGTGATCTACGACGAGGCCTGGCGGCTCATGTCCCACCCGGCTCTGTTGCGGCGGATGGATGCGCACTGGCGACTCGCCAGGCACTACGGGATCGCGAACATGCTGATCTTCCACAAGCTCACCGACCTCGACAACGTGGGCGACCAAGGCTCCGCCATGCGCTCGCTGGCCAACTCACTGCTTGCGAACGCCGAGACGCGGATCGTGTACCGGCAGGAGTCCGACCAACTCGGACCGACCGCTACCGCTCTCGGCCTGACCGGCACCGAGCAGCAGCTCTTGCCAAACCTCGGCGTCGGACAAGGCCTATGGCGGATCAAGGCCAGAAGCTTCGTCTGCCAACACCAACTCCACCCCGACGAACTCGCACTATTCGACACCAGCAGCCGTGCAGCCGGAGGCCACCGATGAACCTCAATGGCCCACGCCGATCCACCACGACCGACGACGAGAACACGGCTCCCGTCGAGCTGCCGCATGTCCTCGTGACCGTCGCCGAAGACGGCACCCTCGCCGCGATGGTCGATGGGACACCGTTCGCGTCGCCGGACGGGAGCGCTTGGACGCGGGCGACGTTCGGGCCGCTCATGGATGCCATCACCAAGGACCGCACCATCGCGGTCCGGGTCGAAGTGCGCGAGAACGATGGCGGCGTCTTCATCGAGATCCTCCGCACCCGCAAGCCCCGACGCGCAGCGGCACCGACCGAGAACCCGGTGCCGGAGACTCGTCGGAGCCGTCACGCCCGACGGATGCCGCGCTTGGCCGAGGTCACCGCGGGCGGGTTCGTCCCCGGCGAGGATGTCGCCGTCGCGACGATCGTCTCCCACACCGACGCCACCGGAACCGGCGAAACCCGGACGCTCATTGACCTCGACGACCTGCCGGACGGCACACACGAGGTGATCCTGTTCGGGCGCATCTCGGGCACGCTCGCGGTGCGGCGGCTGACATGAACCAGCGGCAAGCCGCGGGCATGGGCGACGAACTCACCAATGCCGCCCTCATTGGCCTGATCGGCATGTTCGGGATCGCTCTCGCCCTCCGCGCCGCTGGTAGCGTCGCCGCGTTCCTCACCGGCACACCGCAACCAGACGCCGGCGCAGCGGCGGGGCTCGCCGTACTGTTCAACCCCGGCGATCCAGCGACCGCGCTCGGTGCCGACGGACTCAACCCGGTCGTCTACTGGCTTGTCAGCACGGCACTGCTCGGCGGACTCGCTGCCGGGATCGTCTGGGTGTGGATCGTGCTGCGCCGCCACACGCGGAAGACAGAGACCGACCCGCACCGACTGGCGGGGATCGCGACCAGCCACGAGGTCAAGACCGCCGCATCCGCGAAAGCACTGCTTCACCGCGCGGCCACGCTGCGGCCCTCCTTGGAGTCGCCAGCACCGCAGGATGTCGGCTACCTGCTCGGTGCCAGTCGTGGAACGAAGGTCTGGGCATCGGTCGAAGACTCGATCCTGCTGATCGGCCCGCCCCGCTCAGCTCAGGCAAGGGCCTGCATGTCGTCATCAACGCGATCCTCGACGCACCCGGAGCGGTCGTCACCACCAGCACCAGGCCCGATAACCTCACCGCGACCCTCCGCGACCGACGCCGCAAGGGCGGGCCGGTCGCCGTGTTCGACCCGCAACACCTCGCCGAGGGCATCCCCGCCGGGCTGCGCTGGTCGCCCATTCGCGGGTGCGACGATCCGCTGACCGCGATGATCCGCGCCAACGGCCTCGCCGCCGCCACAGGCCTCAGTGCTGGCGGGGTCGAGTCCGGCGGGTTCTGGGAGGGCAAGACCCGCACAGCACTCCAGAGCCTGCTGCACGCTGCCGCGCTCGACGGCCGCCAGCCGGCCGAGCTGTTCAGGTGGACTCTTGATCCCAGCGCGGCGTCGGAGGCCGTCGCGATCCTCAACTCGCACCCGAACGCCGCGATGGGCTGGGACGACTCGCTAGCCGCGATGATCGACGCCGACCCCAAGACCCGCGACAGCATCTGGCAAGGCGTCTCCCTCGCGCTCGCAGCCCTCGCCGACCCGCGCGTGCTCGATGCTGTCACGCCAGGACCGCACGAACACTTCGACCCCGAGACCTTCCTCACCGAACAAGGCACCCTCTACCTGCTCGCCACCGGTGCCGGAGCGGGAGCCTCCGCGTCGCTGGTCGCGGCGTTCGTCGAAGACCTCATCGAAACCGCCCGCCGACTCGCGGCACGCTCACCGGGAGCCCGGCTCGACCCGCCGCTGTTGCTCGCGCTCGACGAGATCGGAAACCTCGCGCCGCTGCCGTCACTGCCGACGCTCATGGCCGAAGGTGGCGGCACCGGGATCACGACCATGCCGGTCTTGCAGTCCCTCGCCCAGGCTCGCGACAGGTGGAGTGAGCATCAGGCCGGCGCGATCTGGGACGCCAGCATCGTCAAGATCATCCTCGGCGGCGCATCCAACAGCCGTGACCTCCAAGACCTCTCCACGCTCATCGGAGAGCGCGACGAGCACACCGACAGCGTGACCCTCGGCGACCACGGCACCCGCTCGAATCAGCGCTCGATCCGCCGCGTCCCGATCCTGCCGCCAGACCGCATCCGAACACTGCCGTTCGGCACCGGCATCACGATGCTGCGCTCTGCGCCGCCCATCGTCACCGACCTGCGCGCCTGGCCGACCCGGCCCGACGCAGCGCAGCTCCGCACTGACCGCGACGAACTCGAAGCGCTTCTGCGCCACCGTCCCGCCTCCTGACGACGCTTGGAAGCTCCAGTGCACCTGCCTGACAGAGCGACCCACACGCAGTTGGTCGACCGAGTCAGGAGGAGGCCATCATGGCCATTCACACCCAGGAATCGCTGTCAGGCTTCATCGCTTCGGAGCCGTTGCTCACCGAGACGGCAAAGGGAGACGCCAGGTTCTTCGCCCGTATCGGCAAGGAGCACTTCCGCCGCGAGGACGACGGCTCGTTCACGCAGACCGAGACGACCTACCACCACTTGGTGATGTTCGGGCGTTCCGCTGAGCACGCGCACGCGAGCTTCGCCCAGGGCGACAACTTCGTCGCCGAGGGCTACACGCGGCCGGTCAACTACGAGCGCAACGGTCAGGCAATCGAGGGCGAAGAGTTCGTCGCCAAGAAGATCGGCCACGACGCCGCGCGAACCCGCTACGAGGTCGACCGGACGCCGCGCAATGGAGTGGGCCGGGACGCAGCAACGTACGAGCCGACGCAGCGAGCAGCGACCGCGGCGCACGCCCCGGTCAGCATGTGAGTTCGGGAGTCGAAGCACCATGAACGATCAGCATGAGATGGATGAGCCGGACGTCTTCGACGGACCGCCCCGCGTCACGAACGCGGACATGCCCGAACCGCCGCACCCCGTGAACTGGAACCTGCTGACGGCGCACGAGCTGGAGCAGGAATGGCTCGCGCTGAACCGGTGGGTTGACTGGCTGCGGCGCACCTATGGCCTCCCGGTCGCGGTGGTGCCGCCGTTCTGGCACCACCACCCGGAGATGGTCTGGGAGCTGTCGGCGCTGCACCTGCATTGGCTCGCGGCCTACGACCCCGAGCAGAACGCATCCGCGCCGCTCGGTTGGCACCGCGACTTCGCCGACGCTCGAGAGCGGCTTCGCTACTGGGTCACGGCCTGCGGTACTCGTGGGGACCGCGACCGCCCGACCCGGCAAGCTGCGTGGCCCGGTGAGGACCCGGCACCCACGATCCAGGACTTCACCTTCACCGACCGGGCCGCCGAGTTCGTCGAGTTCGTCATCGCCCAAGTCCGCAAGCGCCAGGAGGCCGAAGACGAGTTCTACGCCGGCCTGGACGACGACGAAGCGCAGTAGACCGATGAGCCGCTACGCCAAGAAGACCGACCGTCGCCCCTACGAGGAGCGGTCGTTCTCCGTCCGGGCCGTCCACCGCGAACGCGCCGACCTGCACAAGCTCGCCGAGGTTCTCATCCGGCTGACATTGCAGGAGACCGGCGAGAGCCGCGCGGCCCGCGCGGCCGAGCGGGTGCCCGACACCTACCGGGCGGCGCCGGATGGCCTGGCCGCCTCTGAAGCCGCCCGGTAGAATGAACTGTGCAAGCCTCGCGATGCGGGGTGTTGTGGCCTAAACCTCGCCGCTCGGCGGGCAACACGCACCGAGACCATCGGGTCTCGCCCTACAGCCTTCAACGGCTGCTCTCACGATCAACACCCCTCCCACCAACAGTGGGAGCGCGAGGGTCGAACCGCGTGAGAGTGAGCCCCGATGACCACCATTGCCGACGATCCGGCAGCCAGCCTCATCGACCCGCCCAAGACTGCGGCTGCCGCTGTGTCGTACCTGCGGGTCTCCACCCGCGAGCAGGCCGAGAAGGGCGGGACCGACGAAGGCTTCTCGATCCCTGCCCAGCGCGAAGCGACCCGGCGTAAGGCCGAACAGCTCGGCGCCGGCATCGTCGAGGAGTTCGTCGACGCGGGAGCCTCAGCCAAGTCGTCCGACCGGCCCGAGCTGATGCGGATGATCCAGTATGTCAAGGCCAACAAGGTCGCGTACTGCATCGTTCACAAGGTCGACCGGCTCGCCCGCAACCGCGCCGACGACGTGAGTATCCACCTCGCACTCCAACAGTGCGGGGTCATGCTCGTGTCTGCGTCCGAGAACATCGACGAGACCCCCTCCGGGATGCTGCTGCACGGCATCATGTCCACCATCGCCGAGTTCTACTCCCGCAACCTCGCCACCGAGGTCGCCAAGGGCATGAACCAGAAGGCCATCGGCGGCGGCACGAACGGGCGCGCGCCCATCGGCTACTTGAACGTCCGCAAGCGCGACGAGCTCGGGCGCGAAGTCCGCACCATCGAGCTCGATCCCGAGCGAGCACCGATGATCGAGTGGGCGTTCAAGGCGTACGCCTCGGGCAACTGGAGCGTCAGCCAACTCCACGACGAACTCACCTCGCGCGGGCTGCGCAGCCTGCCCACGCCGAAGAGGCCGGCGAAGCCTCTGGCGGTATCCACCATCCATCGGCTCCTGACCAACCCGTACTACAAGGGCGATGTCATCTACAGGGGCACCCGCTACAAGGGAAGCCACCCGGCACTCGTGCCAGCCGAGGTCTGGTACCAGGTACAGTCCGTGCTCACCGCGCACCAGTGCGCCGTCGAGGCAACCCAAGTCCACGGCCACTACCTCAAAGGCACCATCCACTGCGGCCAGTGCGGCTCCCGGCTCATCGTCTCCAACGCGAAGAACCGCCACGGCAACGTCTACTGCTACTTCGTGTGCTCCGGTCGGCACTCCAAGCGCACCGACTGCACACGCCAGGCGATGCTCATCGAAGACGTCGAGAAGCTCGTCGAGGACTACTACACCCGCGTCCAGATCACGCCCGCCCAGCAGGACGCCCTCGCGGGCATGCTCCACCACGAGTTCGACCGGCTCATGGCCGTCGAAACCGAGGAACTGGAACGCCTCACCACCAACCGTGACCGGCTCGAAAGCGAGCAGGACCGCCTCATGCAAGCGCACTACGCCGACGCGATCCCGCTCTCCGTGCTCAAGCGCGAGCAGGACCGCATCGTCGCCGAACTCAACCAAGTGACCCGCCGCATCGACGCCCACTTCGGCGACTACGCCGACGCCCGAGCCCACCTCGACGACGCCCTCGGCCTACTCGCCAACTGCGCCAACATCTACACCCGCTGCGACGACACCAACCGGCGCCTGTGCAACCAGGCCTTCTTCACCAAGGTCTTCATCGACGAGGACAACGAGCTGCGCGTCGAGCACAACCGGCCCTTCGAGATGCTCCTCGATCCGCAGGTCAACGCCAACGCCCTGACCTGGGCCGCAGACGCGAACAAGGCCCGAACCTCGACCAACGTTTCCGTTGGCAAGGGTTCGAGCCTTGTGCGTGCGGTGGAGCCAAGGGGACTCGAACCCCTAACCCCCTGCTTGCAAAGCAGGTGCGCTACCAATTGCGCCATGGCCCCGTGCGGCCGGGGCCGCGGGTGGCACCTCGGGTGCCGTGCTGGTGGTGCGTTCGGGTCGTGCTGTGAGTCGTGCTGTCCTCGATCGGACCCGTCAGGCGACGTCGTCCGTGACCTCGGTCCACAGGTCGCGCTCGTCACGGTCCTCCGCGTACGTGCGCCAGGCGAGGTAGCCGGCTCCGACCGCGAGCAGGGCGATGATGATCTTCTTCATCTGTCCTCCGGTGGAGCATCTCGGGAGTGGGCCTAAGAGGACTTGAACCTCTGACCTCTTCCTTATCAGGGAAGCGCTCTAACCGTCTGAGCTATAGGCCCGTGCGCCCGCGGGCGCCGCATGAGACTACCCCAGCGCCCACGTCCGGCCCAAGTCGGCTTGTGGTGGGCGGGCGGCCGGTGCGAGCGGCAGCCGCGGGGGGAGAGGCGTCCGTGCTCAGTCGTCCGTCAGGGTCATGTGGATGCCACCCACGAGCGCCGCGACGATGTTGTAGAGGAACGCGCCGATGGTCGCCAGGGCGGTGAGCAGCACGACGTCGACGATCGCGATGATCGTCGCCAGGGCCATGACCCGGTCGAAGGCGACGTACTCCTCCATGGGGAAGAAGTCCGGGTTGCCGGTGATCTCGGTGATGGTCTGGTCGAGCTGGGCGAAGACGCCCTGGCCGTCCAGCGTGAACCAGACGACCGCCGCGGCGACGACCATCATGATCCCCACGGCGAACGACAGCAGGAACGACAGCTTCATGACGGACCACGGGTCGATCCGCGCGAGCGCGAGGCGGACCCGCCGCGGAGCCGTGGTGGCCGCGGACGCGCCCGCCTCCTCGCGCGGGGCGACGCCCGGTCGCGACGACGCCGGGCGGTCGTCGCGGTTGACCGCACCCGCGACCGCGGCGCCGGCCGCCTTGAGACGGTCCGAGACCGACGGCGACGCCCCGCCGTCCCGCGCCGGCACCGCCGGACGCTCCGCGGTGGTCCGGACGTCGGTCTGGGGCGCGCTCTCCGCGGTGCGGACCGACGTGCGGCCCGGTGCGGTCGGGCTGGTGGGGCGCGGCTGCGTGCCGTCGGTGCTCATCGGTCTCCCTCTGTCAGCGCCGGGTCCTCACCGGGTGCCGCGTCCTCGACGGGGGTCTCGCCCGCCCCCTCCGCGTCAACGGTAACCGCATCGGTCCCAAGATTCCGCTCCACGTTGCGGGCCACCGCGAGGATCCGGTCGCCGGCGTCCGGCTTCGCGAGGATCACACCGGTCGCGTCCCGCCCGTGCACGGGGATCTCCCCGACGAGCGAGCGGACGACCTTGCCCCGTTCCATGACCACGAGCACCTCGTCGGCGGCGCCGGCCATGAGCGCACCGACGAGCGAGCCACGGTCGTCGGGCAGGCGCGCCGCCCGGACACCGAGGCCACCGCGCCGCGTCCGGCGGTAGTCGAGGTTCCCGTCCCCGCCGACCCGGTGCATGTCCGACCGCTTCGCGGTACCGCCGTCGGTGATCGTCACGAGGTACGACTCGGGCTCGATCACGGTCATCGCGAGCAGCTCGTCGCCCTCGCGGAACCGCATGCCCGTCACACCGGACGTCGCCCGACCCATGGGCCGCAGCTCGTCCGTCGTCGCGCGGAACCGCACGGCCTGACCCTTGCGCGACACGAGCAGCAGCTCGGAGTCCTCGTGGACGAGCGCCGCGGAGACCAGCTCGTCGGGGGTGCCGTCCTCGTCCGCGCGCAGGTTGATCGCGATGAGGCCCCCGGAGCGGTTCGAGTCGTACTCCGCAAGCCGCGTCTTCTTGACCAGACCGCGCCGCGTGGCCAGGACCAGGTAGTCCGCCTGGTCGTAGTCGCGCAGGTCGATGACGTTCGCGATCTGCTCGCCCGGCTGGAACGCCAGGAGGTTCGCGACGTGCTGGCCCTTGGAGTCCCGGCCGCCCTCGGGCAGCTCGTACGCCTTGGCGCGGTAGACCCGGCCGAGGTTGGTGAAGAACAGCAGCCAGTGGTGCGTCGTCGTCACACCGAAGTGCTCGACGACGTCGTCCGCCCGCAGCTGCGCGCCCCGGACGCCCTTGCCGCCGCGCTTCTGCACCCGGTACTGGTCGCTGCGCGTGCGCTTGGCGTACCCGCCGCGGGTGATGGTGACGACGACCTCCTCCTCGGGGATGAGGTCCTCCATCGACACCTCGCCGTCGAACGGCAGGATCGTGGTGCGACGCTCGTCGCCGTACTTCGTGACGACGAGGTCGAGCTCGTCCCCGACGATCTGCCGCTGCCGCTCGGGGCGGGCGAGGATGTCGGTGTAGTCCTCGATCTCCCGCATGAGCTGGTCGTAGTCGTCGATGATCTTCTGCCGCTCCAGGGCGGCCAGGCGGCGCAGCTGGAGGTTGAGGATGGCGGTCGCCTGGACCTCGTCGACCTCGAGCAGCGCCATGAGCCCGCGGCGCGCCTCCTCGACGTCCGGCGAGCGGCGGATGAGCGCGATGACCTCGTCGAGGGCGTCGAGGGCCTTGAGGTAGCCGCGCAGGATGTGCGCCTTCTCCTGGGCCTCGCGCAGGAGGAAGTTCGTGCGCCGGACGATGACGTCGAGCTGGTGGGTGACCCAGTGGCGCACGAACGCGTCGATGCTCAGCGTCCGGGGCACCTCGTCGACGAGCGCGAGCATGTTCGCGCCGAAGGTGTCCTGCAGCTGCGTGTGCTTGTAGAGGTTGTTGAGCACGACCTTCGCGACGGCGTCGCGCTTGAGCACGACGACGAGGCGCTGGCCGGTGCGGCCCGAGGTCTCGTCGCGGATGTCCGCGATCCCCTGGATGCGGCCCTCCTTGACCAGCTCGGCGATCTTGGCCGCGAGGTTGTCCGGGTTCACCTGGTACGGGAGCTCGGTGACGACGAGGCAGACCCGGTTCTGGATCTCCTCGACCGTGACGACCGCCCGCATCGTGATCGACCCGCGGCCGGTCCGGTAGGCGTCCTCGATGCCGCGGCGGCCCAGGATCGTCGCGCCGGTGGGGAAGTCCGGCCCGGGGATGCGCTGGATGAGCGCCTCGAGCAGCTCCTCCTTGCTGGCCTCCGGGTGCTCCAGGTGCCACTTGACGCCCTCGGCCACCTCACGGAGGTTGTGCGGCGGGATGTTCGTCGCCATGCCGACGGCGATGCCGGCGCTGCCGTTGACGAGGAGGTTGGGGAACCGCGCCGGCAGGACGGTCGGCTCCTGCGTGTGGCCGTCGTAGTTGTCGCGGAAGTCGACGGTGTCGCGGTCGATGTCGCGCACCATCTCCATCGCCAGCGGCGCCATCTTGCACTCGGTGTACCGGGGCGCCGCGGCCGGGTCGTTGCCCGGGGAGCCGAAGTTCCCCTGGCCCCAGACGAGCGGGTAGCGCAGCGACCAGTCCTGCACCAGGCGGACCAGCGCGTCGTAGATCGCCGTGTCGCCGTGCGGGTGGTACTTGCCCATGACGTCGCCGACGACGCGCGAGCACTTGGAGAACTGCCGGTCCGGGCGGTAGCCGCCGTCGTACATGGCGTACAGGACGCGGCGGTGGACCGGCTTGAGGCCGTCCCGCACGTCCGGCAGCGCGCGCCCGACGATGACCGACATCGCGTAGTCGAGGTAGGACCGCTGCATCTCGAGCTGCAGGTCGACCGGCGTGATCCGGTCGGTGAGCACCTCGGCGGGCAGGTCGGGCGTCGGCTCGTCCCCGGTGGGCGGCGTCTGGTCGGTCACGGTGCTCCTCGTTCAGGACAGGCGGTGGTCCGGTCGTGCGTCGGTGCTCGCTGCGCTCGCGCTGTGCCAGCGATCCTCAGATGTCTGTGCTTGTTGTCGACATCCTGCGGTGCTCGCGCCGTGCCAGCGTTCCTCAGATGTCTGTGATTGTTGTCGACATCCTGCGGTGCTCGCTGCGCTGCGCTCCTCAGATGTCGAGGAACCTCACGTCCTTGGCGTTGCGCTGGATGAAGCTGCGGCGGCTCTCCACGTCCTCGCCCATGAGGATGGCGAAGATCTCGTCCGCCGCGGCGGCGTCGTCGAGGTTCACCTGCCGCAGGGTGCGGTGCTCCGGGTCCATGGTCGTGTCCCACAGCTCCGAGTAGTCCATCTCACCCAGGCCCTTGTAGCGCTGGATGCCGTTCTCCTTGGGCACGCGCTTGCCGGCGGCGATCCCCTCGGAGAGGAACGCGTCGCGCTCCCGGTCGGAGTACACGTAGTCGTGCGGGGCGTTGGACCACTTGATGCGGTACAGCGGCGGCTGCGCGAGGTAGACGTGCCCCTCCTTGATGAGGTCGGGCATGTAGCGGAACAGCAGCGTCAGCAGCAGCGTGGAGATGTGCTGCCCGTCGACGTCGGCGTCGGCCATCAGGACGATCTTGTGATACCGCAGCTTGCTGATGTCGAAGTCCTCGCCGATCCCGGTGCCGAACGCCGTGATGAGCGCCTGCACCTCGGCGTTGCCCAGGGCGCGGTCCAGCCGCGCGCGCTCGACGTTGAGGATCTTGCCGCGGATCGGGAGGATCGCCTGGGTGCGCGGGTTGCGCCCGCGGACGGCCGAGCCACCGGCCGAGTCGCCCTCGACGATGAAGACCTCGCACTCTTCGGCCTTGTTCGACTGGCAGTCGCGCAGCTTGCCCGGCATGCCGCCGGACTCCAGCAGCCCCTTGCGTCGGGTCGCCTCGCGGGCCTTGCGCGCGGCCATCCGAGCCGCCGCCGCCTGGATGGACTTGCGAATGACGTCCCGGGCCTCGCTGGGGTGGGAGTCGAGCCAGTCGGTCAGCTTCTCGTTGACGACCTTCTGCACGAACGTCTTGGCCTCGGTGTTGCCGAGCTTGGTCTTCGTCTGGCCCTCGAACTGCGGCTCGCCGAGCTTGACGGAGATGACGGCGGTGAGCCCCTCGCGGATGTCGTCGCCGGTGAGGTTCTCCTCCTTCTCCTTGAGGATGTTCTTCTCGCGCGCGTAGCGGTTGACCAGGGTGGTCAGCGCGGCGCGGAAGCCCTCCTCGTGGGTGCCGCCCTCGGTGGTGCTGATGGTGTTCGCGAAGGTGTGCACCGACTCGGAGTAGGCGCCCGTCCACTGGAGGGCGACCTCCACGGCGATCTTGCGCTCCGTGTCCTCGGCCTCGATCTCGATGACGTCGGGGTGCACGATCTCGACCTTCTTGGCCGCGTTGAGGTGCTTGACGTAGTCGACGAGGCCGCCGTCGTACCGGTAGCTCACCGTCCGGTGGTGCAGCGGTCCGCCGTTGTCGGCGGCGACGTCGGTGGGCTGGTCCTTCGCCGGCTCCGTCACCTCGTCCTCGGTGCCGGTGTGCTGCGGCCGCTCGTCCGTGAGCGTGATCTGCAGGCCCTTGTTGAGGAACGCGTACTGCTGGAACCGCGCCCGGAGCGTCTCGAAGTCGTAGTCGACCGTCTCGAAGATCGCGTCGTCGGCGTGGAAGACCTGCGTGGTCCCGGTCTCCTCCGTGGGCTCGAGCTGCTCCAGCTCGCCGACGGGCTTGCCGCCGTCGGCGAAGGACTGCCGCCACGTGTACCCGTCGCGCTTCACGGTCGTGACGACCTTGCTGGACAGCGCGTTGACGACCGAGATGCCGACGCCGTGCAGACCGCCCGAGACCGCGTAGCCGCCCCCGCCGAACTTGCCGCCGGCGTGGAGGATCGTCATGACCACCTCGACCGTCGGGCGGCCCTCCGTGGGGTGGATCGCGACGGGGATGCCGCGGCCGTCGTCGGAGACCCGGACGCCGCCGTCGGCCTGGAGCACGACCTCGATGTGGGTGCAGTACCCGGCCAGCGCCTCGTCGACCGAGTTGTCGACCACCTCGTAGACCAGGTGGTGCAGACCGCGGGGACCCGTCGAGCCGATGTACATGCCCGGCCGCTTGCGGACGGCCTCCAGCCCCTCGAGGACCGTGATGTTGCTCGCGTCGTACCCGTTGTCCTTGCGGACCACGGTCGGTGCGGGGTTCTCGGAGGTGCCGTCGAGCGGGTCGGTCTGCGGTGCGGTCGCGCTCTGGTCAGCCACGGGCCGGGGTGCTCCTTCGAGGTCGCGCGGGGGACGACCCCGTCGCAGAGGCTCCCTGGTGGTCGCGTCGACGGAAGGAAGGCCGCACGACGACGGGCCACGCGCTGGGCGCTGCGCCGGACGGCTCCTCCGGCGCTCCGGAGCACCAGGAATGACAGCGGTCAGTCTACCCTGTCATGGCCCTCTCACGGCCTTGCACACAGCCAGGAACGCCGATCAGGACGAGGCGGTGACCCGGTGGTGGCCGGAGCACCTCGCGGGCCTCAGAGCGGCATTCGCGGCCCTGGCGGGTGTGTCACGGCACAAGACGCCGCTCAGGCGTAGGTGTCGCGCGGTCCGCGGCCGGCCACGCGACGCTGCCCGTGGCCCCACTGGACCCCGGCGGGCCCGACCACCTTGACGTCGCGGACCACGTCCGGACCCAGCTCGGCCTCCAGGCGGCGCAGCAGCTGGGGCACGAGGAGCCGGACCTGCGTGGCCCACGCGGTCGAGTCGGTGCGGAGCACGAGCAGACCGTCGTCGAAGGTCTCGGGCGTGCAGTGGTCGGCCAGCTGGTCGCCGACGACCTCGCGCCAGCGGCCGACGACCCCGCCGACCGACAGGTCCGCCGACCAGCCGCGCTCGGTGGCCAGCCGGGACAGGGCGTCGCCCACGAGCGCGGGGTCCCGCCCGTCGCGCGCCGCCGAGGACATCTGCACCTCCGTCGGCCGCTGCCGACGGCGCAGGGGCGCGCCCGGTCGCAGCCCGCGCGCCTCGG
>NZ_AXCW01000059.1 GCF_000603945.1 Actinotalea ferrariae CF5-4 | reverse complement strand
CACCCACCCCACCGCCCACGCACCCGCGAACTCGGTACGTCATGACGAGCTCGGTACGTCCAGGTACCGAGCTCGTGACGAGGTACCGAGCTCGTGACGAGGTGCCGAGCGCGTCACGAGGTGCCGAGCTCGCGGCACGGCGCAGCGCGCCGGGACCCCGCAGCGCCCGATCCGGATCGTGGAACACACCCTGTCCGGATCGTGAACCCGTCTACCATCGTCCCGCCGGGGCCCGCCGTCGCGCTCGCGGTCCCCCCGAACCGACCCCACCAACGGAGCAACCGTGGGCCTCATCGTGCAGAAGTACGGCGGCTCGTCCGTCGCGGACGCCGCGAGCATCAAGCGCGTCGCGAAGCGGATCGCCGAGGCGAAGCGTGCCGGGGACGACGTCGTCGTCGTGGTGTCGGCGATGGGGGACACCACCGACGAGCTCATCGAGCTCGCCAACCAGATCACCCCGCTGCCGCCGTCGCGCGAGATGGACATCCTGCTCACCGCGGGCGAGCGCATCTCGATGTCCCTGCTGGCCATGGCGATCGCGAACCTGGGCGTCGAGGCGCAGTCGTTCACCGGGCAGCAGGCGGGCGTCCTCACCGACGACGTGCACGGCCGGGCGCGCATCATCGACGTCCGGGCCAGCCGGATCCGGCAGGCGCTCGACGGCGGCGCGGTGGCGATCGTCGCCGGGTTCCAGGGCGTCAACGAGCAGACCAACGACGTGACGACGCTCGGCCGGGGCGGGTCGGACACGACCGCGGTCGCCCTCGCCGCCGCACTGCGTGCCGACGTCTGCGAGATCTACACCGACGTGGACGGGGTCTTCTCGGCCGATCCCCGCATCGTGCCGTCCGCCCGCAAGCTCGACCGCATCACCTACGAGGAGATGCTCGACATGGCCGCCAGCGGGGCCAAGGTGCTCATGCTGCGCTGCGTCGAGTACGCCCGCCGGAACCAGGTCCCCATCCACGTGCGCTCGTCCTTCTCGGGGCACGTGGGCACCCTCGTCACCGACGAGGTCGTCGAAGGAGAGAGCATGGAGCAGCCGATCATCTCCGGCGTCGCGCACGACCGGAGCGAGGCGAAGGTCACCGTCGTCGGCGTCCCGGACGTGCCCGGCACGGCCGCGCAGATCTTCGAGGTCGTCGCCGCGGCGGACGTCAACATCGACATGATCGTCCAGAACGTGTCGGCCGCGAAGACCGGGCTGACCGACATCTCCTTCACCCTGCCGGCCGCCGACGGCCAGAAGGCGACCGCGGCGCTCGCGGTGGCCCAGGACCGGATCGGGTTCGAGTCGGTGCAGTACGACGACACGATCGGCAAGCTGTCGCTCATCGGGGCCGGCATGAAGTCGCACCCGGGCGTCTCCGCCAAGCTCTTCGGCGCCCTGCGCGACGCCGGTATCAACATCGAGATGATCTCCACCTCGGAGATCCGGGTCTCGGTCATCACGCGCTCGGACCAGCTGGACGACGCGGTGCGCGCCGTCCACACGGCGTTCGGGCTCGACTCCTCCGAGGGCGAGGCCGTGGTCTACGGCGGGACGGGGCGCTGACATGGCACAGGGACTGAACGTCGCCGTCGTCGGCGCGACCGGGCAGGTGGGCCGCGTCATGCGGCAGCTGCTCGAGGAGCGCGACTTCCCGGTCGCGAGCATCCGGTTCTTCGCGTCCGCGCGCTCCGCCGGCACGACGCTGCCGTGGAAGGGCGAGGACGTCGTCGTCGAGGACATCGCGTCCACGGACCTCGAGGGCATCGACGTCGCGCTCTTCTCCGCGGGCGGGGGCCCGTCCCGCGAGCACGCCCCGCGGTTCGCCGCGGCGGGCGCGCTCGTCGTGGACAACTCCTCCGCGTGGCGCAAGGACCCCGAGGTGCCGCTCGTGGTCAGCGAGGTCAACCCGCACGCGATCTCCGGCGCGGTCAAGGGCATCATCGCCAACCCGAACTGCACCACCATGGCCGCCATGCCGGTGCTCAAGCCCCTGCACGAGGAGGCCGGCCTGCGCCGGCTCGTCGTCGCCACGTACCAGGCGGTCTCCGGCAGCGGCGTCGCGGGCGTGGCGGAGCTCGAGGGCCAGGTGCGCAGCGTCGTCGAGGGCGACGTCGCCGGCCTCGCGCGGGACGGCCGCGCGGTCGAGTTCCCGGAGCCGGGCGTCTACCAGCGGCCCATCGCGTTCAACGTCGTCCCGCTCGCGGGCGCCCTCGTCGACGACGGCTCGCTGGAGACGGACGAGGAGCAGAAGCTCCGCAACGAGAGCCGCAAGATCCTCGAGATCCCGGACCTCCTCGTGGCCGGCACGTGCGTGCGCGTGCCGGTGTTCAGCGGGCACTCGCTGTCCGTGCACGCCGAGTTCGAGCGGCCCCTGTCGGTCGAGCGCGCCACCGAGCTGCTCGGCATCGCCCCCGGCGTGGAGCTCACCGACATCCCGACGCCGCTGCAGGCGGCCGGGGCGGACCCGAGCTACGTGGGCCGCATCCGCCAGGACCAGAGCGTCCCCGAGGGCCGCGGGATCGTGCTGTTCATCAGCAACGACAACCTGCGCAAGGGCGCGGCGCTCAACGCGGTGCAGATCGCCGAGGTCGTGGCCGCCCAGCGGCTCGCCGAGGCCTGAGCCCCGCCCGCCGGCGGCGTGCCCGCAGGGGTGCGCCGCGGTCGGTCCGCGCCGGTGGAGCGGCCCCGCCTGCACCCGTTCGTGTGAGGGCGACGGCGGGACCAACTGATTCAGCATCGGACTTCCTGCGGCTGCGTTCCCCCGGCTCCTACGCTCGATCTGACCCGAGCGAAGGGGTAGGAGCATGTCCGTATCTCTGATGTCGCGCAGCTGTCGATCTTCGTCGGACGCCGCCGGACGCACCCGCCTCCGGGCCGGGGTGGGGCTGGGCACCGCGGCCGTCGTGCTCCTCGCCGGCTGCGGCGGTGGGGGCGGCGGGGACGGCGGGGGCGGCGACGAGCCCGAGGCCGGTGGCGCGGTCTCCTTCGAGGAGGCGGAGCAGGCCACCATCCAGATCCAGGCGGTGGGGACCTTCGAGGAGCCCGGGGAGGGCTCGTTCGAGGCGGCCGGCCGCGGGTCCGGCTTCATCATCGACCCCAGCGGCCTGGCCGTGACCAACAACCACGTCGTCGTCGGCGCGGGCACGCTCGAGGTCTGGCTCATGGGCGAGACCCACAGCGCCAAGATCCTCGGCTCCTCGGAGTGCCTGGACCTCGCGGTCATCGACCTCGAGGGCGATGGGTTCCCCTACATGGAGTGGTACGAGGGGGAGGTGACGAGCGCCCAGGAGGTGTGGGCCGTCGGCTTCCCGCTCGGTGACCCGGAGTTCACGATCACGGCCGGGATCGTCTCCAAGACGGATACTCCCGGTGACATGCAGTGGGCGTCGCTGGACCACACCATCGAGCACGACGCGCGGATCCGGCCAGGCAACTCCGGCGGCCCGCTCATCGCGGAGGACGGCCGCGTCGTCGGCGTCAACTACGCGGGCGACGACGAGAACGACATCAACCTCGCGATCGCCGAGGAGGAGGTCCTCCAGGTGCTCGACGACCTCCAGGCCGGCACGGACGTGCTGAGCCTGGGGATCAACGGGCAGGCGTGGGTCGGTGAGGACGGGTCCTCCGGGATCTTCGTCGCGTCGGTCGCCTCCGGCTCGTCCGCGGACAAGGCCGGGATCGCGCCCGGGGACCTCGTGACGAAGATGGAGGGCGTCACGCTCGCCACCGACGGCACCATGTCGGACTACTGCCAGGTGCTGCGCACCCACGGCTCGGACGACACCCTCGCGGTCGAGGTCTACCGGCCGAGCGAGGACGTCTTCTACGTCGGTCAGGTCAACGGGGAGCCGCTCGTGGCGGAGTCCGTGCCCACCCTCCCGGGCGGCGGCGAGGACGGCGGCTCCGAGCCGCCCGCCCAGCCGGCCGACTTCGTCACCGTGACGGACGACACCGGGCAGGTGACGGTCGACGTGCCCTCCTCGTGGGGCCAGGTGGACGGGGCCAGCTACGAGGACGAGAACGGCAACGTCATCCTCGACGTGACGGCGAGCCCGGACATCCAGGCGTTCCAGGAGACCTGGGACGTGTCGGGTGTCTCGATCTCGGCGTCCAGCGAGGCGCTCGCGAGCTGGTCGGTCGAGGGTCTCCTCGACACGCTGGCGGAGACGGCCGCAGGGGCCTGCACCCCGGCCCCCGAGGGCCGGCAGCCCTACAGCGACGGCCTGTACACGGGCTCGTTCGAGGCGTGGGGCGAGTGCGGCGGCGTCGGCACGACGTACGTCGTCATCGCAGCCCAGGCCGACGACGGCTCGCACCTGGTCTGGGTGCGGCTGCAGCTGGTGGCCGGCGAGGAGGGCGTGCTCGAGACGGTGGTGAGCACCTTCCAGGCCGCCTTCTGAGCGCACCCGCTCGCTGACCTCGGGGCCGGTCCCACGGGCCGGCCCCGAGGCGCGTCCGGGGGTGGCCGCCGCGCACGCCGCGTGGGAGGGTCGCCCCGACGGTACGAGCAGAGGCGTCGACGACGACGCGCAGGAGGGGCGGGCATGCGGGTCGACGGGGTGGCGGCGGTCGTGACGGGCGGGGCGTCGGGGCTGGGGGCCGCGACGGCGGCGCTCCTGGCCGGGCGGGGGGCGGCGGTGCACGTCCTGGACCTGCCGGCGAGCATCGAGCGGTGCGACCGGGTCGAGGGCGTGACGTACGTGCCCGCGGACGTCACCGACCCCGACGGCGTCCGCGCCGCCGTCGGCCGGGTGCCGGACGACCGCCCGCTGCGGGTCCTGGTCAGCTGTGCGGGCATCGCGCCCGGGGCGCGGGTCCTGGGGAAGGCCGGGCCGCACGACCCCGCGCTCTTCGCGCGCGTGGTCGCGGTCAACCTGGTGGGCACGTTCACCGTCATGACGGTGGTCGCCGAGCGCATGGCGGCGACGGAGCCGGACGAGAACGGCCAGCGGGGCGTGGTCGTCAACACCGCGTCGGTCGCGGCCTTCGACGGCCAGGTCGGCCAGGCCGCGTACGCGGCGTCCAAGGGCGGTGTCGCGGCGCTCACCCTGCCGGCCGCCCGCGACCTCGCCCAGCACGGGATCCGCGTCATGACCATCGCCCCCGGCATCGTGGACACCCCGATGATGGCGGGCGTCACCGAGGAGTTCCGCGAGCGGCTGCTCGACACCGTGCCCTTCCCGCGGCGCTTCGGCCTGCCGGAGGAGTATGCGCAGCTGGCGCTGGCCGTCGTCGAGCACGACTACCTCAACGGCGAGACGATCCGGATGGACGGCGCGCTGCGGATGCCGCCCCTCTGACGACGGCGGGCGGGGACGACCGTTCTTCGAGCAGGTCAGCGCGCGAACCAGGCCTCCGGCCGCTCGCCCCGCCGCGCCGCTGAGACGTACGCGACCGTGCGCGCGATGCGGGGGCCCGACGACGCGTTGAGGGGCTCGGGCAGCGCGTCCAGCGCGAACCAGCCCACGGCGGTCGACTCGTCGTCGGCGACGTGCGCCTCGCCGCCGGTCGGCCGGCACCAGAAGCACAGGTCGAGGTACTGCGCCCGGTCCCCGTTGGGGTAGAGGACCGGCTCGCCGACGGACACGGCGGTCAGCGCCAGCACCTCGACCTCCACGCCGGTCTCCTCCAGCGCCTCGCGCGCGACCGCCGGCGCCGGCTCCTCGCCCGGCTCGAGGATGCCGCTCACGACGGCCCACCGGCCGTTGTCAGCGCGGCGGCCGAGGAGGACGCGGTCCTCGTCGTCGAGGACGACCGCGGACACGCCGGTCAGCCACAGCAGGTCCGGGCCGACCCGCTCGCGCAGGCGCAGGACGAAGTCAGGGACGGGCACGGGCCGACGGTAGCGCGCGCCCCACGACGACGACGGCGTCCTCGCCGCGGACGGTCCGGGGCGTCAGGCCGTGCGTGCGGAGGACGCGGTGCACCGCGTCCCGCTGCGCGTCGCTCGTCTCGGTGAGCACGTGGCCGCCGGGGCGGAGCCAGTCGCGGGCCCCGGCGGCGACCCGGCGCAGCACGTCGAGCCCGTCCGGCCCGCCGTCGAGGGCGGTCCGCGGCTCGTGGTCCCGCGCCTCGGCCGGCAGGAGCCCGACGGCGTCGCTGGGGACGTACGGCACGTTGGCGAGCAGGAGGTCGACGCGGCCGCGCAGCGACGTGGGCAGGGCGGCGAGGAGGTCCCCCTCGTGGACCTCCCCGCCCACCGGGGCGAGGTTCGCGCGGGCGCAGGCGACGGCCACCGGGTCGAGGTCGGCGGCGTGCAGCTCGACGTCGTGCGCGACGGCGACGGCCAGCCCCAGCGCGCCGCTCCCGCAGCACAGGTCGCCGACGACGGCGCGCCCCTCCCGCGTCCGCTGCGCGAGCAGGCGCCGCGCCTCGAGCACCAGGACCTCCGTGCGCCGTCGCGGCACGAACACCCCTGGCCCGACCGCGACGCGCACGCCGAGGAGCTCCGCCCACCCGAGGACGTGCTCGAGCGGCTCGCCCGCGGCGCGGCGGCGGACCAGGTCCTCCAGGGCGTCGTCGTCGGCGGCCTGGCGCAGCAGGAGGGCGGCCTCCTCCTCGGCGAAG
Source organism: Actinotalea ferrariae CF5-4 (assembly GCF_000603945.1). Taxonomy (GTDB): domain Bacteria; phylum Actinomycetota; class Actinomycetes; order Actinomycetales; family Cellulomonadaceae; genus Actinotalea; species Actinotalea ferrariae. Next base: position 16,973 of record NZ_AXCW01000059.1, on the reverse strand, counting down.
ACGCAACCAGCCGCCCGCAGGCGTGCCGCGACCTCCGCCGCGTCCGCCCGCCCGGCACCGTCCGTCCGCACCGGCCCATCCTCGCGCACCGGCTGCCGGGCGGCTCTCGAGGTCGCGACCGACCGCCGGGGTCACCAGGTCGCGACGACGACCTCGCGCAGGGTCGGGATGACCCACTCGCCGTAGGAGCGGAGGGTCTCCTCCTTGTTGTCGTGCTGGAGGTAGCCGGCGAACTGCGTCACGCCGAGCTCCCGGAGCGCCTCCATCCGCTGGATGTGCTCGTGGTGGGTGCCCAGCACGCAGAACCGCTCGACGATCTCGTCCGGCACGAACGCGGCGTGCGTGTTCCCCGCCTGACCGTGCTGGTTGTAGTCGTAGCTCTCCCGCGCGGCCACGTAGTCGGTGAGCGCCTGCGGCACCGTCCCGTCGGCGCCGTACCGCTTGACGATCTCCGCGACGTGGTTGCCGACCATGCCGCCGAACCAGCGGCACTGCTCGCGCATGTGCCGGCGTTCCACGGGCGAGTCGCCGTCGCCGACGTACATCGGCGCGGCGACGCAGAACGCGATCGTCGACGGGTCCCGGCCTGCCTTCTCCGCGGAGTCCCGGACTGCCTTGATCATCCACGCGGCGATGTCCGGGTCCGCGAGCTGGAGGATGAAGCCGTCCCCCACCTCGCCGGCGAGCTGCAGCGCCCGCGGGCCGTACGCGGCGACCCACACGTCCAGCCGGGACCCGTGGCTCCACGGGAGGCGGACCGTCCGCCCGCCGACGTCCACCGGGCGCTCGTTGGCGAGCTCCCGGATCACGTGGACCGCGTCCCGCAGCGTCGCCAGGTCGCTGGGGCGTCCGCCGAGCGTCCGCACGGCGGAGTCGCCCCGCCCGATCCCGCAGATCGTCCGGTTGCCGTACATCTCGTTGAGCGTCGCGAACAGCGAGCCGATGACCGTCCAGTCCCGGGTGGCCGGGTTGGTCACCATGGGCCCGACGACGACGCGGCGCGTCGCCGCGAGGATGGCCGAGTAGATGACGAACGGCTCCTGCCACAGCAGGTGGGAGTCGAACGTCCAGACGTGGCTGAAGCCGTGCTGCTCCGCCTGCCGCGCGAGCTCGACGGTGCGCGACGCAGGCGGGTTGGTCTGCAGGACCACGCCGAAGTCCATCGGACCTCCTCAGGTCAGGTACTGCGAGAGCTCGCGCCGCACGTACCGCCCGTGGCCCGCCCGCCCGAGGAACTGGCCGTCGTCCACGACGACCTCCCCGCGGGAGAGCACCGTGTCGACGTGGCCGTCGATCTCGAAGCCCTCCCAGGCCGAGTGGTCCATGTTCATGTGGTGGGTCCTGCCGACCCCGATGCTCGTGTGGCCGCGGGGGTCGTAGACGACGACGTCGCCGTCCGCGCCCGGGGCTATGACGCCCTTGCGGCCGTACATGCCGAACATCCTCGCCGGGGTGGTGCAGCAGATCTCCACCCACCGCTCGAGGGTCAGCTGCCCGGTCACCACGCCCTGGTAGAGCAGGTCGAGGCGGTGCTCCACCCCGCCGATCCCGTTCGGGATCTTGGAGAAGTCGCCGAGGCCCAGCTCCTTCTGCCCCTTCATGCAGAACGGGCAGTGGTCCGTGGAGACCATCTGCAGGTCGTTGGTGCGCAGGCCCTGCCACATGTGGTCCTGATGGCCCTCCGCGCGCGAGCGCAGCGGCGTGGAGCACACCCACTTCGCGCCCTCGAATCCCGGGGCCCCCAGCTGCTCCTCGAGCGAGAGGTACAGGTACTGCGGGCACGTCTCGCCGAACACGTTCCGGCCGCGGTCCCGCGCCGCCGCGAGCTGCTCGACGGCCTGCTTGGCGCTGACGTGCACGACGTACAGCGGTGCACCGGTGAGGTCCGCGAGCATGATCGCCCGGTGGGTGGCCTCCTCCTCCATCTGCCACGCCCGTGCGATCCCGTGGAAGTAGGGGTCCGTCTTGCCGGCGGCCAGCAGCTGCTCGACCAGGACGTCGATCGCGGGTCCGTTCTCCGCGTGCATCATGGTCAGCAGTCCGATGTCGGCGGCCTTCTGCATCGCGCGGAGGATCTGCGCGTCGTCGCTGTAGAAGACGCCGGGGTAGGCCATGAAGAGCTTGTAGCTGCTGACGCCCTCGTCCAGGAGGGAGTCCATGGCCGCGAGGGAGTCGACGTCCACGCCGCCGATGATCTGGTGGAACCCGTAGTCGATCGCGCAGTTGCCGGCGGCCTTGGCGTGCCACGCCTCCAGCCCGTCCTGCACGCGCTCCCCGGCGCGCTGGACGGCGAAGTCGACGATCGTCGTCGTGCCGCCCCACGCGGCCGCACGCGTGCCGGTCTCGAAGGTGTCCGACGCCGCGGTGCCCCCGAACGGCAGCTCCATGTGCGTGTGGGCGTCGATCCCGCCGGGGATGACGTACCGGTCCGTCGCGTCGATGACGCGGTCGACGTTCGCAGCCACGTCGAAGCCGAGCAGGGTGGAACCCGGGGCGAGCACGGCGGCGATGGTCTCCCCGTCGATGAGGACGTCGGCGGCGTGCCGACCGGTCGCGTTGACGACCGTGCCGCCCCGGATGAGTGTCTTCACGTCGGCTCCTCTGTGCGTCGACGGGCGGAGGACCGGTGGCTCACGGGGCGGTGATCGGTCCGTAGGCGTCCGGGCGCCGGTCTCGGTAGAACTGCCAGCGCTCGCGGACGGCGCGGATCTGGTCCAGGTCCACCTCGCGCACGATCACCCCGGCCTCGGTGGAGCTGGCGACGTCGCCGACGTGGTTCCCGTCGGGCCCGACGACGTACGAGGAGCCGTAGAACGCGACGGCGTCCTCCCCGTACTCGTTGGTCTCGGCGCCGACGCGGTTGTTCGTCGCCACGAAGTACCCGTTGGCGATGGCCGCGGCCGGCTGCTCGATCTCCCACAGCTTGGTGGAGATGCCGGGTGCGCTGGCGTTCGGGTTGAAGACGATCTCGGCGCCGTGGAGCCCGAGGACCCGCCAGCCCTCGGGGAAGTGCCTGTCGTAGCAGATGTTGACGCCCACCTTGCCGACAGCGGTGTCGAACACCGGGTACCCCAGGTTGCCGGGCCGGAAGTAGAACTTCTCCCAGAACTTCGGCAGGTGGGGCAGGTGGTGCTTGCGGTACTTGCCCAGGTACGACCCGTCGGCGTCGACCACCGCAGCCGTGTTGTAGAGGATCCCGGGGGCCTCCTCCTCGTACACGGGCAGCACCATGACGATGCCGAGCTCCTTCGCGAGGGAGGCGAGGCGGTCGACGGTCGGTCCCGGCACCGACTCGGCGTAGGCGTAGTACTTCGGGTCCTGCGTGATCCCGAAGTACGGGCCGTAGAAGAGCTCCTGGAACCCGATGATCTGCGCACCCTCGGCGGCGGCCTGGCGCGCGTAGCCCTCGTGGAGGGCGATCATCGACTCCTTGTCGCCCGTCCAGGGCGTCTGGGTCAGTGCCACCTGTACGACGCTCATGCAGTCCTCCGGACCCCGTGCGACCGCGAGGACCCGGGACCGGGATGGCCACGGGCGTCCTCGCCCGACGTGCCGCCTGCCGGATCGGACCTGGTGACCGGCGTGCTGGCGTCAATGTAGGGCCTGGACCGGTCGCTCCGGAACCCCCCGGGGCGCTGACGAGAGGTCTTCGGAAGTGTGGGTGCGACGAAGGCCCCCGACCGCGTGTCCGCTGGTCAGGGGCCTTCTTCACCGTCGGGGTGGCGGGATTCGAACCCACGACCTCTTCGTCCCGAACGAAGCGCGCTACCAAGCTGCGCCACACCCCGGTGGAACCCGAGAAGGATAGCCCAGCCCGGGCGTCCCCACGTAATCGCGTCCGAGCGGCCGTGCCGGACCCTCAGCGCTCGACCAGCGTCAGGAGCGTGGCCTCCGGCCGGCACGCGAACCGCACCGGCGCGTACGGCGACGTCCCGAGCCCCGCGGACACGTGCAGCCAGGTCGAGCCGCCGCCCCGCGGCTCGTCCGGGCGGGCACCCGGCCAGCCGTGCAGCCCCTTGGCGCGGCGGGTGTCCAGGTCGCTGTTGGTCGTCAGCGCCCCCCACCCCGGCACGCAGAGCTGCCCGCCGTGGGTGTGGCCGGCCAGCACCAGGTCGTTGCCGTCGGCGTGCATCGCGTCGAGCGTCCGCCGGTACGGGGCGTGGGTGACCCCGAGCCGCAGGTCGGGGCCGTCGTGGGCGTCCGGCCCGTCGGGGAACACGTCGCGGTTCAGGTGCGGGTCGTCCACGCCCACGAGCGCCAGGTCCCGGCCGTCCGCGGTGACGACGTCACGCCGGTTGGTCAGGTCCCGCCAGCCGGCGTCGCGCAGAGCGGCTGCCAGCTCCGCTGCGGGCAGCTGGCGGGGGGGCGTCCGCAGGGACCGGGCGTCGTCGTAGAGGTAGCGCGCCGGGTTCTTGGGCACCGGGGCGTAGTAGTCGTTCGACCCCATGACGAAGGCACCGGGGATGCCGAGGAACGGGTCGAGGGCCTCGAGCAGGGTCGGCAGCACCTCGGGGTGCGCCATGTTGTCGCCCGTGTCGACGACGAGGTCCGGCTCCAGCTCCGCGAGGCCGCGCACCCAGGCGACCTTGTCCCGCTGGGAGGGGGTGAGGTGCAGGTCGGACAGGTGCAGCACCCGCAGCGGTCGCTGCCCCCGGGGCAGGACGGGGACCGTGACGCGGCGCAGCGTGTACTGGCGCGCCTCGACGGTCGCGTAGGCCAGGCCTGCCACGCCGGCCAGGGCGAGCCCGGCGAGGACGGTGCGAGGGGTCACGGTCAGCCCCCGTTGCCGTTCCCGTTGCCCTGGCCTTGACCCTGCCCCTGGCCGGGCGGCGGCTCGGCCGGCGGTGCCGGTGCCGGTGCCGGTGCCGGCGCGGGTGCCGGGACCGCGCTCCGGCCGCTCGACACGTGGATCGTGACCGGGCTGCCCACCGTGGACCGGCCGCCCCCGGCGGGGTCGGTGTAGGCGACGGTGCCGGCCGGGTAGGGGGAGTCGACCGGCGTCTCGCTGACCCGAGCGGTGAACCCCGCGGCGGCCAGCGCGTCGACGGCCCGCTGCACGGACCGGCCGGCGACGTTCGGCACGGTGACCTGCTCGCCGAACAGGAGCCGGCTGTTCGGCTCGGGGAAGCCCTGGACCGGCATCCCCTCGTGCGCCCGGGTCATGTAGCGGTCCCACGTGGGGGCCGAGATGCTGCTGCCGAAGACGGCACGGTAGTAGCGCCCGTTGATCTCGATGCGCTGCTGCGGGACGTTGCCACGCGGGTTGCCCAGCCAGACCGCGCTGGACATCTGGGGCGTGTAGCCCGCGAACCACGTGTGCCAGTTCTCGTTCGTCGTCCCCGTCTTGCCCGCGGACGGGCGGCCGGAGAGCTGGGCGCCCTCGCCGGAGCCGTTGGTCATGACCTCCTGGAGGGCGTAGGTCACGGTCGCCGCGACCCCGGGGTCGATCGCCTGACGGCAGTTGGCCGACGGCACCGGCAGCTCGTTGCCGTCCCGGTCGGTGACCCGGGTGATCGCGATCGGCTCGCAGTACACGCCGCCGGCGGCGAAGGTCGCGAAGGAGGCGGCCATCGTCATCGGCGAGGTCTCCTGCGCCCCGAGGACCATCGAGGGCACGGGGAGCAGCTCGCCGCCCATGGCGGTGTGGAACCCGACGGCCTCGGCGGTGTCGGCCATCGCGCAGAGGTCGAGCTGCGTGACCATGTTCATGTACGCCGTGTTGATCGAGTTGGCCGTGGCCTGGAGCACGCTCATGCGCCCGCGGCCCTGACCGTCGAAGTTCGTCGGCCGGTAGCCCGGGTCGATGTACAGGTTCGGGTCGCAGCTCGCGGTGAAGTCGTCGCTGTCGTACTCGCGCAGCTCGCCGTCGACCACCTGGTTGAGGCTCTTGCCCTGCCGCAGCCACTCGGCGAGGACGAACGGCTTGAACGTCGATCCCGGCTGGAAGCCGCGCGAGCTGCCGAAGGCGAAGTCGGCGTTGTAGTTGACGGCCGTCTCGCCCGCGACCGGCTCGGTCGTCTCCCGCGGGTTGTACACGCGATTCTGGGCCATCGCGAGGATCTTCCCGGTGCCGGGCTCGATGGTGGAGATCGCGTGACCCAGCCCGCTCGGGTCGGTCACCGGGACGGCGGCCCGCACCTCCTCGTCCGCGATCGCCTGCAGCCGCAGGTCGAGGGTCGTGTAGACGTCCAGACCGCCGCGCAGCAGCAGCTCCCGTCGCTCCTCCTGGGTCTCACCGAACTCCGGGGACTGGGCGATCACCTTGGTGACGTAGTCGCAGAAGTAGGCAGCGCCCCCTGCGACGACGCAGCCGTTGCCCGGGTCGGAGACCGCCAGGGTGTCGACCAGCGGGGTCGCGACACCGGCGTCGTACTCCTCCTGGGTGATGACCTCCTGCTGGAGCATCGTCAGCAGCACGGTGTTCCGGCGCGTCTGCGCCCTCTCCGGCTGCGTCACCGGGTCGTTCGCGCTCGGCGCCTGCGTGATGCCGGCGATCGTCGCGGCCTGCAGGTAGGTGAGGTCCTTGGCGGAGACGGAGAAGTAGTAGCGGGCGGCCGACTCCACGCCGTAGACGGAGGGCCCGAACTGGGCGATGTTGAGGTAGCCCTCGAGGATCTGCTCCTTCGACATCCGCTTCTCCAGCGCGATGGCGAGCTTGGCCTCCTCGAGCTTGCGCGCGACCCCGGCCGTGCCGCTGGACACCATGGCGTCCTGCACGGCCTGCATGTCCCCGCGCGAGTACGCCGCGTCGATGAGGACGTTCTTGACGTACTGCTGCGTGAGGGTCGAGCCGCCCTCGGTGTCCTCGGAGAAGAGGTTGGTGCGGAGCGCACGCCCCATGCCCTCGACGTCGACGCCCGCGTGCTCGTAGAAGCGCCGGTCCTCGACCGCGATGACGGCCGCCTGCATGACCGGCGCGATCTCGGCCAGCGGGACCACGATCCGGTTCTGCCAGAAGAAGGTGGCGAGCAGGCTGCCGTCCGCAGCCCAGATGCGCGACTGCTGCGAGAGCCGCTGCGGCTCCAGGTCCGTCGGCAGCTCCTCGAACAGCTCGACCGAGGAGTCCGTGATCGCGCTCGTGGTCGCCACGGCCGGCATGACCAGCCCCGCCGCGAGGACCCCGCCGACGCCGGCGGTCAGGAGGAACGCGAGCAGGAGCGCGGCCGCCTGGAAGACGTTGACCCTCCTGCCTCGGCGGACCGGGCCGGCGGTCCCGGACGGGCCGGACGAGCCGGGTCCCGCGGGGCGCGCGGAAGAGGACGGAGCGGTCGGCACCATGAGCGACAGGGTACGGGAGGGTCCTGGTCCCGGCCCGGGCGACGTGTGGAGCCTTCGTGAGGATCGGCCGCAGCGACCGCCTCGGAGCCGCCGTCGGCCCCCGGAATACCACGTCCTCGGAGGGCGCATGGTGCGAAAGTCCCTGTCACAGCCCTGCAGCCCTTCCTACGGTGGTCGGATGGGGCACACTGCGCACCTCCTCGAGCAGGACTGGACCGCCTACGGGCGGTGCAGCGGCGAGCAGCCGGACACGCTCTTCGTCTCCGGCGCGGCCCAGAGACAGGCGCGGATCCTGTGCGCCGAGTGCCCCGTGCGGGTCGACTGCCTCGTCGACGCGCTCGACCACCGCGTCCCGTTCGGCGTGTGGGGCGGCATGACGGAGCGGGAGCGCCGCGCCCTGCTGCGCACCCGCCCGGACGTCGAGTCCTGGCGCGAGGTGGTCGAGAGCGAGCCGGACCTCGTGGCCCCGCTGGTGCGACGCGGACGCGCCGTCCGCCGGCTCGCCGCGGCCCCGTCGGCGGACGACGCCCCGGCGACCGGGGAGCAGGCCCCCGGCTAGGCTCCACGCATGGCCACCACGTGGGAGTACGCGACCATCCCGTTGATCATCCATGCCACGAAGCAGATCCTCGACCAGTGGGGAGCCGACGGCTGGGAGCTCGTCCAGGTCGTGACCGGCCCCGACGGCAACGGCCTCGTGGCCTACCTCAAGCGCCCGACCGGCGAGCGCTGACGTGACGGACGGCGAAGCCGCCGCGACGGGCACCGTCGCGGCCCGCCTCCGTGAGCTCGGCCTGACCCTGCCGCCCGTCGCCGCGCCGGTCGCCGCCTACGTGCCCGCCGTCCGGTCGGGGAGCCTGGTGTGGACGTCCGGCCAGCTCCCGTTCGTGGACGGCGCGCTCGCGGCGACCGGCCTGGTCGGTGACGGGCCCGACGACGTCTCGCCCGAGCTGGCCAAGGGTCTGGCCCGCGCCGCGGCGCTCAACGCGCTCGCTGCCGTGGCGGACGTGACCGGGGACCTCGACGCGGTCGTCCGGGTCGTCAAGGTGGTGGGCTTCGTGGCCAGTGCGCCCGGCTTCACCGGCCAGCCGCAGGTCGTCAACGGTGCCAGCGAGCTGCTCGGCGAGGTCCTCGGTGCCGCGGGCGTGCACGCGCGCAGCGCCGTCGGGGTCGCCGCGCTCCCGCTGGGCTCGCCGGTGGAGGTCGAGCTCGTCGTCGAGGTGCGCTGAGCGACGGCTCAGCGCGCGCGGCGCTCGAGCCGCTCGAGGTCGAGCAGGACGAGCGCACGGCCCTCGCGGCGGACCCAGCGCCGGGCGGTGAAGTCCGCGAGCGCCTTGTTGACGGTCTCCCGGGACGCGCCGACGAGCTGTGCGAGCTCCTCCTGCGTCAGGTCGTGGGCGACCTTGACGCCGTCGTCGGTCCGCTCGCCGAAGCGGCGCGCCAGGTCCAGCAGCGCCTTGGCCACGCGGCCCGGGACGTCGGAGAACACCAGGTCCGCCAGCGCCTCGTTGGTGCGCCGCAGCCGCCGGGCCAGGGCCTCGAGCAGGTGCTTGGCGACCGGGGGGTAGCGCTCGAGCCAGGCGATCAGCTCGTCGTGGCCCAGCTCGTACAGCGCGGTCTCGGACACGGCCGACGCGGTCGCGGTGCGCGGGCCGGGGTCGAACAGGGAGAGCTCGCCGAACATCTCCCCGGGGCCGAGCACGGCCAGGAGGTTCTCGCGCCCGTCGTTGGACCGGCGGCCGAGCTTCACCTTGCCCGAGCCGATGACGTAGAGCCGGTCGCCCGGGTCGCCCTCGTGGAAGGCGGCCTGCCCCCGGGAGAGGCGCACGAGGCGCATCGATCCCAGCAGGGCCTGCGCCGCCTCGGGCTCGATGCCCGCGAACAGCGGTGCGGAGAGCACCACGTCGTCGTCCACGCGTTCCGTCCTCGGTTCGTCGGCTGCTGCGTCACCGCCGGTCAGGACCGGCGCACCCCCGCGCCCATCCTGCCCCACCCGGCGCACGTCAGCGAGCGTCCCCCGCGCGGTTCGCGCCCCGCGGCGCGGCGGCCTGCTCGGTCAGCAGCTCCTGCGTCGTCTCCTCGATGGCGCCGTCGAGCTGGTCGGCGTAGCGCGACAGCATCCGGTCCAGCCGGCGCAGCCGCGTCAGGAGGTCGACGACGTCCACGTCCTCGGCGACCCGGACGGCCTCCGACAGCTCGTGGGTGCGCGGCAGGAGGACGGCGGCGTCGGGCAGGACCTCCCACGTGAACGAGCCGAGGTGCTCGGGCGGGGCGAGGCCGGCGACCGCGAGGTCGAGCCGGGCGCGCAGGAGGCGGCGCCAGTGGGCGAGCTGGGCCCGCTCGGCGCGGAGCGCGCGGCGGGCGGCGCGGGGGTCGACCGCCGGACCGACGGGTCCTGCGCCCTGGGCCTGGGCCAGCGCCATCGTTCCTCCGCGGATCTCGGGGGCCCGGTGCAGACCCTGTCCTGAGGAGCAGATCGACCCGTGACCTGCGCGGCTTGAGCGGCAGGCACGATCTTCACTCCTTCGGTGCAGGGCTCTCACCCGTCCGCTGCGCCGTCGGGGGGATGGGACCGGTCACGGTGCCGGCGGCCGCCCTCGGGAGCGGTGTCGGCGCCCGGCCGTACGCTGCCGAGGTGCCCGCCAGCGCGACCGGTGACGACCGGCCCTCCTCCCTCGCCCTGACGCGTCGCGCGCGCCGCGTCGACCGTCTGCTCGCCCAGCGGTACCCCGACGCCGGGTGCGAGCTGGACTTCACGACGCCGTTCGAGCTGCTCGTGGCCACGGTGCTCTCGGCGCAGACGACGGACGTGCGCGTGAACCAGGTGACACCCGCGCTCTTCGCCCGTCACCCCGACGCCCCCGCGCTGGCCGGCGCGGACCGCACGGAGCTCGAGGAGCTGATCCGGCCCACGGGGTTCTTCCGGGCCAAGGCGCAGTCGCTCCTGGGCCTGGCGCAGGCGCTGGTGGAGCGACACGGTGGCGAGGTGCCGGCCCGGATGGAGGACCTGGTGCTCCTGCCGGGAGTGGGTCGCAAGACGGCGAACGTCGTGCTGGGCAACGCCTTCGGCGTCCCCGGCCTGCCGGTCGACACGCATGTGGGGCGGGTGGCCCGACGGCTCGGCCTGACGGCCGAGGAGGACCCGGTGGCGGTCGAGCACGCCCTCGGCGCCCTCCTGCCACGGTCCACGTGGGTCATGGCGTCGCACCGGCTGATCGTCCACGGGCGGCGCACCTGCCACGCGCGCCGTCCCGCCTGCGGCGCGTGCCCGCTGGCGCCCCTCTGCCCGTCGTTCGGCACCGGGGAGACGGATCCCGAGGCGGCGGCCCGGCTGGTCAAGCCCGGCCCGACGGGGCCGGAGCCGACGGTGCAGGCGACGGGGCCGGTGGGCTGACGCGCCGTCGCCCGGGCGGTCGGCCCGGGGCGGCCACCCTCAGTCGGGCAGGCCGCCCAGCCAGGCCACGAGCGCGTCCGTCGTCTCCTCCGGCGCCTCCTCGTGCAGGAAGTGCCCGGCGCCGGCGACGGCGCGGAACGTGTGCGGGTTGCCGACGGCCGTGCGTGCCGCCGCGAGCGGGATGCAGCGGTCCGCGGTCCCGTGGAGCTGGAGCACGGGGACGTCGACCGGCCGCCGCACGGCCGCCAGGTAGCGCTGGCCGTCGACCCGGGGCGTCGAGCGCACCAGCCACCGCACGGTCTCCATCGCGCTGTGGGCGGCGAACGGGACGCGGGCCGCGTCGCGGTACCGCGCGGCGACGTCGTCGGGCGGCCATCCCGGCGCCCCCCACTCGCGCAGCAGGCGCGTGACGAGGTCACCGCGGGTGAGCCGGTGCTCCGGGAACCACGGGAGCTGGGCGAACGCGATGCGCCGGGCCGTGGTGCGGGTCAGCAGGTGCCGTGCCACGGCGGCCGTGTGCAGGGCGGCCGGGTGCGGCGTCGACAGGACCCCGACCGCCCGCGTGACCGTGGGCTGCAGCGCCGGCATGGACCAGGCCACCGTCCCACCCACCCCGTGCCCGACGACGACCGCGCGCTGGGCGCCCAGCGAGCGGACGACGCCGGCGACGTCGCGCGCGAGCGTCGGGACGTCGTAGCCCTGTGGCGGCTTGTCCGAGGCCCCGGTGCCGCGCAGGTCCATGGCCACGGCCCGGTAGCCGGCGGCGGCGAGCGCGGGCAGCTGGTGCCGCCAGGCCCACCAGGTCTGGGGGATCCCGTGGAGCAGGACGACCAGGGGGGCCGGGCTCGCGGCGGTGTCCGGGGTGGTCGTCGCGACGTGGAAGCGCGCGCCGTTGGCGGAGACGAACTGGTGCCGCCAGGGGCCGTCGACGAGCACGGCGGACGAGTCGGTCACCGGCCGAACCTACCGTGCCGTCGAGGCCTCCGGCGTCGCGTTGGCGACGTGCCAGCGTCCCCGGAGGGTGAGCAGGACGGCACCGAGGACGGCTGCCGTGGCGGACCCGATGAGGATGGCCGCCCGCGCCACCTCGGCACCGTCCCCGCCCGCGAACGCGAGCTCGCTGATGAGCAGTGACACGGTGAAGCCGATGCCCGCCACGAACCCCGCGGCCACGATGTCGAGCCACCTCAGCCCGCTGCCGAGCGGCGTCCGGGTCAGCCGGGACACGAGCAGGGTCGCGAGCACGATGCCGATCGGCTTGCCCAGCACCAGGCCCAGCACGACCCCCTGCGCCACCGGGCTGCCGGCCGCCGTCGCGAGGGACGCGGGGTCGAGGGCGACACCGGCGGCGAAGAAGGCGAACACGGGCACCGCGAGCCCGGCGCTGATCGGACGCCAGCGGTGCTCCCAGTGCTCGGCGAGGCTGAGCTCCTCCGCGGGCCGGTCGGAGGTCGCCGGCCGCGCCAGGGCGGGCACCGTGAACCCGAGGAGCACGCCGGCGATCGTGGCGTGGATGCCGGACTCGTGCATGAGCACCCAGGCCACGACGGCCAGCGGCAGGAGCAGCCACGGTGCCGTGACGCGGCGCTGCACGAGGACGGCGAAGAGCGCGATCGTCGCCAGCGAGGCGACGAGCCAGGTGACCGAGATGGAGTCGCTGTAGAAGACGGCGATGACGATGATCGCCAGGAGGTCGTCGACGACGGCCAGCGTGAGCAGGAACGCGCGCAGCGCCGTGGGCAGGCCCCGGCCGAAGATCGCGAGCACCGCGACGGCGAAGGCGATGTCGGTCGCCGTCGGGATCGCCCAGCCCTGGGGCGCCCCGTCGCTGGAGGCGAGGTTGACCGCCGTGTAGATCAGGGCGGGGACCGCCATGCCGCCGATGGCCCCGACGATGGGCAGGGCCGCGGTCGCCGGGCGCCGCAGCTCCCCGTCGACGATCTCGCGCTTGAGCTCCAGGCCGACGACGAAGAAGAAGATCGCGAGCAGGCCGTCCTTGGCCCACGTGGCGGCGGTGAGGTCCAGGTGGAAGCCGAGCAGGTCTGCCGGCCCGAGCACCGTGTCCCGCAGCGCGGCGTAGCCGTCGGCGGCGCCGGAGTTGGCCCAGACCAGCGCCACGACGGCGGCGAGGAGGAGCAGGACCCCACCGGTGGTCTCGTTGCGGAGGGTGTCCGTGAAGTTGCGCAGGCCGCCGGGCGTCAGGGTGCGGAACAGCCCTCCCGACGACGCCGTGTCGGTGAGGTCGCCGGACGACGGCGACGCGCCGGCAGGGCCGGGCACGCGGTCGTCGGGCACGTCGTTCGGCTTCACGGGACCTCCGGGGTGGTGCGGCAGGGGTGCCGACCGGCCTTCCCGGCGCTCCGGGCGCCGGTCGTGGGCCAGGCGGTGGCGTCGGCGGGTCAGGTCCCGGCGGGCCCCGCCGTGACGGGTGGGACGCCGTCGTCCGCGTCCTCCGCCTGGGCAGCGTCCACGGTGCGACGGGGCTGCGGGTCGAAGCGGTACCCCACGTTGCGCACGGTGCCGATGAGCTGCTCGTGCTCCGGACCGAGCTTGGCGCGCAGGCGGCGCACGTGGACGTCGACGGTGCGGGTGCCGCCGAAGTAGTCGTAGCCCCACACCTCCTGGAGCAGCTGGGCGCGGGTGAACACCCGCCCGGGGTGCTGGGCGAGGTACTTGAGGAGCTCGAACTCCTTGTAGGTGAGGTCGAGCGGGCGCCCCCGCAGGCGTGCCGTGTACCCGCCGGCGTCGATCGTGAGGTCGCCGCTGGAGATCTCCTCCACGGCGTCCGCGCCACCCGTGGCGCCGCTGCGCTCGATCGCCATGCGGAGGCGCGCCTCGACCTCCGCGGGGGAGGCGTCGACGAGGAGGAAGTCCGTCGCGCCCCACTCGCCGGTGACGACGGTGAGACCGCCCTCGGTGAGCACCAGCACGAGCGGCACGGTGAGGCCGGTGGCGCGCAGGAGCCGGCACGTCGAGCGGGCGGCCGCGAGGTCGCGCCGGGCGTCGAGCAGCAGGACGTCCGCGTCGGGCGCGTCGAGGAGGGCCGAGGGCTCCACGGGGAGCACGCGCACCCGGTGCCCGAGCAGGCCGAGGGCCGGGAGCACCTGGGCGGAGCCCCCGGCGCTGGGTGTGAGCAGCAAGAGATCCGCCACCGGCAATGCCTCCTGGGAACGGCTGGCCCTCACGCTAGCGCGCCCGCCCCGGCGGTGGGTCCTCCGCCCACCGCGGCGGGTACCCGCCCATCTGACACACTCTCGTGCGTGCCAGCCCGTCCCGCCCCCGCCGCGCCCGCCCGTCCGGAGGCCGTCGGCTGATGGACGTGTCGACCCGGGCCGTCCTCACCGCGGCCATCGCGGCCGGCGTGGCCGCCGCGGCGTTCGTGGGCCAGCTGCCGCTCGTGGTGGTCGCGGGCCTGCTCACCGTCCTCCTGGCGCTCGGCTGGCCGGTCCTGCTGGACCTGCCCAACCCGCTCGGCTCGGGCGTCGTCATCGCTCTCGTCGGCCTGGGCTCCGTGCTCGCCGTCACCGTGAGCACCGGCGCGACGCTCCTCTGGCTCGTGCCCACCGTGGTCGCGCTGGGCGTCCTGCTCGCCTTCGTCGCGGAGCTGCTGCGCCAGGACGGTCGGCTGCGGCTCGTGGAGTCGGTGACCGGCACCGTGACGGGCCTGCTCGTGGTGTCGGCCGCGTCCGGATGGGTCGCGGCCCTGCGGGCGCCGGGCGACACGGCCCTGGTCATCACGGGCGCGGCCGCGCTCGCCGTGTCCGCCGCCGTCTCCGCGGTGCACCTCGGCGTCCGGACCGGTGCGCTCGTCACCACCGCCGCAGGCGTGATCACCGGCGCCGCCGTCGGCAGCGTCATGCCCGGTCTCTCGATCCTGCCGGGGCTGGCGCTCGGCTTCGCCACGGGCCTGCTCGTTGCGGCGCTGCACGTGCTGCTCGCCGGCGTCGGCACGCTGTGCCGGTTCCTCGCGGCGGTCGCGGCCGTCGTCCTGCCGGTCCTGCTCGGCGGGATCCTCGTCTACGTCGTCGGCCGGGTCCTCGTCGGCTGACCGGCCCGGGTCAGGACAGGCGCCCGCTCAGTAGACGAGCGCCTGCGCCCCGGGCAGCAGCGCCTCCTCCACGAACGTCGCCGCACCCGCCACGCGCACGCCCGGCAGGACGTCGTCGGCCGTGATGCCCCGCCGGAGCGCGCACTGCGTGCAGACCGTCACCCGGCCGCCCTCGAGCACGACCTCCAGGAGGTCCGCGGCGGGCGTCGCGTGCTCGAGGTCCAGCTCCCCGGCCCGGCCGGGCAGCGCCAGCCACGCCGCCTCGCCGGTGAGCCACAGGCTCACGTCCGCGCCGGCCGCGACGGCGGCCGCGCTCACGGTGAGCGCCTGGTTGCACGCCTCCGGGCGGTCCGCCCCCGAGGTGGTCTTGACGACGAGCGAGCGCGGCGCGCCGGGCTGAGAGGCGGGAGGAGCGGTCGGCATGGCCGCACTGTACGCACCGTAGAATCGCCGCATGGAGGCCCTGGAGATCTTCTTCATCGGACTGCTCGTCGTCGCCTCGGCGGCGATCGGCTGGTTCTCGGTGTACGTCGTCTACAAGCTCTACAAGGGGCAGCGCTGAGTGTTCACGCTGCCCGAGGGGCTCGCCCCTGAGGTCTACCCGCTGGCCTGGCTCGTGGGTCGCTGGCGCGGCTCCGGGACGATCGCGTACCCGAGCATCCCGGAGACGGCCGTCGAGCAGGAGGTCCTCGTCGACCACGACGGCGGGCCGTACCTGCGGTGGACCGTGACCACGTGGATCGTGACCGGCGACGACGGCGACCGGCGCGTGTGGGCCACCGAGACGGGCTACTGGCGCGTGCCGCCCGAGCGTCCCGCCGGCCTGGCGGAGGACCGGCACCCGGTCGAGCTCCTCCTCTCGGACCCCGCGGGGCACCTGACGCTCTACGCGGGCGTCACGGGCAACGGCCGGATCGACCTGGCGAGCGACCTCATCGCCCGCACCCCCGACGCCGCGGAGGTCGGCGCCGCCACCCGCCTGCTCGGCCTCGTCCACGGCGAGCTCATGTGGACCTGGGACATCGCCGCGTTCGGCGAGCCCCTGCAGTCGTACGCCTCGGCACGACTCTCCCGCGTGCAGGACTGAGCGGGTCCCCCCGACGGAAGGCGGTGCCGTGACGGCTCCGGACAGCCAGACGACCACCCCCGCCGCCGACGACGCCCCGGCGCCGCCCCCGAGCCCCCTGCTCGGCCGCCGCGGTGCGGTCGCGGCGAGCGGCGCCGACGCCGGCGTGCCCTGGCACTACGGCGACCCGACCGCCGAGCAGCGCGCCCTCGCCCACGGCGGCGCCGTCGTCGACCAGTCGCACCTCGGCGTGGTGACCGTGACCGGCCCGGACCGGCTGGCCTGGCTGCACAGCATCACGTCCCAGCAGCTCACGGACCTGCCGCCGCGGACGTCGACCGAGACGCTGGTGCTCAGCCCGCACGGGCACGTGGAGCACGCGGCCGCCGTCGTCGACGACGGGACCACCACGTGGCTCCTCACCGAGACGGCCCCCGCCCTGGCGGCGTGGCTGGACCGGATGCGCTTCATGATGCGCGTGGAGGTCGCGGACGTCACCGCGCAGTGGGCCGCGATCGGCGAGCCGGTCGACGCCGAGGGCGCCGAGGGCGAGCCGGTGACGTGGCGCGACCCGTGGCCGCGGGTCCTGCCGGGCGGGACCCGCTACGGCGCTCCCGACGACGAGCACCCGGGTGCGGACCGCGCCTGGCGGCTCGTGCTCGTGCCGCGCGCCGGGCTCGCGGACGCGGTGGCCGCGCGTGAGGCGGCCGGCTGGCGGCTCGCCGGCACGTGGGCGACGGAGGCGCTGCGCGTGGAGGCGTGGCGGCCGCGGTTCGCCCACGAGGTCGACCACAAGACCATCCCGCACGAGCTGGACTGGCTGCGGACGGCCGTCCACCTGCACAAGGGGTGCTACCGCGGGCAGGAGACCGTCGCGCGCGTGCACAACCTGGGCCGGCCGCCGCGGCGCCTCGTCATGCTGCACCTCGACGGCTCGGGGCACCTGCTGCCCGAGGTCGGGGCGGAGGTGTCCCTCGCGGGCCGCGCGATCGGGACGGTGACGAGCGTCGCCCGGCACCACGAGCTGGGCCCGGTCGCGCTCGCCGTGGTCAAGCGCAGCGCCGACCCGGACGCGGAGGTCCTCGTCGCGTGCGACGGCGGCGACGTCGCCGCGGCGCAGGAGCCGGTCGTGCCCGGCGAGGGGGTGTCCGCCGACCGCCCCGCACCGCGCGGGGAGGTCGCCCGCG
>NZ_AXCW01000058.1 GCF_000603945.1 Actinotalea ferrariae CF5-4 | reverse complement strand
CCGGACCCGCTCGGCGCCCGGCAGCCGACGGGCACGGTGGTCGCGGTCACGGCGCAGGAGCTCGCCGCCGCGCGGTCGGCGCTCGACGCGCTGCCCGTCAGGGGCCGCGCCCCGCGGACGGGCTACGACCGCGCCGAGTTCGGGGACGGCTGGGTCGACGTGGACGCCGACGGGTGCGACACCCGCAACGACGTGCTCGCGCGGGACCTCACGGAGGTCACGACCGACCCGGCGACGGGCGGCTGCGTCGTGCTCGCCGGGCGCCTGCTGGACCCGTTCAGCGACGAGGTCATCGCCTTCCGGCGCGGGGAGCACAGCGCCGAGGTGCAGGTCGACCACGTGGTCGCGCTCGCCGACGCCTGGCAGAAGGGCGCGCAGCAGTGGTCCGTCGAGCAGCGCGTCGCGTTCGCCAACGACCCGGCCAACCTCCTGGCCGTCGACGGCGACCTGAACCAGGCGAAGGGCGCGTCCGACGCGGCGACCTGGCTGCCCCCGCACCGCGGCTTCCGCTGCCGCTACGTGCTGACCCAGACGACGGTCAAGGCCGCGTACGGGCTGTGGGTCACCGCGGCGGAGCGGGAGGCGATCGCGCGCGAGCTGGACCGGTGCGTCGTCCTCGAGGAGGTGCCGGGAGCGGGATGAGCCGACGTGCGCGCGCGAGCGGGCCGTCCAGCGGAGGCAGGTCAGCCGGGCGGCAGGATGCCCGCGCCCGGGAGCACCTCGAAGACGAGCTGGGTCTCGGTGTGCCGCACGGTCGGGTGGACGTTGAGGTGCTCGAGGACGAGGTCGCGCAGGGCCGCGGCGGAGTCCACGGCCACGTGCAGGAGGTAGTCGTCCTCCCCGGCGACGTGGAAGATCGTCAGGACGCCCGGGATCTGCTGCACCATCGCGTGGAACGCCAGGACGTGGTCGCGCCCGTGGGTCGCCAGCCGCACCTTGACGACCGCCTGGATCCCGAGCCCCAGCGCCGCGGGGTCGACGTCCGCCGTGAACCGCCGCACGACCCCGGACTCCCGCAGCGCGCGCACGCGCTGGGAGCACGTCGACTCCGCGATGCCCACGCGAGCCGCGAGCGCGGCGTTCGTCAGCCGCCCGTTCTCGACCAGCTCGGCGAGCAGCCGCAGGTCCGTCCGGTCCAGCCCGGCCCCGGGCGGGACCGCCCCGCCGACGGCGGCGCCACCGACTCCCGACCGCGACGTGCGGCGCCGCGGATCCTGCGTCGTCGTCGGCTCGTCCACGCACCGCATCATGCAGGATCCTGCGACTTCGCGCCGCTGGCCATCGGGATCTGCGGTCCATCTTGAGTCTGACCGCAGGACGGCGTGACGATCCGAGGATGGGACCGAACGCCGACAGCGACGCCGGCACTGCACACGACCTGACCCCTGCCGCCGCGCCGACGGCCCCGACGCCACACCCGGCGCTCGGCCTCGACTCGCTCGCCGTGCACGCCGGCCGCGACGACCTCACCGCCGCAGGCGTCCACGCCCCACCGCTGGACCTGTCCTCCACCAACCCGCTACCCGGCGTGGAAGCGGGCGGCGAGGCCTACGAGGCGATGGCGACGGGCGGCCACCCGACGGCCGGTGGTCACGTCTACGCCCGGCTGTGGAACCCGACCGTCGCACGCTTCGAGGCGGGCCTGGCCGCTCTCGAGCACACCGAGGAGGCGGTCGCCTTCGCCTCGGGCATGGCGGCCGTCACCGCGACGGTCCTCGCCGCGCAGTCCGAGAGCGGCGGACGGCACGTGGTGGCGGTCCGCCCTCTGTACGGCGGCACGGACCACCTCCTCGGCTCGGGCCTCCTGGGCACGGAGACCACGTACTGCTCGCCCGACGGCGTCGCCGCGTCGGTGCGGCCGGACACGTGCCTCGTGGTGGTCGAGACCCCGGCCAACCCGACGCTTGACCTGGTCGACATCGCCGCCGTCGTTCGCGCGGCCGCCGGGCGACCGGTGCTGGTCGACAACACCTTCGCGACCCCGGTCCTGCAGAACCCCGCCGACCACGGCGCGACGCTCGTCCTGCACAGCGCGACGAAGTACCTCGGCGGCCACGGCGACGCCGTCGGCGGGGTGGTCGCGACGGACGCGGGCTGGGCGGCGGCGCTGCGCCGGGTGCGTGCCGTCACCGGCGGGATCCTGCACCCGCTCGCCGGGTACCTGCTGCACCGCGGCCTGCCGACGCTGCCGGTCCGGATGCGGGCCCAGCAGGAGTCCGCCGAGAAGATGGCGGGCTGGCTGGCGGGGCAGCCGGGCGTCGCCGAGGTGCTCTACCCGGGGCTGCCGGGCACGGACCCGACCGGGCTCCTCGGCCGGCAGATGCGCGGGCCCGGGGCGATGGTCACGATCCGCCTCGTGGGCGGGTACGACGCCGCGGCCCGCGTGGCCGAGCGCGTCCGCCTGTTCACGCACGCGGTCTCGCTCGGCGGGGTGGACTCGCTCGTCCAGCTGCCCGCCGCGCTGACCCACCGGCCCGTCCCCGCCGACGCGCGGCCCGGCGCCGACCTGCTGCGGCTGTCGATCGGCCTCGAGGACCCGGCCGACCTGCAGCGGGACCTCGCCCAGGCGCTCGCCGAGGACTAGGCCGACCGGGCCGCCCGCGCGCGCTCGTTCGCGCGGGCGAACTGGAGGATGTCGCGCCCGACGCGAGCGTCCATCGCCGTCCGCATGTGGCCCCGGCCGCGGTACCAGACGAGCGTGCAGTGCGGGATGAGCGCCGCCGTCTCGACGACCGTCTCGCGCTCGAAGCAGCGGTCCCGGTCGCCGGCGAGGAGCAGGACCGGCACGGTGATCTCGCCGAGGACCGGCCGGGCGTCGAACGCCGCCTCCGCGCGCCACTCGACCAGCGCGGCGTCGTCGGCCTGGAGGTCGCGGCCCACCATCCGGGCGAGCGCGGGGGCGAGGAGGCGCCGCGGCCGCGTCAGCCGCTCGTCCGGCAGGACGTAGGACGCCATCGCCTCGGCCACCCCGGCCGCCTCCCCACGCGCCGTCGCCTCCGCGAGCCGCCGGTCGACCTCGACCGCCCACGCGCTGGCCCGCCACGCGGCGGCCACCAGCGCGACGGTGCCGAAGGTCTCGGGGTGCCGGGCGGCCAGGTACTGCCCGATCATGCCGCCGTAGGAGACGCCGGCCGCGATGTCGACCCGCCCGCCGAACTCCTCGCGGATGACGGCGGCGTAGTCGTCGGCCATGTCCGCGACGGTGTGCCCCTCGGGGATGTCCGTGCGCCGCAGCACCCACCAGATGCGGTAGCCGTCGTCGGTCAGGGGGCGGAAGAGGCGCGTCATCGCGCGGTACATCGACCCGGTGGGCACGCTCCCCCCGGGCCCGCCCGGCATCCACAGCAGGTTCTTCGGTCCGGCGCCCCACGCGCCGTACGACATCCCGTTCGCGAACGTCCCCGTCTGCAGCTCGGGGGTCCGGTAGTGGGCGGTGCGACGGTGCTCGATGCTCGTGGTCCTCACCTCGTCCAGGGCGCGTCGTCGCGCCTCCTCCCAGCATCGCGACGCGGGCCCCGCACCGGTCGAGGGCAGAACGTCCCGAGGACGACGGCGCCTCCGGTCACCCGGCGCTCCCCCGGTGGTCAACAGCTCGTCCCGGGAGCCACCAGCAGCCGCCGACGGACGTGACCCCGACCGAGAGCCGTGGCCGGTCGCTGATCAACGGCATAGCCTCGGGAGATGGCCCGCTACCTGGACGTCCACCCGCACGACCCGCAGCCGCGCACCATCGCGCAGGTCGTGGCGATGCTGCGGGACGACGCGCTCGTCGCCTACCCGACGGACTCCTGCTACGCGTTCGGGGCGCGGATGGACAGCACGACCGCCGCCGAGCGCATCCGGCGGATCCGGCACCTCGGCGACAAGCACCACTTCACGCTGGTGTGCAGCGACTTCGCGCAGCTGGGGCAGTTCGTGCACCTCGACAACGCGGCGTTCCGGTCGATCAAGGCCGCGACCCCGGGTCCGTACACGTTCATCCTCCCGGCGACCAAGGAGGTGCCGCGGCGCCTCGCGCACCCGAAGAAGAAGACCGTCGGCGTGCGGATCCCGGACAACCGGGTCGCGCAGGCCCTCGTGCGCGAGCTCGGGGAGCCGCTGCTGTCCTCGACGCTGCTCCTGCCCGGCCACGAGGAGCCGATGACGGAGGGCTGGCTCATCAAGGAGGAGCTGCACCACCTGGTCGACGCGGTCCTCGACGGCGGGGACACGGGCACCGAGCCGACGACGGTCGTCGACTGGTCCGAGGGTTACCCGGAGGTCGTGCGCGAGGGCGCGGGCGACCCGAGCCGCTTCGCCTGACGGGTCTCCGGCGCCCCCGCGCACCGGCCCTCGACCCGCCGCCCCTGCCCCTGGCAGCGCCGCCCCCGGTGAGCCGCCCCCGGTGAGCGGCCCATCGGGGAGACCTTGCCGCGCCAGACGCGGGCGATCCTCCCCAGTGCGGCCGCCGCGGGACGCGTACGTCTCCCTCGCGAGGGTGAGACCGGACCATCCCTGCGGGGCTCGTGGCTGCCCACCGCCTTCCGCCAGGATCGAGCCATGGCTTCGACGCAGGGGACCTCCATGACCAGCACCGGCGACGGCCCGGCTCGAACAGCCCGCCAGGGCGCGGCACCGGGCGCACCGCCCTGCACCGCGCCCGGCACACCGTCCGGCCCGGCACCGGGCGCACCGTCCGGCACCGCCGCTGCCGACGACGCCGCCCGGCCCCGCATGCAGTGGCCCGTCACGATCGGGACCATGGCCGCCGTCCTGATGGTCCGCACACCGGTCGAGGTCGTCCTGGAGCCGGCTGCTGCCTGGGTGGCCACCGGACCCGGCACGCTCCTCGTCTGGCTCGCCCGCGCCAGCGTCGTCCTGGCGGTCCTGCTCGGCCGGCGGAACCGCGTCGTCGCGAGCCTCCTCGCCGCCCTGCCCTTCGCGTTCGTGCCGCTCCTCGGCTCGTTCGAGGCCGGCTGGTGGCTGGGACTCGTCGTCGTGGCCGCCTTCGCCGCGTACGACCGCTCGCCGCTGGCCCCGCTGCCCATGCTCCTGACCCTCGGCGCCGGGGCGGTGCACGCGTTCCTCGAGGTGCCCGCCGTCATCGGCGCCACGCTGGTGCCCGCGGCCTCGGCCGACGCGTCCTCGGGCGTCAGCCCCTGGGCGCTCTTCGCCATCGCCACGACGGCAGCAACCGCCGTCGTCGCCGTCGCCGGGGCCGTCGGGGCGGTGCGGTACGCGCGCCGGCAGGACGCCCGGGCGGCCGAGGACACCCGCCGGGCGCTGGAGACCGAGTCCGTCGCCGCGGAGCGGGCGCGCGTGGCCCGGGACCTGCACGACGTCGTCGCGCACCACGTCTCGCTGGTCGCCGTCCGCGCGGAGAGCGCGCCCTACGTGCACCCCGACCTGGACCCCGTGGCGCGGGACGTCCTCGCCGACATCGCGACGGACGCCCGCGGCGCGCTCGACGAGCTGCGGCAGGTGCTCGTGGTCCTGCAGCGCTCGGACACGTCGGGCGCCGAGCGCGCTCCCCAGCCGGGCGCAGGGGAGATCGCCGGGCTGGTGGAGCAGGCCCGGTCGGCCGGCCAGGACGTGCGGTTCACGTGGACGGGACCGACGGACGTGCCGCCCGCCCCCGGCTACGTCCTGTACCGCGCGGCGCAGGAGGCCCTGACGAACGCGCGACGCCACGCCCCCGGTGCCGTCGTCGAGCTGCAGGTCGAGGTCGCCGACGGCGTCGCGCGCCTGCGCGCCGCGAACCCGTCCTCCGCGACGACGGTCGTGCCCGGCCGCGGGCTGCTCGGGATGCGCGAGCGCACGGAGGCCCTGGGCGGGACGCTCGCGGTGACGGTCGACGGCGGCCTGCTCGCCGTGGACGTCCGGGTGCCGCTGGGCGGGGGTGCCCCGTGACGCCCCGCGGTTCCGACGAGGTCGGCGGGAGCTCCGGGGCGGGTGACGGCGAGGAGGGGGCTCTCGACGCCGGCGCGGGCGCAAGCCTCGGGGCGGAGCGGTCGGCGCTGGCGCCGATCCGCGTCGTCGTGGCCGACGACCAGCCCGTGGTGCGGCACGGCTTCGCGGCCATCCTCGACGCGGCGCCCGACATCGCCGTCGTCGGCTCGGCCGCGGACGGCCGCGAGCTCCTGGCGGCGGTCGCGGCGCACGCGCCCGACGTCGCCGTCGTCGACGTGCGCATGCCGGTCCTGGACGGGATCGCCGCGACCGCGCGGATCACGCGGGACCACCCGGCGACGCGGGTGCTCGTCCTCACGACCTTCGACCTCGACGAGTACGTCTACGACGCCCTCCAGGCCGGGGCGAGCGGGTTCCTGCTCAAGGACGTGCCGGCGGCACGGCTCGTCGAGGGCGTCCGCGCGGTCGCCGACGGCTCGATGCTCCTCGGGCCGAACGTCACGCGCCGGCTGGTGCAGGACGTCGCGACGCGCACCCCGGACCGGACGCCCGTCGACGGGCTCGACGCGCTCACGCCCCGCGAGCACGAGGTGCTGCTCGCGGTGGCCCGCGGGCTGTCGAACGCGGAGGTCGCGGCGGAGCTGTGGGTGACCGAGCAGACGGTCAAGACCCACGTCGCGGCAGTGCTGCGCAAGCTCGGCCGGCGGGACCGCGTGCAGCTCGTCATCGCCGCGTACGAGTCGGGGCTCGTGGGCTGACCGCTCACGCCCGCGCGGGAGGCGGGCGGCGCCGTCGTCAGGGACGCGCCCCGCGGCGCAGTCGGGAACGCGCACCCGCCGCGCAGTCGGGAATGCGCGCCCGCGGCACCGGTGGGAATGCGCGCCGCGGCGCGCGCCGTTGTCCCCGACATGCCACTGAGCGGGGAGTACGCGCCGAGCCCGTCCGACTGGGCCCGCGAGCAGGCCGAGAAGTACGAGGCGTCGGACGGGACCGAGGCGAACCTCCTGCGGGGGGTGCCGATCGTCGTCTACACGTCCGTCGGGGCGTCGTCGGGCAAGCTGCGCAAGACGCCGCTCATGCGCGTCGAGCACGACGGGCAGTACCTCGCGGTCGCGTCCAAGGGCGGCGCCCCGGACCACCCGGCCTGGTACCGCAACTTCCTGACCAGCCCGTTCGTCGAGGTGCAGGACGGCGCGCAGCGGTACGACTGCGCCGTCCACGAGCTCGAGGGCGCAGAGCGCGAGGAGTGGTGGGCGCGGGCGCTCGAGGTCTGGCCCGACTACGCCGAGTACCAGCGCAACACCGAGCGGCTCATCCCCCTGCTGCTGCTGACCCCGCTGGAGACCGCGGGGTCCTGAGTCGGGCGCTGGTCAGCCGCCCGGGCCGACGACGGCGCGGACCTCGATGGGCTGCCGGATCGGCGTCCCGTGGGGTCCGGGCGCGGCGGAGAGCTGTCCGGCGATCTGCAGCGCGCGCTCCTCGCTCTCGACGTCGACGGTCCAGTAGCCCGCGAGGTGCGGGCGGTCGCCCTCGAACGGCCAGTCGCGGATCACCGGCGGGTTCTTCCCGTCGCTGGTGACCAGCTTCGCGTTCTGCGGCTGCGCGAGCCCTTCGCCGCCCACGAGCTCCCCGCGGCTCGCGAGCTCCTGCCCCAGCCGCTGCTGGAAGGCCACGTGGGCGGCGATGTCCGCCCTGTCCCACCGGTCGATCGGCGGCACCCCGTGGATCTCCTCGTACGACATCAGCAGCATGAACCTCACCGCGGTCACCTCCCCGCCCCCGCACCTGCGGTCCGAGCACGGCCCCGCGCCTCGTCCGGCGCCGGTCCCCGTGTCCATCGATCATCGCCCGACGACGGCGGCCGCGTCACCCCGAGGGGTGTCGTCACGGGCGCGAGACGAGCCGCGGGACCGCTTCCTCGACC
Organism: Actinotalea ferrariae CF5-4; assembly: GCF_000603945.1. Lineage (GTDB taxonomy): Bacteria > Actinomycetota > Actinomycetes > Actinomycetales > Cellulomonadaceae > Actinotalea > Actinotalea ferrariae. The sequence continues at coordinate 4,175 of NZ_AXCW01000058.1, read as the reverse complement.
GTGACGGTGAAGGGATCGGAGACCGTCGTGGCCGTCCCGTCGACGGGTTGCCAGACCGAGCTCCCCGCGACCTGGAACTCCCCGCGCCAGGTGGTGGTCAGCTGCACGATGTAGGTGCCCTCCCGGGGGTACGGGTGCGACACCGTGTGGTCCGGGTATGACGCACCCGGGTCCGACGTCACGAGCGGCGCCGTCCCGTCACCGAACTCCCAGCTGAACTGCGTGGGCGTCGCCCGGACGATGACCGCCACGCCGAGGACCGTCGTGGCCAGCTGCTGCGGTCTCCCGTCCGTGAAGACGATCAGCGGCATGTTGACGAGGTTGCGCCCGTCGGCCGGCTGGATCGACGGCACCGACGCGACGAGCGGCAGACGCCGGAACTCCTCGACGGAGAGCGTCACTGCCTCCTCGGTCGTCTCCGGGCAGCCGGTGTCCACTGTCTCCCAAGACCCGCCGCTGACGGGCCGTCGGAAGAGCGGGTCGATCCGCCGGCTGCCATCCGGGCACGCAAGATCGAGCGCGAGAGGAGTGCCGTCGCACGACTGAGCGGGTCCAACCTGCCGTAGTGAACAGCCAGATGCCTGCATGCGTCGGTACTCGAACGCGGGGGCGCTGACCGCGGAACCTTCCGCTGGCCCCTCCTTGGACCGAGAGCCCGTGACGACGAGCGCGGAGCCTTCGGTGCTGCCGTAGATGTCGTCGGACGAGGCAGCTGACGCCGCAGGAACCTGCAGCAACGACGGAGCTGTGAAGGCCGCCGCCATCAAGAGAACCGCGGGAGCTTGACGGACACGACGGGTCGATGGCTGCCCATTCATCAGGTGTCCTCTGGGGCAGGCCGCGCTGCTTCGATGAGTCGCCATCCGTCGGCGGCAAGCACCACCTCGACGATGAAGACTCCCTCTCCTCCCGGTAGATCGTTCAACAACGCGCCACTGGCATCGAGTTCCTGGGCGGGCGCTGCGAAGTAGTCGACCGCGACTGCGTAGATGCCTAGTTGGTCGTCCACGGCGTCGACCCGCGGAGATCCGACGCGAAGGGCAGCCCCCTTGATACGGCCGCCTTCGCCCCACACCCGGTCCACGCGCTCCCTGACGTTGTTGCAGTAGCCGCAGTCTGTTGTGCTGATCTCGTTCCAGGTGGCGAGGTCCCCGGTCAGGAACGCGTACTCCGACAGGCGCATGAAGTACTCCGCCGCCGCGATCGCGCCCGCCTCACCGCCGCGCTCCATCTCCGGGGACGGCACCGGCTCCGGCACCGGCTCGGGGTTCGCTTCGGGGGTCGGGTCGGGCGTCGGGCCGGGCGCGGCGACCGACGCGCGCTCGCTGGCCTCGGCCGTCGGCGTTGGCACCGACTCCGACGGCTCTGAGCAACCGGCCAGCAGCCCCGCTCCCACGGCAACACCGACCGCGACCAGCACGGGAAGCCCCTCCACGCGCCGTCGGCGGCGGTGGACCACCTGGACCAGTACGCGCGAGACCACCTGAAACGCCCCCTGTCTCATGGTCCAGTGACCCTAGTGCGCCGCACCGTCACGCGGCAGGCCCCCGACCGGGCTGTGGACCACCCGGCCGGACCGACCACATGGCGCCCTCCGATGCGCGTCAGCGCGTGCGGTGGTCCTCCACGGCCAGCCGCGGTCCGCGCCGCGGCACCCGGCCCAGTCCGCTGAGCAGCAGGTAGCGGATCGCCCGGTAGCGGTGCCCGCGGTAGGGCTCGAGGAGGGCGAGCATGCCGTCGTCGTCGACCTTCTCGCCCGCGAGCGCCCAGCCCACCTGGCCGGGCAGGTGGTAGTCGCCGACGGACACGGCGTCCGGGTCGCCGATCGCCCGCTGCACGGTCTCGGCGACCGTCCACGCCCCCACGCCCGGCACGGCGAGCAGACGGCGATGCACCTCGCCGGGCTCACGCCCGACCGCCTCCTCCAGCCGGCCGGCCACCTGCGCGGCCGCGACGACCGTCCGCGCCCGCTGCGGGTCCACGCCCGCGCGGTGGAAGTCCCACACCGGCACCTGCGCCCACCCCCGCGCCGACGGCGGGACGCGCATCCCCTGCGGTGCCGGGCCCGGTGCCGGCTCGCCGTGGCGGAGCAGGAGGTAGCGCCAGGCGTCGTGCGCGGTCTGCGTGATGACGCGCTGCTCGAGGACCGCCGGCACGAGCGCCTCGAGGACCAGCCCCGTGCGGCCGATGCGGACGTGCGCGAGCCGGCGGTGCGCGTCGCGGACCGGCCCGTGCGGCGGGTCGAAGTCCGCGCAGTCGTCCAGGTCGCCGAGCATCGCGGGGACCGACGCGAGGGCCTCGTCGGCGCCGTCACCCCAGGCCGCGGCCTCGACCTCGCACGGGCCGACCTGGCGGACCCGGACGGTGGCCGCACCGGACGCGACGCGCGTGGTCCGCCACAGCGCGCTGTCGACCGTCTGCTGGAAGGCCGGGTCCCGCGGGCCGCGTCGCAGGGGCGACAGGGTGCGCCGGACGTCGGTGGGCGCGCTCAGGGTGAGCGTCGTCGCGAGCGTCGGCACGACGGCATCGTCACACGAGCACCTGACACGCCAACACCGCCGAGCACAGCACCAGCCCCGCAGCCCCGCAGCCCCGCAGCCCCGCAGCCCCGCAGCCCCGCAGCCCCGGGCAGGATCGGGGAAGATCTCCCGCACCTGACGCGGGAAAGTCGCCACGCTCCGCACCTGGCACCTGAACCGCCCCGGCGGCCGGCGCGACGCCACGCCACGCCACGCCACGCCACGCCACGCCACGCCACGCCAGCAGCATCGCCGCCACGTCAGCCGGATCACCGCGCCTCCCGGAGGCACCTCTCCGCTCATCCGCCGACGGCGCCGCGCCGGTCGGCCCGTCCCTGTACCGGCGCAAGGCTGGCCATCCACAGCCAGGAGGGCCCGCCGCGCACAGGCGACCGGACCTGGGGTCGGATCGGCCGTCATGGAGAACCTGCCGCCGCCGATCCACGACCTGGCCCGACGACAGGACGGCGTCGTCACCGTCGCCCAGTGCGTGGACCGCGGGGTCAGCGCAGACGCCGTCGAGCGTCGCGCCGCGTCCGGACAGTGGCGACGGGTGCAGCGTGGCGTCTACCTCACGCACGGCGGGCCGTCGACGTTCCGGACGAGGGCACGGGCCGCACTCCTCCTCGCCGGCACGGGCGCCGCGCTGAGCCATCGCTCCGCGGCCTACGTCCACGACTTCGTCGGCTCTGCGCCCCGACTCGTCGAGGTCTCCGTCCCCTGGGGCCGACGGGTCACGACGGACCGGGGCGTCGTCGTCCGCCGACGCAGGGAGCTCGAGGTGACCGCGCGCGCGGGACTCCACCTGACCAGCCGCGGGGCGACCGTCGTCGACCTGCTGGATCACGCACGCGGCACGGACGACGCGGTCGCCCTGCTCTCCGCTGCCGTCCGCGCGGGCGCGCACCCGGAGGAGGTGCTCGGCGCCCTGGGACGGCGACCACGGGCGCGGCACCGTGGCCTTGTCATCGAGCTGCTGGGTGAGGTCGTCGACGGGGCCGAGTCGGCGATGGAGCTCCGCTATCACCGGGACGTCGAGCGGCGGCACGGCTTGCCCCGGTCGACACGTCAGGTCGCCCAGGTGATCGGAGGGCGTTCCATCCGTGCCGACGCCGTGTACGTGGGATGCGGCGTGCGCGTCGAGCTGGACGGGCAGCTCGCTCACCCGGGTGGCCGGACGGACGCGGACACGTGGCGGGACAACGCCGTCCTTCTGGAGCGGGGCGAGATCACCCTGCGCTATCGCTGGCAGCACGTCCGCGTCACGCCCTGCCGGACGGCCGCCCAGGTCGCCAGGGCGCTCCGGTCGCGGGGATGGCGGGGCGATCCGCGGCCCTGCGGTCCGACGTGCGCGGTCCGCACGGCGACCTGAGCCCCTCCCGCCCGGTGCTGTCCGGCACGAGACCGCGCCGCGACCGGCGACCCGCGATCCGCGACAGGCGCGCGACAGGCGGGGAGTCGCCGCGAGCCCGTGGGGCCGGCGGCGAGCGCGCGAAACCGGCGGAAAGGACGCCCGCCGGGACCGCCGCTGAGGATCGTGGCGGGTCTGCCGCGTCACGCGCGGGAGAGTCACCACGATCCCATCAGGCCGGCCGGGGGGCCGGCGGGGGCCGGCTGCGAGCGGGCGATCGGTGGGAAGGACAACGCGCACAGGAA